>JAUSPV010000190.1 GCA_030652755.1 Caulobacter sp. | reverse complement strand
GAAACTTCGCGGAGCGCTTTGGGTTTCTCCAGTTCGCACGTTCACACACAGACTTCCGGGGCGAACCCGGAGCGCTCCGCACCACCTCCCCAACCTTCACAGGTCAACGCCCGTGAGGCGGCGAAGCCGTGCATGTCCCCGCCCGCGCCGCGGCGCCTTTGCGAGGCCCCGCTGACAGGCTACCGTGCGACGGCCTCTTCCGCAGCAAGTGACTCATGGCCGACGCGACGCCTCCCAACGATCAGATGAACTACGAAGCCATGGCCCAGGACGCCCTGAGGGGCGTGGTCAAGGCCGCCCTCCGCGTGGCGGCCGCGCCTGGCGGCATCCCCGGCGATCACCACTTCTACATCACCTTCCGCACCAAGGCGCCGGGCGTCTCGGGGCCGATCGAGGTGCTGTCCAAGTACCCGGAGGAAATGACCATCGTCCTGCAGCACCAGTACTGGGACCTGGCGCCGGGCGAGACCTTCTTCACCGTGACCCTGAAGTTCGGCGGCTCGCCCAGGCGTCTGTCGGTGCCCTACGCGGCCGTGACCCGCTTCTTCGACCCCTACGTCCAGTTCGGCCTGCAGTTCGAGCCGCCGCCCGAGGCCGAGCCGGCGCCGGCGGAGGCCGCCGAGGAGGGCGGGGACGACGAGACGCCGCCGCCCGACGACGGCCCCAAGGTCGTTTCCCTCGACCAGTTCCGCAAGAAGTGAGGCGGCCTTGAGCGAGACGACGACCGAGGAGCCGAAAAGCTTCACCGACGAGGAACTGCTGGCCCGTTTCACCGGGACAAAGCGCCAGCCGCCCGGCTCGCAGCTGCTCGGCTTCCGCATGGTCCGCGTCAGCCAGGCCGACCGCGAGGTCGAGGTCGCCTTCGAGGCCACCGAGCAGCTGACCAATCCGATGAAGCAGATCCAGGGCGGCTACCTCTGCGCCATGCTGGACGAGTGCATGAGCGTCGCCTGCATGGTCGCCTCCGGCATGACCGCCGTCGCGCCGACCGTGGAGATGAAGACCAGCTTCTTCCGCCCCGCCCAGCCCGGCTCCATCCGCGGCATCGGCCGGGTGGTCCGCTGGGGCAAGACCATCGCCTTCACCGAGGGCGAACTGCTCGATGACCAGGGGCGCACCCTGGCGCGGGCCACGGGCACGGCGATGCCGACGCCGTTCGCCCGGTTCAAGGGATAGAGAGAGGTCATGGGGCGGGGGCTCGGCGTCATTGTCGGACTGATCGCGGCGCTCGCCGCCTCTGCCGCCTTCGCCCAGACGCCGCCCACGAGCCCCTTCAACGACTGGTCGGCGGTGGTGGTGGCCGGCGACTGGCGCTCGGGCGACGGTCGCTCGACCGAGGCCTTCGACAACGCCCGGCGCGATGTCGCCGCGACCCTGCTGGCGCTGGGTTTCAAGCCCGAGAACATGATCCAGTTCTCGACCCGGCCCGACCGCTACGAGACGCCGAAGCCCCAGCGACTGACCGCCCAGTCGATGCTGGACGCCGTCAAGTCGTCGACCGCGAAGGTCAAGGGCGGCTGCCTGATCTACTACACCTCGCACGGCAACCCCACGGGCGTGGTGCTCGACGTCCTCGGCCGGCCCTACGTGCTGTCGCCGGGCGAGATGGGTCTGCTGGTGGACGAGGCTTGCGCCGACCGCCCGGCGATCGTGATCATCTCGGCCTGTTTCTCGGGCGTGTTCGTGCCCTACCTGCAGGGGCCGCAACGGATGGTGGTCACCGCCGCCCGCCCCGACCGCAGCTCGTTCGGCTGCAGCACCGACGACGTCTATCCCTTCTTCGACGACTGCTTCCTGCAATCGGTGGGCAAGACAAGGTCCTTCCCGGCCCTGCCCCCGGCCATCCAGGCCTGCGTGGCCCGCAAGGAGGCCGACCTGGGGCTTGGGCCGCCCTCCGAACCCCAGGCCTTCATCGGCCCGGACCTGCGGCTGATGTTGTCGATGATGCCGTTCCCGAAGGGCGTCGCGGGCGTTCGCGTCCCCTGAACGGAAATCGGCGGCCCGCCGCGAGCGGGCTTTGAACCGCGGAACGATCCGTCCTAAGAGGGGTGTCATATCCGCCCTTGGGGAAACGTCTGTGCGCTTGCTTTCCAGAGCCGTCGCCGCGGCAGCGCTCGTCTGCCTTCTCGGCCTGTCGACCGTCAGCTCGGCCCAGGCCCCCGCGCCCTCTCCCATCCCCGCGCCCCGCGCCCCGCCGACCGCAGCCGTCACCCCCGCGCCGGCCGTCCCGACGCCGGTCGTCATCCCGGGCGTGACGCCCCTGCCGGGTCCCGAGCTCGAAGCCTTCGTCGACGGCGTCATCCGCGACGCGATCGACGCTGACCACATCCCGGGCGTCACCGTCTCCGTGGTCCAGAACGGCCAGACGGTGCTCAAGAAGGGCTATGGCTTCGCGAAACTCCAGCCGACCGCGCGGCCGGTCGACCCGGACCGCACCCTGTTCCGCCTCGCCTCCATCTCCAAGACCTTCACCTGGATCGCGGTGATGCGCGAGGTCGAGGCCGGCCGCATGCGGCTGGACTCCCCGATCAACCTGTATCTGCCCGAACAGGTCCAGGTCCGCGACCAGGGCTTCACCACCCCGGTGCGGGTCCGCGACCTGATGACCCATACCCCGGGCTTCGAGGACCGGGCCCTGGGCCAGCTGTTCGAGCGCGACCCCGCCCGTGTCCGGCCTCAGCTGGTCTATCTGCGCCAGGAACGGCCCCGCCGTGTGTTCGAACCGGGCACGACGCCGGCCTACTCCAACTACGGGGTGAACCTCGCCGGCGCGGCCCTGGCCTATGTCTCGCAGCAGCCGTTCGAGCGGATCATCGAGCGGGACATCACCGGCCCGCTGGGCATGACCCGCACCACCTTCCGCGACCCCTACCCGGCCCGGCCGGACCTGCCGGCGCCCATGCCGGCATCGCTCGCCGCCGATGTCGCGGACGGGTTCTTCTGGACCGGCGCCGGCTGGCGCAAGCGGCCTTACGAGTTCACGTCCCACGGCGCGCCGGCTGGCGGCGCCTCGAGCACGGCGGCCGACATGGCCCGCTACATGACCATGATCCTGAACGGCGGGACGCTGGACAGCGCGGTCATCTACAATCCCGGAACCGCCGCCGGTTTCCGTACGCCGCAGTGGCGGCCCCACCCCGGAGTCGCCGGACCCGCCCGCGGCTTCCTGGCCTTCCCGCTGCCCGGCGGCCGGACGGGCTGGGGCCACGACGGCGCGCTGCTGTCGTTCCGGTCCTCGATGATCCTCGTGCCCGAGCTGGGCCTGGGCGTCTTCATCGCCGCCAATGGCGAGTCTGGCGAACGCCTGACCGCCGAGCTGGCCGGCCGGATCGTGCAGCGCTTCTACGGCCCGGCGCCGACCCTGCCCGCGCCGGGATCGCAGTGGCTCAAGGCCAACGCCTCGGCCTTCCAGGGACAGTACGTCGCCGATCGTCGCGCCTTCCACGGCCTGGAAAGGCTGATCGGCCTCGTCAACGGCCGGGTCGAGGTTCGGGTCACCGATGCTGGCGTGCTGGTGATCTCCGGCCGCAACGGGACCTCGCGCTGGATCCCGGTGGGGACGACCGGTCAGTTCCGCCAGGCGGACGGCTGGCGCACCCTGGCTTTCGAGATGAACAATGGCCGCGCCGTCCGCTACATCCCCGGCCACGGCGCGAACGCCTACCAGCGGGTCGGCGTCTTCGGCGCCATGGGCTGGTTCACCAACCTGGGTCTGCTGACCTTGATCGCCTCCCTGGCGACCCTGTGCGGCGTGGGACTGCGCATGCGGCTGCGGGACTATCGCGAGACGCCGATGCAACGCCGCGTCAGCCTGATCCAGAACACCCAGTCGGCGCTGTGGCTGCTGGCCGCGGTCACGGCGGGCGTCTGGCTGGGCAAGACCGGCGACGTGGCCGCGATCTTCTTCGACTGGCCGGGCGGCTGGCTGCTGACGGCCTCGTCCTGCGCCCTGGTGGCGACCATCCTGTCGGCCGCCAACCTGGTGCTGCTGCCGCTGGTCTGGCGGGGCGGACGGCGGGTCGACAGCTGGACCCTGGGTCGCAAGCTGCGATTCACCGCCACGGCGCTGATCTTCGCCGCCTTCTCGGTGGTGCTGGCGCTCTGGGGCGCTATCTACCCCTGGGCCAGCTGACCGCCTGAAGGCGCCGGACCGGTCATCCACAGCTTTCCGGGGCCGCGACGAAAAGACCCCTGACGGCACGCCGTTCGCAGAGCGAGGGTAGGAACTGGCTGCGTGGGGTGCCTATCGTGTCAAAACAGGACGGTCTGGTCTTTGGTCTGACGGGTCTGGTCGTCTGGGCGGCGGCGACCGCCTACTACGTGGCCTTCGGACCCCAGCTGCTCGAGAGCGCCTTCTGGTTCTACGCCGCCAACGCCTTCCTGGCGGCGGTGGCGGTGACCCTGGTCTTTCACGGCGCGCTGCGCCTGCGCCGCCTGCCCCGCCGGCAGCGCCCGCTGGCGCTGGCGCTCTACATCGCGCCCGGACTGCTCCTGGGCGCCCTGACCGCGCTCAAGCTCACCGATCTGCTGCCGGACCTCAATCCGGTCAGCATCGGCCGCTACGGCGCCTTCATGCTCGTCGGCTACGCCACCGTCGCGGTCACGGCCTTCGAACGCCGGTCGAAGCGAGCGGCGTCACCCGCACGGTGATCCGCTCGCGGTCGCCGGGCCGCCGCTCGACCAGCAGGCGGGCCACTTGGGCGTCGTCGTGGAAGGCGTATCCCTTGATCGCGTCGAGGATGGCCTTGGCCAGGTTGTCGAGGTCCAGCCAGGGCGGGTCGCCCTCGTAGTCCATGTAGATCTCGACGCCGAAGTCGCCCCAGGCCGGCCGCGACCCCCGCCATTCCTTGCGGAAGAACTCGTAGATCAGCGGCTTGTAGTACTTGGCCTGGGTGGTCAGGCCGTCGACGACGATCTCGAACACGCCGCCGTACTCACGCGCCCGCACCTTGCCGTGGGAGGTCCAGCCTGCGTCGGTCATGCGAAGGGAGAGTGGACGGTCAGTCCTTCCGCCAGGGCGGCGCGCGTGAGCCGCTTGTCGAGCGTGGCGAGCGGCGAATCCAGACGCAGCGCCATCTCGAGATAGGCGGCGTCGTAGGCCGTCAGGTCATGCAGGTCGGCGAAGGCTGAAAGCGCCAGGGTGGTCTCAGGAGCCGGGGGCTCAAGATCTGTCCGAAAGTCTTGCAGGGCCTCCAGCATCTCCCGCCGTTGGGCGCCGCTGATCTCCGCCCGCCTCGTCTTGCGCCAGAGCACGTTCGCCGTTTCCCACACGACCAGGGCGGGGGCGACACGCGGCTCGCCCGCAAGGTCCCTCAAGCGGGCACGAGCGAAGGCCGAGTGCTCCTCGGACACGACCAGGGCAACCATGAAGGAGCTGTCGATGACCAGCGCCATGGCTCAGCGGCGACCGTCGTCGCGCGCCGCCATCAGTTCGTCGTGCGTGAAGGGTCGGCCCATGCTCTCTTCCACGGCGGCGGCGATGCGTTCGGCCCGAGCAAGCGCCGCCATGGTCTCATCCCGGCGTCGCTCGACTACGTTGACCGGCGTCAACCGAACGACGGGTCGACCGCGTCTGGTCACGATCACGTCTTCCCCGCGCTCGGCGGCGTCGATCAGCTCGGAGAAGCGATTGCGGGCGTCAAAGACACTGACTTTCACGACGGCCTCCTAGCCATACAGATGGCTAGGATAGCATGAGGCCCCTCATGGCGCCATCACGCCCTTGCGGTTCCGGCTCTGGCGGCTAAACCAGCCCGGACATTGACGCCCCGGGAAACACCATGACCAAGACGCGCACCGAGACCGACACCTTCGGCCCCATCGAAGTCGCCGCCGACCGCTACTGGGGCGCGCAGTCGCAGCGCAGCCTGGGCAACTTCAAGATCGGCTGGGAGAAGCAGCCACTGCCGGTCGTCCGGGCCCTGGGCATCGTCAAGCGCGCCGCCGCCGAGACCAACCGCGACCTCGGCAAGCTGGACGCCAAGCTGGCGGAGACCATCGTCGCCGCCGCCAACGAGGTCATCGAAGGCAAGCTGAACGACCACTTCCCGCTGGTGGTCTGGCAGACCGGGTCCGGCACCCAGTCGAACATGAACGCCAACGAGGTGATCTCGAACCGCGCCATCGAGATGCTGGGCGGCGAGATGGGCTCCAAGACGCCCGTCCACCCCAACGACCACGTCAACATGAGCCAGTCGTCGAACGACACCTATCCGACGGCCATGCACGTCGCCTGCGCCGAGCAGGTGGTCCACGACCTCTTGCCGGCGCTGAAGCACCTGCACGCGGCGCTGAAGGCCAAGAGCGACGCCTGGCAGCACATCATCAAGATCGGCCGCACCCACACCCAGGACGCCACCCCGCTGACGCTGGGCCAGGAGTTCGGCGGCTACGCCCAGCAGGTTGAGAACGGCATCAAGCGCATCGAGATGACCCTGCCGGCCCTGATGGAGCTGGCCCAGGGCGGCACCGCCGTCGGCACGGGCCTGAACGCCCCCGTCGGCTTCGCCGAGATGGTGGCCGAGAAGATCGCCGGCATCACGGGCCTGGCCTTCACCACCGCCCCCAACAAGTTCGAGGCCCTGGCCGCCCACGACGCCATGGTCTTCAGCCACGGCGCCATCAACACCGTGGCCGCCAGCCTGTTCAAGATCGCCAACGACATCCGCTTCCTGGGCTCGGGCCCCCGCTCGGGCCTGGGCGAGCTGAGCCTGCCGGAGAACGAGCCGGGCAGCTCGATCATGCCGGGCAAGGTCAACCCGACCCAGTGCGAGGCCCTGACCATGGTCTGCGCCCAGGTGTTCGGGAACCACGCCACGCTGACCTTCGCCGGCGCCAGCGGCCACTTCGAGCTGAACGTCTTCAACCCGGTGATGGCCTACAACTTCCTGCAGTCGGTCCGGCTGCTGGCCGACGCGGCGATCAGCTTCACCGACAACTGCGTGGTCGGCATCGAGCCGCGCGAGGACAACATCAAGCGCGGCCTGGACAACTCGCTGATGCTGGTCACGGCCCTCAACGGCAAGCTCGGCTACGACGCCTGCGCCAAGATCGCCAAGACGGCCCACAAGAACGGCACCACCCTGCGCGAGGAAGCCGTCGGCGGGGGCTATCTCACCGACGCCGAGTTCGACGAGGCCGTGCGCCCGGAGAAGATGATCTCGCCGGGGTGAGGGTTGAGTGACGCTTGGCGGGAAGCGCCCAGGCGGACGCGTCCTGATATCTTGAAGGCCAGCTTTGCTCTGGCGGCGACCTGATCTTTCCTCCCCCACTTGGGGGAGGGGGACCGCCCGGAGGGCGGTGGAGAGGG
>JAUSPV010000172.1 GCA_030652755.1 Caulobacter sp. | reverse complement strand
CGAACGTCCGACCCTCAGATTCGTAGTCTGATGCTCTATCCAGCTGAGCTACGGGCGCGCACTGCGCCGGGGGCCTTGTAGGGCTCCGGCGAGGGCGCGGAACCTAGTCGGGCTCTTGGCGAAAGGCAAGCGGCCCGCGGCGGTTTTTTCCGGCCGCCGCCGACGCGCCCCGACGGGGCCTAGAGACCGCCCGGGATGGGTACGCCGAGGCCCCGCAGGATGTCCGTGCCTTTGGGCTTCTTCGGCTTGGCGGGCGGCCGTCCACCATCGGCGGGAGGGCGGTCGTCGGCCTCGTCCTCGCCCATGCCCGCGCCGTAGGGGCTCTCCATGCCCAGTATGCCGCCCGTCGCCGAACGGTAGCGGACCTTCACCGTCCACTCGATGTTCCAGGCCATCTTCGGATCGGCCGGGCGCGGCGGGTAGGTGAAGTTGCTTTCGCCGCCCCAGGCCACGAACTGGTACATCGACTGCGGCGCCGTCTCGACGACCTCGCGGGGCACCGCGCAGCTGGTCTGGGTCGGCGCCATCAGGGCCTTGTTGGCCAGCAGGCGGCTGACGTCGGCGGGGCGCAGGTAGTCGGGAAGGGCGAACAGCAGACTCTGCACCTCGCTGGAGCTCCAGATGACGAAGGTCTCGCCATCTCCGCCGCCGCCCATGGTCGAGGCCATGTAGCCGGTCGCACCGGCCACAGGCTGCCAGCCGAGCTGGAACGAGCCCGTCGGGTTCTTGCGGTTGGTGGTCATCTGGACGGCGGGCAGGAAGTCCTGGCCCTGGGCCATCACGAACTGCATCTGCGGGCTGTAGTTGCCCTTGATGGTGTGCGGGCCGAGCAGGGAGCCGTCGCCGGGCACGGTGGTGCGGGTCTTCTCGTTGGGCCATTCGCCGTAGGTGGCGTGCCGCGACGGCGAGGGCGGCTGCATGGCGCTGACCTGCAGGCTGTTCATCAGCTGGCTGTAGCCGGCCGGCATCTGGCCGTCGGCCATCTTCGCGAAGTCGAAGACCATCGGCTGGCCGGGCCGGGCCCGCTCGCCGCAGCCCCAGTAGATCAGCATCCTGCCGCGCGGCTTTTCGTAGGACTGAGGCATGCCCGGCTCTTCGCGGGCCTCGACCCGCGGCTGGGCCCTGGGCGTGACCAGCGGCAGCGTGGCGCCGGCCTTCAACGCGGCGGGCGGCAGGTGTTCGGCCGAGGGCTCGCCCGTCGGCCTGCGAGCCGAGCCGAGCTGGAGCGTCAGCGTCCTGGCGACATTGCCGCCGCGGCCCATGCCCATCATCGAGGACAGCGACGGCGCGCCGCCGCCCATGGTCATGCCGCTGGAGGTCTGGGCGCTCATCCAGTAGGTGGCCACCGGACCGGTGACCACCTGTTTGGTGGCGGGCGGCGCGGCCGCCGCGGCGCCGGCGATGGCGACGCTGGCCAGGGCGATGCGGGAAATCGTCGGGGTGGAACGCATGATCTGAGCCCTCCGTAAGCTAAGGGCGCGGCCCGCAGCATGGCTCAGATACCACGGGTCATTGAACCTTGGACAGGTCGCGCCACGCGGGAACGCCGATTCCGGGGAAGGCCACGGCTTCGTAGACGCCGCGCGCCACGGCCCGGGCCAGGCAGTCGGCGGCCAGGGCGCCGATGCGCATGACCATCCGCTCCGGCGTGGGCCCCAGGTCGAGTTGTCCGGTCGACAGCGCGAAGACCACGTCGCCGTCGAAGGGCGAGTGGACTGGCCGGATGGACTGGGCCAGGCCCGCCTGGGCCATGATCGCCACGCGGCGGGCCTGCACGGGAGTCAGGGTCGCGTTGGTGGCCACGCAGGCGATGGTGGTGTTCTCACGGACCGCCGGCGCGCCCTTGGCCAGGCCCCAGTCGTCCGGTCCGATCGACAGTCCCGCCGGCGAACGGCCGCCGAACTCGCCGTCGATCTCGAACGGCGCGGCCCAGAAGGTCAGCCCGTCGCCGCCGACCACCGAGCCCAGGCTGTTGACCGCCGCCAGGGCGCCGACGACGTAGCCGTCCGGGGTGACGATGGAGGCCGAACCCGTGCCGCCCTTCAAGGCTCCGGCCTTGGCCCCGTACCCGGCCCCGGCCAGGCCCAGCTCGAACGCCGGTCCGGCGGCCTCCGCGGCGGCGATGCCCAGCCGGCGATAGGGCGGCTCCAGCCCCCAGCGCTTGTCGCCGCCGTTGCCCAGATCGAAGAGGATCGCCGCCGGCACGATCGGCGAGGGCGGCACCTCCGGCAGCGGCGAGACGCGATAGCCGCGCCCCTGCGCGCCCAGCCAGGCGGCCACGCCATCGCCGGCGGCCAGGCCGTACATCGAGCCGCCGGACAGGACGACGGCGTCGACCTCGTCCGACAGGGCCTCGGGCGACAGGGCGTCGCTCTCGCGGGTGCCGGGCCCGCCGCCGCGCACATCGACGGCGCAGACCGCGCGGCTGTCGGGCAGGAGGACGGTGACGCCGGTGCGGACGCTGTCGTCCTGGGCCTGTCCCACGGCGAGGCCGGGCACGTCGGTGATCAGGTTGCGGGGTCCGGGACGGGCGGCGCTCATGGCCGTTCGAGTCGCACGGCCCCCGGAACTTGTCCATGGCCGGGGCTTTCCCTGCGCGGCGCGATCCCTATTGTAGCGCGGCCTTTCGCGGAGTTCGCATGCGTCCTGTTGCTCTCGTCCTCGCGCTGCTGCTCGGCGGCTGTTCCCTCCTGCCCGAGCGCGCGCCGACGCCGGCCGCCGTCGAGGCCCCCCGCTCGCCGGGCATGGTGTCCGCGGCCAACCCGCTGGCGGTCGAGGCGGGCCTGAGGGTGCTGCGCGAGGGCGGCACGGCCGCCGACGCCGCCGTGGCGGTGCAGGCGGTGCTGGGGCTGGTCGAGCCGCAGAGCAGCGGCCTGGGCGGCGGCGCCTTCATGATCTACTTCGACGCCCGCACGGGCGAGGTGACCGCCTACGACGGTCGCGAGGCGGCTCCGGCCGGCGCCACGGCCGACATGTTCATAGGACCGGACGGCAAGCCCCTCGGCTACGTCCAGGCGGTGCTCAGCGGTCGCGCCACCGGCGTTCCCGGCGCCGTGGCCATGCTGGGCGAGGCGCAGAAGACGCACGGCAAGCGGCCCTGGGCCTCGCTGTTCACCGACGCCGAGCGACTGGCCAACGAGGGCTTCATCGTCAGTCCGCGGCTGGCGGGCATGATCGCCTCGCCGCGCGTGCCCCAGAACGCCGCGCCGGACGTCATCGCCTATTTCACCAAGCCGGACGGGACGAGGTATGTCGCCGGCGACCGCCTGATAAACACCGCCTACGGACGGACGGTCCGGATGCTCGCCGAGGGCGGCGCCGATGCCCTGTACGAAGGACCGCTGGCGGACGCCATCACCGCCCGGGCCGGCCAGGCGCCGTTGCCCGGTACGCTGGCCGCCGCCGACCTCGACAGCTATCGCCCGCGCAGCGCGCCGGCCCTGTGCCGGCCCTACCGTGTCTATCGCGTCTGCACCGCGCCGCCGCCGTCCAGCGGCGTGGCCGTGCTGCAGGGGCTGATGATGCTGGAGCGCACCGATATCGCCGACCGTTCGCCCGCCGATCCGATCGCCTGGGTGCGGCTGGCCGAGGTCGAGCGGCTGATGTACGCCGACCGCGACCGCTACGTCGGCGACGAGCCGTTCGCCAGGACGCCGGTCGAGGGCCTGCTGGCCCCTGACTACATCGCCGCCCGCGCCGCCCTGGTCGGCGACCGGGCGGGGCCGGCGCCCAAGCCCGGCGTTCCGGCCGGCGCGCCGGTGCGCGCGCCGGACCGCACGCTGGAGCCGGCCGGCACCTCCCACTTCGTCATCGTCGACCGCTGGGGCAACGCCGTCTCGATGACCACCACGGTGGAGAGCGTGTTCGGCTCGGGGCGGATGGTCGGCGGCTTCTTCCTGAACAACCAGCTGACCGACTTCAGCTTCTCGCCGGTCGAGGCCGACGGCGCGCCGGCCGCCAACGCCGTGGCGCCGGGCAAGCGTCCGCGCTCGTCTATGGCGCCGCTGATCGTGCTGGATCGCGACGGAAAGCTGGTGGCCGCGCTCGGCTCGCCCGGCGGCACGGCGATCCTGTCCTACAATCTCAAGGCCATGGTCGGGGTGTTCGACTGGGAGCTGCCGCTGCAGGAGGCGTTCAACCTGCCCAACCTGGTGGCCAAGGGCGACCGCTTCTCCAGCGAGGCCGAGCGCTATCCCGAGGGTGTCGTCGAGGCGCTGAAGGCCCGGGGGATCACCTTTGGTCCGGGGGGCGAGAACTCCGGTCTGCACGGCGTGATCGTCCGTCCCGGCGGCGTGCTGGAAGGCGCGGCCGATGATCGCCGCGAGGGCGTGGCCAGGGCGGCGGAGTAGCTGGGGACTGCTTACGGTGTCCCTTCAGGGACATCGTTAGCTGTCCCCGACAGTCATCGGGGGCTGGGTCGGGGACAGGAAATCATGTCCCTTCAGGACACGATATCCAGTCCCCAAGGAAGCTCATGAAGGGGAGGGAAGCTAAGCCTCGGTCTTCTTCTTCCGCGTCCGCTTCGGTTTGTCCGGCGCGGGCGTCGCCGGCGCGCCGGGCAGGACCAGTTCGAACACCGTGCCCTCAGGCCCGGTCCTGACCAGCACCAGGTCGCCGCCGTGCGCCTGGGCCAGTTCGCGGCTGATGGCGAGGCCAAGGCCCGTGCCGCCGCGCCGCGCCGAGCCGGTGAACGGCTGGAACAGGTGGGCCAGGGCGCGGTCCGGCAGGCCGGGGCCGTTGTCCGACAGGCGCAGCACGCTGGCGCCGTTCTCCTCGCGCAGGGCGACCTGAACCTCGCCGGCGTCGCCGGGCATGGCCTCGCGGGCGTTGCGCAGCAGGTTGACGAGGATGCGGTGCAACTGGTCGGGGTCGGCGCTGACCCGGACCTCCGGCTCCAGGCGGTCGACCAGCCGCACGCCGCTTTCGCTGAGGCCGGCGTCCTCGGCGGCGGCGTCCAGCGCGGCCTGCAGCGGCAGGACCTGCAACGCCGGCGGCGCCTCGATGGTCTTGCCATAGGCCATGACGTCGGTGGCCAGGGTGATGGCGCGGTCCAGCGCCCGCTCCAGGCGCGGCATGGCCTGGGCGACCTTGGGATCGCCGATGGCCGCCAGCCGGTCGGAGGCGATCTGGGCGCTGGTCAGCATGTTGCGCAGGTCGTGATTGATCTTGGCCACCGCCTCGCCCAGCGCCGCCAGCCGGGCGCGGGAGTTGAGCGCGGCGATCAGGTCCGACTGCATGCGGTCGAGTTCCGCCTCGGCGCGGCCGATCTCGTCGCGGCGGCCGGAGAGCACGACCCGGGCTTCGGGGTTTTCCGGATCGGCGCGGAACCGCTCCATGGCCAGGGTGATCTTCTGCATCGGCCGCACCAGGAAGGCGTTGAGGGCCAGATAGACCGCCAGGCCGGCGCCCAGCGACACGAACAGGGTGATCAACACCAGCCGGCCGAGATAGGCCAGCAGCGCCTCCTTCAGCGGCTGCTCGGGCATGACGATGTCGATGAACTCGCCGGAGCGGAAGCGCGGCTCGGCGATGACCCGGACCATGCGGTCGTCGCCGCCGAAGATGGTCTTGAACGGCGCGGTCATCCAGCTGATCGGCTTCTGGGTGCGCAGGTCGACCAGATAGGGCTCGCGCAGGTCGCTGGGCGCGGCGAGGATCAGGCGGCGCATGCCGTCGGTCTGGATGGCCACGGAGACGACGCCGGCGTTCTCCAGCATCTGCTGGCGCACCGGCGCGGTGACTCTCCGGCCAGGGTCGGCCTCGGCGATGGTCGAGGCCAGTTCCGCGGCGCGGATGCGGTCGAGCAGCCACTGCTCCTCGAAGGTCGCCAGGGTGGCCGGCAGCACCAGCATCCCGGCGCCGACCACGAACAGGATGGTCAGGACAAGCAGGCGCGCCGACAGACCGCCCGGCCAGAGCCAGCGCCGCGAAGGCCGGTCTGCCGTCGCGGGCGTCTCCGTCGGTGGCGGCGGGACGTCTGCCATGCTCATGCGCTACTTCACGATCGCCGGGTTGGCGAGTCCGGAAGAGTTCGCGTGCTGAGCGAAAAGCGCAAGGGCCGGCATCGGGTTCATCGCGCGCCCACGGCCTCGGCGACCGAGGTGAAACCCTCCGCGCGCAGGCGGGCGGCGAGATCGCGCTTTACGCGGACGACCATGCCGGGCCCCTCGAAGACCATGGCCGAGTAGAACTGCACCGCCGCCGCTCCAGCCCGGATCTTGGCCAGGGCGTCAGCGCCGGTGGCGATGCCGCCGGCCCCGATCAGGGTCAGGCCATGGCTGTTGGCGGCGTGGAACCGCGCCAGCACCTGGGTCGACAGGCTCATCAGCGGCGGACCGGACAGGCCGCCGGTCTCCGCCCGCTGCGCCGAACGCAGAGTATCCGGCCGCGAGACCGTGGTGTTCGACACGATGATCCCCTGCAGGCCGAAGGCGGCCACGGTCTCGACGATGGTCTCGACCTCGCCGTCCTCCAGATCGGGCGCGACCTTCAGGAAGACCGGACAGTCGCCGCCCTCCGCCTTGAGCGCACGCCGGGCCTCGTCCAGCCGGCCGAGCAGATCCTCCAGCGCCGCCTTCGTCTGCAGGGCGCGCAGGCCCGGGGTGTTGGGCGAGGAGATGTTGACCGTGAAATAGGACGCCCGGCCCCAGAGGCGGCGCAGGCCGGTGACGTAGTCGCCGACCCGGTCGTCGGAGTCTTTGTTGGCCCCGATGTTGGCCCCGACCACGCCCTTGTGGCGGCGCGCGGCGAGGTTGGCGGCGAAGGCGTCCAGCCCGGCGTTGTTGAAGCCCATGCGGTTGATGACCGCGCGGTCCTCGCTCAGCCGGAACAGGCGCGGGCGGGGGTTGCCGGCCTGGGGCAGGGGCGTGACCGTGCCGCATTCGACGAAGCCGAAACCGGCCCGCAGCATGGCGTCCGGCGCCTCGGCGTTCTTGTCGAAGCCGGCGGCGAGCCCGACCGGCGAGGGCAGGGCGATCCCGGCGAGGGTGGTCGCCAGGATGGGGTCGTCCGGGGCGTGATCAGTCGGGCCGAGACCCAGCTTCAGGCCCAGGATCGAGGCGCGGTGCGCGTCTTCCGGGTCGAGCAGATGCAGGGCGCGGGCGGCGAAATCGTGCATCAGGCCTCTCCCGCTTGGGAGAGGGTGGTGGAGAGGGATGCGCTGCTGTTGAAGGGCCGGGAAAGGTGATGCCGAGTTTGGACAGCGGACGCCCGAGCTTCCCTCTCCACCATGCTCCGCATGGTCCCCCTCTCCCAAGAGGG
>JAUSPV010000157.1 GCA_030652755.1 Caulobacter sp. | reverse complement strand
AGTTTAAGGTGTCCCTTGGGACACCTTAAACTGTCCCCGTTCTGAACATGATCTGGATCCCCGTCACCGTCCTTGCGGCCGCCTTCCAGGTGGCGCGCAACGCCGCCCAGCGCAGCCTGATGACCGGGGCCGGGCCGTGGGGCGCGACGCTGGTGCGGTTCCTGTTCGGACTGCCGTTCAGCCTTGCCTTCGTCGCCGTCGCGCTGCTGTTGCTGCCGGTCGATCCCGTGGTCTCGCCGACCTACCTGGCCTGGTGCGCGCTGGGCGGCCTGATGCAGCTGGGCGCCACGGCGGCGCTGCTGACCGCCATGCAGCGGTCCAGCTTCGCGCTGGGCACGGCCTTCCAGCAGAGCGGGCTGCCGTTCGCGGCCATCCTGGGGCTGATGGTGTTCGGCGATCCGCTGAAGGTCCACGCCTGGCTGGGCATCGCCCTGGCCACGGCGGGCCTGGTCGCCCTGTCCTGGCCCAAACGGGGACAGGAGGCCGGCGACTGGACAGCCGCGGCGCTGGGCACGCTGTCCGGATTCTGCTTCGCCATCTCGGCCAACGCCTTCCGGCAGGCCTCGATTGGTCTGGACCCGGACCATCCGATTCCCGCCGCGCTGATCACCGTCGCCGTTGTCCAGGCGATGCAGTCGGTCGCCCTCACGTCCTGGCTGGCGATTCGCGACCGGGCCTCTCTGGCGGCGGCGGTCCGGTCGTGGCGGATCTCGATGGGCGCAGGCTTCTTCGGCGCCGCCGCGTCGGCGGGGTGGTTCATCGCGCTGGCCCTTGCCCCGGCAGGGCTTGTGCGCGCCGTGGGGGTGGTGGAGATGCCCCTGGCGGCGCTGGCCGGCCGCCGACTTTTCGCCGAACGGGTGACCCTTGGGCAGTGGATCGCGGGCGGCCTGACGGCCGTGGGCGTCATGCTCGCGGCGCTTGGTTGAAAGCGGGTCTTAATAGACCTTGAATTCAACACGTTCGCGGTGCAAACGGCGTGACATCAGCATGTTCAGCCGCTTCGGCGACGTTGCGTCCGGGGGCGCGCGCTCGCGGTGTGGCGCCGGGCTTGCGGTACCCTGCCTCGCCAGTCCCAAAACGCTCCTAGAACCCAAGGCCCTGAATGTTCGGTTCTCTCTTCGGCGCCATTTCGAACGACATCGCCATCGATCTCGGCACGGCCAACACCCTCATCTATATGAAGGGCAAGGGCATTGTGCTGAACGAGCCGAGCGTCGTGGCGCTGCGCAACGTCGGCGGCCGCAAGGTGGTTCACGCCGTCGGCATAGAGGCCAAACAGATGCTCGGCCGTACGCCGGGCCACATGGAAGCCATCCGCCCGATGCGTGACGGGGTCATCGCCGACTTCGAAGTCGCCGAGGAGATGATCAAGTACTTCATCCGCAAGGTTCACAACCGCAAGGGCTTCGTGAACCCCAAGGTGATCGTGTGCGTCCCGTCCGGCGCCACAGCCGTCGAGCGTCGCGCCATCAACGACAGCTGCCTGAACGCCTCGGCCCGTCGCGTGGGCCTGATCGACGAGCCGATGGCCGCCGCGATCGGCGCCGGCCTGCCGATCCACGAGCCGACCGGTTCGATGGTCGTCGACATCGGCGGCGGCACCACCGAGGTGGCCGTTCTGTCCCTTTCCGGGATTGTCTACAGCCGCTCGGTCCGGGTCGGCGGCGACAAGATGGATGAAGCCATCATCAGCTACATGCGCCGGCACCATAACCTGCTGATCGGCGAGACCACCGCCGAGCGCATCAAGAAGGAAATCGGCACCGCCCGCGCCCCGGCCGACGGCGAAGGCCTGTCGATCGACGTCAAGGGCCGCGACCTGATGCAGGGCGTGCCCCGTGAAGTCCGGATCAGCGAGAAGCAGGCCGCCGACGCCCTCCACGAGCCGGTCAGCCAGATCGTCGAGGCCGTGAAGGTCGCGCTGGAGGCCACGCCGCCGGAGCTGGCGTCCGACATCGCCGACAAGGGCATCATGCTGACCGGCGGCGGCGCGCTGCTGCGCGGCCTGGACGCCGAGATCCGCGATCACACCGGCCTGCCGGTGACGGTCGCCGACGATCCGCTGTCCTGCGTCGCGCTCGGCTGTGGCAAGGTTCTTGAACACCCCAAATGGATGAAGGGTGTCCTCGAAAGCACCCTCGCTTAACATCGGCAGAACAGGGTCAGACGCTCGGGGGCGTCTTGACGGAGGTACGGGGTGCCGCTTCGGCAGGATCCGTTCGGGGAACTCAAGGTCCCGCTGACCTGGACGGCGGCGGTGGCCCTGATTGTCGCTGTCATCATCGGCGGCGCGATGCTGCTCAGCGACCGTCGTGAAACCTTCCAGACCGAGGCCTACGGCGCCGCGCGTCAGGCCGTGGACACTGTGGCCGCCCCGGTCGGGGGCGTTGTCGCCAAGCCCGGCGAGTGGACCGGCGACATCATGGGATGGCTGGGCAGCTACGCCTTCACCGCCGGCGAGAACCGGCGGCTGAAGCGCGAACTCGTCCTCCTCCAGCAACAGGCTGACGAGGCCGTGCGGCTCAAGGACGAGAATGAGCGCCTGCGCGCCGTGCTGGGCATCCGCACCGATCCGCCGATCGACATGGTCACCGCGCGGATCGTCTCCGACGCCCGGGGGCCGCTGGCCAACTACCGGCTGGCCAACGCCGGCGTTGAGGCGGGTGTCATGGTCGGCTTCCCGGTGCTCAGCGAGCGGGGGCTGGTCGGCCGGGTGGTCGGCGTCGCGCGCGGGGCCAGCAAGATTCTGCTGCTCACCGACGCTGCGGCCAAGACGCCGGTGATGATCGACCGCACCAACGCCCGCGCCATCCTGACCGGCGACGGCGGACCCAATCCCAAGCTTGAGTACCTGCGCGGCCGCGAGCCGATCCGCGCCGGCGACCGCGTGCTGACCAGCGGCGACGGCGGCGTGCTGCCCCGGGGCCTGCCCGTCGGCCGCGTGGTCAAGGGACTTGATGGTCGCTGGCGCGTGGCCCTGGACGCTGACTCCGGCGCCATCGACTGGGTCCGCATCATGAAGTTCCGCGACTATGCCCAGCTCGCCGATCGCAAGGCGCTGGAGCAGACGCAGCTGCCGCCGGTGATCACCGAGAATCCGGACGATCGGATCATCAGGACTCCGGCGCCGGCGCCGAAGACCGCCCCCCCGCCCGCCAGGCCCGCTGCGCCGGCGGCCACGATGCCGCCGCGCCCGGCCCCCTCGCCGACGCCGACGCAACCGCCCGCCACGCCCGCCGGGCCGCCCGGAGGCGGACGATGAGCTTCTCCGCCGCGCGGCCGCTCGACCCGTGGCGCTGGATCGGCGTGCCGGCCCTGCTCTGCGCGGGCTTCACCATCCTGTTCGCCTCGCCGATCCGGGTGTTCGGCCTGCATCTGCCCGAGCCTGTGTTTCCGCTGGTCTGCGCGTTCGGATGGGCGGTGATCCGGCCGTCGATCATCGCCCCCTTCACCCTGCTGCTGCTGGGCTGCTTCCTCGACATCTTCTGGGGCGGGGCGCTGGGCCTGTGGGGCGTTTCGCTGCTGGTCGCTTACGCCGGCACCCTGTTCATGCGCAACATGATGACCGGGCAGAGCCGGCCGATGATGTGGGCCTGGTACGCGGGCGTCTGCGCCGCCGCGTTGCTGACGGGCTACCTGATCACCATGCTGGACGTGAAAGCGGCGCCCAACCTTATCGCCCTGTTCTGGCAGTTCCTGGCGACAAGCCTGCTGTATCCGTTCGCCCACCGCCTGATCGACCGCTTCGACGACGCCGACGTGAGGTTCCGTTGAGCGAGCCGACGATCTTCTTCACCGAGGTCAACGAGCGGCAGGGCGCCTTCACCCGTCGCGCCTTCCTGCTCGGCGGCCTCACCGGCGTGGGCCTGGTCGCGCTGGGCGGACGCCTGGTCCACCTGCAGGTGCTGGAGGCCAATCGCTACCAGAAGCTCGCCCAGTCCAACCAGTTCAACTTCCGCCTCGTGCCGCCGCCGCGCGGCGTGATCCTCGACCGCAACGGCGTCACCCTGGCGTCGAACCGCCCCAACTTCCGCCTGCTGGTCTCGCGCGAGACCGACACCGACGTCGAAGGCATCGTCGACAAGCTGGCCCAGCTGGTTCCCATCACCGACGAGCGCCGCGAGCGGCTGATCCGCGACATCAAGCGGGCGCCTCGCAAGTCGCCGGTCCAGGTCATGGAGGACATGAGCTGGGAGGAGTTCTCCCGCATCAACGTCCGGTCGCCGGAGTTGCCGGGCGTCACAGCCGACATGGGCGAGGTTCGCGTCTATCCGTTCGGCGGCGCTTTCGCCCACGTCATCGGCTATGTGGCGCGCGTCAACGATCGCGACATCAAGGCGGTGACCGAGCAAGGCCTGTCCATCGATCCGCTGCTCTACAACCCCGGCTTCCGGATCGGACGCCAGGGCGTCGAGAAGGCCTTCGATATCGAGCTGCGCGGCAAGGCCGGCGCCCAGAAGCAGGAGGTCGACGCCCAGGGCCGGGTCGTGCGCAACGATCCTGAAGGCGACATACCGCCCATGCCGGGCAAGGAAATCAGGCTGACGCTCGACTCGGACATCCAGCAGCGCGCGCTGGAGGTCATGGGCGAGGAGAGCGGCGCCATCGTGCTGATGGATTGCCGCACCGGGGACCTGCTGTGCATGGCCTCGGCGCCGAGCTTCGACGCCAACCGCTTCGTCAAGGGCCTCTCCACCCCCGAGTACAAGGCGCTGGCGGAGTACGAGCGCAAGCCGCTGCTCGACAAGGCGATGAGCGGCACCTATCCGCCGGGCTCGACCTTCAAGCCGATGGTGGCCATGGCGGCGCTCGAGGCGGGGGTGGACCCGAACGTGCGCATCAACTGCTCCGGCGGCTGGTACTTCGGCAACCGCACCTGGCGCTGCTGGGGCCGGCACGGCTCGCAGAACATGCACGAGGCGATCAAGAACTCCTGCGACATCTACTTTTACCAGACCGCGCTGAAGGTTGGGCCGGACGGCATCGCCAAGGCGGCGCAGGCCTTCGGCTTCGGTCAGACCTTCGACATCGGCATCCCGGGCCAGAAGAAGGGCATCGTCGGTTCCCGCGAGTGGAAGCGTAAAGCCAATCGCAATCCGGCCAACCGCACCTGGTTCCCGGGCGACACGGTCAACTACGGGATCGGGCAGGGCCTGATCGCCGTGAACCCTCTGCAGCTGGCGGTGATGACCGCGCGGCTGGCCAACGGCCGCAAGGCGCTCAGTCCGCGCCTGGTCAAGTCGGTGGGCGGCGTGGAGCGACCCCGCGGCGACGCGGCGCCGGACCTGCCCTACGCACAGGAGTTCCTGGAGTACGTTCGCGGCGGCATGATCGCCGTGGCCAACGACGCCTCCGGCACCGCCTTCCGCCAGAGCCAGCTTGGCCTGGGCGACATCCGCATGGCCGGCAAGACCGGCACGGCGCAGGTGCGGGTCTTCCGCGAAGGGGAGTCGCGCAAGAGCGCCGGCTTCCGCTGGGGCCTGCGCGACCACAACTGGTACATCGCCTTCGCGCCGATCGAGGCGCCGCGCTACGCAATCTCGGTGCTGATCGAGCACGGCGGCATGGGCGGCGGCACGGCGGCCGCGCCCCGGGCGCGCGAGGTCATGCGCATGGCCCTGCTCAAGGATCCCGAGATCCGCGCCCGCATCGAACAGCCCATGCCGATGCCCGAACTTGATCCCGCCGCGCCGATCGAGGGCGCCGCCCCAGAACCCGCCATCGAAGGCGCGCCCCCGCCGCCGACGCCGACACCCGAGGCTCCCCAATGACCGCCAGCGCCCTGACGCGACCCGGCGAACGCGACCGGCTGATCATCAAGTTCGCGGAGATCGACTGGACCTTCTGCCTGGTGCTCTGCCTGATCGCCGGGGCCGGCGCTCTGATCATGTTCTCGGCCGCCGACCTGTCGTGGACTCCGTGGGCGTGGCCGCATCTGTCCCGGTTCGCCATATTCTTCGTCCTGATGATCGTCCTGGCCATGTGTCCGCTGACGCTGTGGTTCCAGGTGGCCTATCCCGTCTATGTCGTCGCCCTGGTCCTGCTGGTCGGCGTCGAGTTCTTCGGCGATGTCTCGAAGGGGGCGCAGCGCTGGCTGCAGATCGGGCCGCTGCGGTTCCAGCCGTCGGAAATCATGAAGGTCGGCGTCGTGCTGGCCCTGGCGCGATTCTACCACGGCATGTCGGCCGACAGCGCCCGCGCCAGCTGGTGGCTGCTGGTCCCGGCCGCCCTGATCGCGATGCCGACCCTGCTGGTCGCGCACCAGCCGGATCTCGGCACCTCGCTGCTGATCCTGTTCACCGGCGTGGCGATCATGATCCTGGCCGGCCTGTCCTGGAAGTTCATCGCCGCGGGGATCGGGGCCGTCGCGGTGGCCGCGCCGATGATGTATTTCTTCGTGCTGCACGAGTACCAGCGCACGCGCGTCGACGTGCTGTTCAATCCGGCGGCTGATCCTTCCGGCGCCGGCTATCACATCCTGCAGTCGAAGATCGCGCTGGGCGCCGGCGGGCTGATGGGCAAGGGCTTTGGCCTGGGCAGCCAGAGCCAGCTGAACTTCCTGCCGGAGAAGCACACCGACTTCATCTTCGCGGCCCTGGCCGAGGAGTTCGGCTTCGCCGGCTGTTTCTCGATCCTGTTCCTGTACGGCGCGGTGATCTTCATGGCCCTGCGCACCGCCTCGATCAGCCACAGCCATTTCGGCCGCCTGGCCACGGCGGGGGTGACGGCGACCTTCGCCCTCTATGTGCTGATCAACGGCGCGATGGTCATGGGCCTGGCGCCCGTCGTGGGGGTGCCGATGCCGCTGCTCAGCTACGGCGGCACAGTCATGCTGACGGTGATGATCGGCTTTGGCCTGGTGCAGTCGGTGCGGGTCCACCGCTACTCGGAAGTCACCGCCGGCCGGGGCGCGCTGCTGTAGCGACGGAACCTCGCGCGCCCGACGTTGAACGGGGCGAGGGGCATACAGGAGTACTCCCGGTGAAGAAGACGATCATTCTCGCGGCCGCTCCGTGAGCGCGCCGCCCTTGCGGAGTCGCTGCGGTCGCTGATGACGCGCCCGGCCCCGGGCCGCTTGCAGCGGACCGGGCGGCCGGAGGAACCACGCGGCCAGGGCCCGCCGATGCCGCTCCGAGTAGCCGGCGGGGTTTCCTTCCGGCCAGATTGACGCATCTTATGCGGCTCCCCCGGCAGATGATGAGGTTACCCCATGTGCGATGATGACATTCACCCCGGGCTGATCGTCGATCCGAAGGTGTCGCGCCGCGGCTTTGGCCTGCTCGGTCTGGCCGCCGTCGGCGTGGCCGGCGCCGCGCGCGCCGGGGTCGCGGTGGTCGAGACGGATGTCGAGATCTCGACGCCGGACGGGGTCGCCGATGCGGCGCTCTACTATCCGCAGGGTGCGGGTCCCTGGCCGGCGGTGCTGATCTGGCCGGACGTGGTCAGCCTGCGCCCGGCCTTCCGCGAGATGGGCCGGCGCCTGGCGGGCGAGGGCTATGTCGTGCTGGTCCCCAACCTCTACTATCGCGTCCGCAAGGCGCCGGTGGTCGATGGCGCGTTCAACTTCGCCAACCCCGAAGACCGGGCGAAGCTGACCCCGATGCGCGCCAGCGTCACGCCCGAGGGCACGGACCGCGACGCCGTCGCCTATCTGGCCTTCCTCGACGCCCTGAAACAGACCGACACCAGCAAGCGCGCCGGCGTGCAGGGCTACTGCATGGGCGGCCCGCTGTCGTTCCGCACCGCCGCGGCGGTCAGCGGCCGGATCGGCGCGGTGGGCAGCTTCCATGGCGGCGGCCTCTATACTGACCAGCCCACCAGCCCGCACCTGCTGCTGACCAAGACCGCGGCGGAGTTCCTGGTCGCGGTCGCCGACAACGACGACAGGCAGGACCCGACGATCAAGGACAAGCTCAAGGCCGCCATGGACGCCGCCGGCCGCAAGGCGGTGATCGAGGTCTATCCCGCCGCCCACGGCTGGTGCGTCCGAGGCAGCGCCGTCTACGACGAGGTCCAGGCCGAACGCGCCTGGGCGGCGCTGCTGGCGATGTACCGACGGACGCTGGTCTAGGTTCTAGGCAGCCCGCTTCTCGATGCCGTGACCGATGAGGTCGGCGATCTCGTCGGCGATGCGCATGGGCGACAGGGGGTAGTTCTCCGGCAGCCATTTGGGCAGCCAAAGGAAGATGCCGGCGGCGACCTCGCCCATGAAGGTGCTGTCGCCGGGGCGGCATGACCCGTCGGCCACGCCCTGGCGAAGGTTGCGGGTCGAGGCTATCCGCAGGCGCTTGGACGCCCGGCTGATGCGCTCCAGCTCCTCGGCGGGCAGCGACAGGCGACCAGGCTGCAGCATCAGCGGCGACAGCCCCCCGGCCTGTGCCTGGACGTTCAGGTGCAGGGACATCAACGCCCGTTCCAGACCGGTTCGACCGCTCTTCACCGAGGTGTCCATGATCAGGTCGTACAGTTCGAAGGCCCGTTGGTAGCAGCGCACGACCAGATCGGCCTTGTCGTCGAAGTAGTGATAGACCGCGCCCTTGGTCGCGCCGACGCTGGCGCTGATGTCGTCGAGAGAGACGCCATCTATGCCCCGCCGGTTGAACAGGCGGGAGGCCGCCGCGATCAGCTGGCCGATCTTGATCTCGTTGGTCTGCTTGCGGTCGAAGGCGTTGTAGGGCCGGGCGACCAGGGCCTCGACGTCGATCGCGCAGCGGGTCTCGGCGAGCGGGTCGGCGCTGAACCCGCCCAGGAAAAGGTCGCTGATCGCCGCTGACGCGCGGCGCCGCGCCTTGCGATCGTCGCGGTGATCCAGCCAGCCCGCTGACAGCCGGGTCCGGGAGATCAGGCCGGTCAGGGACTGGGCGGCGATCTCGGTTTCGCAGGGGCGGAACGCGCCCTCGGCTATGCCGTCGGTGATCAGCCTCTGCAGCGCGGAGACGTTGCGCGCCTGATGCTCTTGGATCAATCGGCGTTGCGGCTCGGGCAGGTAGTCGATGTCGGTCAGCACCGCCTGCTCGGGCTGGTCGAAGTCGAGCTCGGCTTCGACGAAGCGGCGGATCCGGTCGGACGGGTCCATCCCCTGGTCATAGGCCGTGGCGAGGTTGTCGGCGGTCGCCTCGCAGGCCCGCAGGTAGCAGCGGAACACCAGGTCGGCTCTGTCCGCCACATAGTAGTACAGCGCGTTTCGCGACAGCCCGACCTGCTCGGCGATGTCGTTCAGGACAATGGCGCCGGCGCCCTGGGCGTTGATCCGGCGCGCGGCCTCGTCGAGCAGCAGATCGCGCCGGGCCGCCCGCTTGCGCGCCGGCTTCACCCGGGAGGGCCGCCCCTTGGGGCCCGCTGCCGTCGATTCGTCCTTCATCGGTTCCCTTGTCGCCGCGTTCGCCGCCCGACGCACTCGACGCTACATATCGCAAACATACGTAGATGTCGAAAAACTTGACGAGCCATTCTTGGCGTGTCGTTATCTGGTCAAACTCAAGTGTCGAAAAACTGGCAACCGCGAGGTCAGCCAGAAGACCATCAGGGAGAGCCGGGGATATGACTTCACATTCGCAACGGGCGCGTGGGCGCAAGGCTTGGCTGACCGGAGGGGCCGGTCTGGCGGCCCTGCTGATCGCGGGCGCGGCCCAGGCGGCCGGGGATACGGCGCCGACCGAGATCGAGGCGGTCACCGTCACCGCCCAGAAGCGGGCGCAGGACACCCTGGATGTCGGGGTCAATGTCGCGGTCGTCTCCGGCGAGGCTCTGGAGGCGGGCCGTGTGACCCAGGTCACCGACCTGGCGAATTTCACCCCCAACGTCGAGATCAAGGAGAACATGCCCGGCATCCTGCCGGTGGTGACCATCCGCGGCGTCGGGCTGAATGACTTCAGCGCCACCAACAATCCCAGCGCCGGCGTCTATGTCGACGAGGTCTATCTCAGCTCGCTGGCGCTGATGAACTTCGACCTGTTCGACATGGAGCGGATGGAGGCGCTGAAGGGGCCGCAGGGCACGCTCTACGGCCGCAACTCCACGGCCGGCGCGATCAACATCGTCACGGCCAAACCGACCTTCGGCGGCGTCGAGGGGCGGATATCCGGCGGCCTCGGCAACTACGAGACGGCCGAGCTGGACGGCATGATCAACCTGCCGGTCTCCGACACCTTCGCCCTGCGGTTCAGCGGCAAGGCCGTGCAGCAGGACGAGGGCTTCTTCTTCAACCGCGCGACCAACCGCGACTTCGGAAGGCGGGACGTCCTGATGGGCCGGGCCCAGGCGCGCTGGGCGCCGACCGAGGACCTCGACATCGTGCTCAAGCTGGAGGGCCAGCGGGTGCGCTCGGAGGTCGGGGCGCCGGAGTTCTTCGGCCTGACGCCGCCTCCGGCCCCGCCGCCCGGTCTCGTCTGCCCGGGCTCCGCCGGCTGCATGGACTTCCTCGGCTACAGCGACGCCGACGGCGACCCGTTCAAGGGCGAGTATTCGGTCGATCCCGCCTATGATGTCGACCAGCGCGCGGCGACCCTTCGTATCGAGAAGGATCTGGGCTGGGCGACCCTGACCTCGGTCACCGGTTATCTCGACTTCCAGCGGACCTGGGGCGCCGACACCGACGCCGGACCCTTCCGGCAGACCGACTTCATCGAGAACGACGACATCGACCAGGTTTCGCAGGAATTGCGCCTGGCCGGCGCGACCGAGCGCAGCGACTGGCTGGTCGGCGCCTTCGTCTCCCGGGACCGGGTCGACATGACCTATGACGGCGACCTGCAGGACCTGTTCAACACCACGACCCTGACCTTCTCGAACCAGACCTCGAAGTCGGCGGCCGTGTTCGGCAATGTGGAATACGACCTCGCGCCCGATGTCAGTCTGGTCGCCGGCCTGCGCTACACTTGGGAAGAGAAGGACAACGTCGGGGGCGACTTCGATCTGGTCCCCAACTGCCCGGCCAGCTTCCTGACCCTGACGCCCTGCGGCTCGCCGCCGGTGCTGATGGCCAGTGTCGATGAAACGATCAGCGACACCAACTGGTCGTGGAAGCTGGGCCTGAACTGGAAGCCCGATCCTTTGACGCTGGTCTATGCGAGCGTCAGCCAGGGCGTGAAGAGCGGCGGCTTCTTCTCCGGCGTGGCCACCAACTCCGGACAGCTGCAGCCTTACGATCCCGAGACCCTGATCGCCTGGGAGACCGGCGTGAAGCAGCGCCTGCCCGGCGCGGGCCTCTCCTGGTCGGGCAGCCTGTTCTACTATGACTATTCCGACGTCCAGACCTTCATCCGCGACACCTCGGGCGGCCTGCCGATCCAGCGCCTGGGCAACGTGGATGAGGCGACGATCTACGGCCTGGACCTGGACGCCCTGTGGTCGCCGGCGTCGCTTCCGGGCCTGGACGTGACCGTCGGCCTCGGCCTGCTGAAGACCGAGCTCGGATCGTTCGACTCCTCCGGCGGCGCGGTTCCCAAGGGCAACGAGATGCCGGACGCGCCGGAGGTCAGTTTCAACCTGGCCACGGCCTACACCTTCGCCATCGGCGACAGCCTGGAGGCGCGCCTGCAGATCGACGGACAGTACGCCGGCGACATGTTCAAGGACGCGCTGAACGATCCGCTGATCGCGACGCAGGCCTACTGGGTCTGGAACGGCCGGGCGAGCCTGTTCTCCGGCTCGGACTGGGAGGTCGCGATCTGGGGCAAGAACCTGGCCGACGAGCAGTACGTGACCCAGGGCGTCAACAATCTGTCCCTGGGCATCGGCTTCCGCGTCTATGGCGCGCCGCGAACCTTCGGCGTCAGCTTCACCAAGAGATTCCAGTGAGCCCGATGATTCACGGCAATGCGGCGGCGGCCTTCGAGGCCGTCGCCGGCGAGTTCGCGCGCAACTTCGCCGAGCGGGGCGACATCGGCGCCTCCCTGGCCATCGTCCAGGACGGTGAACTGGTCGTCGACCTCTGGGGCGGCAGTCTGGACGGGGCGGCGAGCCGGCCCTGGACGCGGGACGCGGTGGTCAACGTCTGGTCCACCACCAAGGGCGTGACGGCGCTGTGCTTCGCCATGCTGGTCGACCGTGGCCAGGCCGCCTACGGCGACAAGGTCGCCCGCTGGTGGCCGGACTTCGCGTCCGGCGGCAAGGGCGACATCACCATCGCCCAGCTGCTGTCCCACCAGGCCGGCCTGTGTAGCTTCAGCGACCCGGCGGTGGTCGAGGACTACTACGACCAGCCGGCCGCCGCGGCCCGGCTTGCCGCCCAGACGCCGTTCTGGCCGCCCGGGTCGCGCTCGGGCTACCACGCCATCAGTATCGGCACGCTGGCGGGCGAGCTGTTCCGCCTTATCGAGGGGCGCGGCCTGGGCCGCTTCATCGCCGAGGAGCTTTCAGGCCCCTTCGGCCTCGACCTGACCCTCGGCCTGCCGGCGTCGCAGGAGCACCGCCGCGCCGAGATGCTGGCGCCGCCGGAGCTGGCCACCTCGAACATGACGACCGACCTCAACCCGTCGCAGAGGGCCGCCTATCTCAATCCGGTGATGGAGCCGCTGGTCCCCAACACCGCCGCCTGGCGCGCCTGCGAGATACCGTCGGCCAACGGCTATTCCAACGCCCGCTCGCTGGCCCGACTGTTCGGGGCCGTGGCCGGCGACGGCAGGCTGGACGGCCGCCACATCGTCGGTCCCGAGGCCCTGGCCCAGGCCACGACGCTGCGGATCGAGGGCGTCGACGAGGTGCTGGGCGTGCCTGCCCGCTGGGGCGCCGGCTTCCTGCTCAACACCGACGGACTCTATGGACCCGAGCCCAAGGCCTATGGCCACTCCGGCTGGGGCGGCTCGTTCGTGATGGTCGATCCGGTGCGCCGCACCGCCATCGCCTACGCCATGAACCGCATGGGCACGGACCTGGTCGGCGACCCGCGCGACGTGGCGCTGATCGCGGCAGCCTATGAGGGGCTGAAGTAGCCCGTTCCGCTCAAATCTCTTCGTCATCCTCGGGCTTGTCCCGAGGACCCCTCGTTCAGCCTCGCTTTGAGAGCAAGATCACACGCTCACCTGCGAACCGAAAAAGGGGTCCTCGCCACAGGGGCGAGGATGACGGTGGGAGAGCGCCCTAGTCTAAGCCGCCGCCACGCCCATCGCACCCCGCCGGATCGGCAGGCTGAAGCTGACCGTGGTGCCTTCGCCGGGCGCGCTGTCCATCTCCAGCGCGCCCTCGTGCAGCTCGATCAGCGCCTTGGTCAGGGCGAGGCCCAGGCCGGTGCCCTGGGTGGTCTTGCTGTGCTGGCTCTCGACCTGCTCGAACGGCTGGGCGAGGCGGGCCAGGTCTTCCTTGCTGATGCCGATGCCGGTGTCCTGCACCGAGACCCGCACGCGCTCGCCAAGGCCGTCGTTGCGCACCTCGGCGCGGACGGTGACCCGGCCGCCGCGGGGGGTGAACTTGATGGCGTTGCTGAGCAGGTTGAGCAGCACCTGCTTGACCGCCCGGTAGTCGGCCTCGATCTCGGGCAGGAACGGGAAGTCGACCGCCAGCTCCAGGCCCGCCGCCTCGGCGCGGTTGCGCACCAGCCGCACGGCGTCCTCGGTGACGTCCTCCAGGCTCATCGGCTCGAACTTGAGGTTCATCTTGCCGGCCTCGATCTTGGACATGTCGAGGATGTCGTTGATCAGGGCGAGCAGGTGCTGGCCGCTGTTGTGGATGTCCTGGGCGTACTCCTTGTAGCGCGGGTCGCCCATCGGCCCGTACATCTCGGCGATCATGATCTCGGAGAAGCCGTTGACCGCGTTGAGCGGCGTGCGCAGCTCGTGGGACATGTTGGCCAGGAACTCGGACTTGGACTTGTTGGCCGCCTCGGCGCGGACCTTCTCGGTCTCGTACTTGCGGGCCAGTTCGGCCA
The DNA here is from genome assembly GCA_030652755.1 of Caulobacter sp. Classification (GTDB taxonomy): domain Bacteria; phylum Pseudomonadota; class Alphaproteobacteria; order Caulobacterales; family Caulobacteraceae; genus Caulobacter. The sequence continues at coordinate 5,355 of JAUSPV010000157.1, read as the reverse complement.
GTTGCTCCTGGCTGCGCTCCAGGCCGGCGACGGCGTGCTGCAGCTGTTCCTCGTTCAGGCGCCGGGCCTCTTCCTGGGCCTTGATGGCGCTGATGTCGGCGGCGGTCATGACCAGGCCGCCCTCGGCGGTGCGCCTCTCCGAGATCTGGATCCAGCGGCCGTCGTTCAGCTCCGCCTCGCGGATGCCGCGATGGCCGTCGGGGCCGACGACCTCCTGCTTGATGGCCAGCTGGACGAAGCGGTTCACATAGTCGCGCGCCGCGCCGGGCTTGAGCAGCTTGGGCTCCAGGTTGAAGACGCTGCGGTAGTTGCGGTTGCACAGCAGCAGACGGCCGTTGCGGTCCCACAGCACGAAGGCTTCGGACACGCTTTCGATGGCGTCGCGCAGACGGTTCTCGGCGGCCTGGGCGCGGGCCTGGGCCAGGCGTTCCTCGGTGACGTCCAGGGCGACGCCGATGATCCGGTCGTAGCCGTCGGCGCCGGGCTTGCCCAGGCCCTGGCCGCGGGCGTCGATCCAGATCGAGCGTCCGCCCGAGGAGGCGGGCACCCGGAAGGACACGTCGAACGCGCCGTAGGTCGCCGCATGGGCCAGCGCCTGCCGGACGCGCTCGCGATGATCGGGGGCGACCCGGTCAAGGACCTCCTGGCCGCCGACGATCCCGCCGCCGCCCCAGCCGAAGATGACGCCGGTGACGTCGGACATGAACACCTGGTCCTGGGCCAGGTCCCATTCCCAGATGCCGCAACGGGCCGCCTCGACCGCCATCCGGAACCGCTGCTCACTCTGGACGAAGGCGCGCTGGGCGGCCTCGGCCTTGCGGCTCTGGCTGAACAGCAGCAGGGCCAGGGCGATGCCGATGCCGAGCGGCACCAGCAGCGCGACAATGCCGTCGATCCGATCGCGATTGGCCGCGACGATGCCGGCCGGCGGGCTGGCGGCGATGGCCCACAGGGCGCCGCCGGCGGCCGGGCGCGCCGCCACGTCGATCAGCGCCCCGTCCGGCCGCCGGGCGCGGGTCAGCTGGTCGGCCTTGAGATCATCAGGCGAAAGGGCGAAAGCCTCGCGCACGGTCGAGGCCTGGGTAACGCCTCCGGCGCCGGCCACGGCGAGCAGCCGCCCGTCAGGCGTGGCCACGGCGGCCGACGAGCGTCCGCCCGCGCGCAGCGGCAGCCGGGCCAGATCCTGGGTGGTGAGCAGCACGGTGCGGTCGCGGACCACCCGGGCCATGTAGAGCCGCCCGGGGTCGCCCGCCGACACACCGATCCAGCTGCTCTTGCCGGACGCGAGGGCCAGCCGCGCGGCGCCCTTCCAGTCGGCGGCCTCGACCCGCCCGGCGACGGCGCCGACCGTATCGCCGGTCACCACGGCGGCGGCCGCGACGCCGTCGCCGGCGGCGCGCAGCACGGTCTCGGCGGCGTCGATGGGGGACTCCGGCGACCGGTCGATCAGGGCGGCGCCGGCGGTCAGGCCGCCGTTGCGACGGGCCACATCGACATCAAGGCGCGCCGCCAGCACCTGGGCGGCGGCGTCCGCGCCGGCCTCGCCGGGCCGCGTCCAGTTCCGCTCAAGGCGCTGGACGCCGAAGAAGGTGTAGATGGCGAGCAGGAGCAGGGCCGCGAGGATGGCGACGCGCACGAAGGCCCCGCCGCCGGCGCGAGCCTCCCCCGGAGCGAATGCGGGTTCGCCGGCCTTGCCTGCCTTGCGACTCTTGCCCGCCAAGTCCTTCGAATCCCCGCGCCCGAGTCACTTCCCCCGACAGTGAATCTTACGGAAGCGTTCCTGTCGCGTCACGGGCCAAACCGGCCTTTGCACAGGTTGTGAGTCAGTTGGCCGCAGGGCGCCAGCGCCGATAGAAGAAATGGCGTGCCGGATGGGCCACGGGGGCCTAGATCGGGCATCTTCGAGGAAGGTCCCGAGGGCATGGTCCACACATCGCTGCCGCTGCGCCATGCGCTGCTCGCCCTGGCGGTGGTGGCGGTCTGGGGGACCAACTTCGTGGTCATCCGCATCGGTCTGGACCACCTGCCGCCGCTGCTGTTCGCGACCCTGCGCTTCACCTTCGCCCTGCTGCCGGCCGTCTTGTTCATCAAGCGGCCCCAGGTCCCGTGGCGCGACCTTGCGGCCTATGGCGTGCTGATCGGGGCCGGGCAGTTCGGCCTGCTCTACATCGCCATGAGCGGCCACATCTCGCCGGGCCTCGCCTCGCTGGTGGTGCAGAGCCAGGCCTTCTTCACCGTCGCCCTGGCCATGGGGCTGAGCGGCGAGCGGGTGAAGCCCTTCCAGATCGCCGCCCTGGCGCTGGCGGCGGCCGGGATCGGCCTGATCCTGTGGCGGAGCGACGGTTCGGCGACGCCGCTGGGCCTGATCCTCGTCCTGATGGCGGGGCTCAGCTGGGCCGGCGGCAATATCGTCAGCCGCCGCAGCCCGGGCGCCAACATGCTGGGCTTCGTGGTCTGGGCCAGTCTGTTCTCGGTCCCGCCGCTGGCGGTGCTGTCGCTGGTCTTCGAGGGCTGGCCGGCGATCCGCCAGGGTCTGGCGGCCGCCGACGCGACCACCTGGGCTGCGGTGATCTGGCAGTCGGTGGGCAACACCCTGTTCGGCTACGCCGTCTGGGGCTGGCTGCTGTCACGCCATCCGGCCGCGACCATCGCGCCGATGTCGCTGCTGGTGCCGGTGTTCGGCATGGCAGGATCCGCCCTGGTGCTCGGCGAGGCCTTGCCCGGCTGGAAGCTGGCCGCCGCCGCGCTGGTTATCGCCGGTCTGGCGGTGAACGTCTTCTGGCCGGGTGTGAGGGGGCGGCTTCGCGGGGCGTAGGGGACAGACACCTTGGTGTCTGTCCCTAGCGATGCAGCCCCCTGAGCCATTGAGGTGATCCCAGGGGACGGCCGTCGTTCGAAGCGCGGCGCAACTCGGCCCAGACGCCTTCGTCCTTCCGACTCTCGCCGAAGGCCCAGACGGCATCCTCGCCGAGTAGCTTCGCCACAGGTCCCGACGTGAGCAGAGGATCGGCGCCGCAGCCCAGGTGAGCCCGCACGCTCGACCACGGCCAATCCGAAGCCTTGGCGACCAAGCCGGCTCGAACGGGATTCAAGCCGACATACCGGACGCATCGATAGAGGTGGGTTTCGTCCATCGGGAATGAGGCGTATCGCCCTTGCCAGAGATGGCCAGACAGCTTGCGCTTCGCATGAATCCGTCGGGCGTAGGTGGCGTTCAGGACAGCCATCGCCCGGGCAAGCCCCTTGTCGTCCGACGGCGTTGCGATCAGGTGCGTGTGATTGGGCATCAAGCAATAGGCCCACACTTCCACGCCCTCCGCAGGGAAGGTCGCGGCCGCAATCTGAAGCCAGGCCCGGTAGTCAGCGGGTTCGAAGAATACCCGCTGCCGCTGGTTGCCGCGCTGGGTCACGTGGTGAGGCATGCCCGGCACGACAATCCGTGCTGTGCGAGGCATGACTATCTCCGCTAGCTCTTCCCTAAAGCGCTACCTTAAGGAGGGATTGCGGTCTGCGCAATTAGGGACAGACACCGAGGTGTCTGTCCCTAAGCCAGCGCCTTGCTGGCCAGTTCGAACACGTTCTTCGACAGGCCCTCGACGGCCACGATCCGCTCCAGCTGCGCCTTCATCAGCGCGCCGAGCTCTGGCCGGTAGCGGCGCCAGGTCCCCAGCGGCTCGACGAGGCGCGCCGCCGTCATCGGGTTCACCGCGTCGGTGGCGATGATCTGGTCGGCCAGGAAGCGGTAGCCGTCGCCGGACGGGTCGTGGAACCGGGCCGGGTTGAAGTTGGCGAAGGTCGAGACCAGCGCCCGCAGGCGGTTGGGGTTCCTGCCGTCGAAGTCCGGGTGGGCGGTCAGGCCGAGCACGCCGCCCAGCGCCTGTTCGGAAGGATCGCGCGCCTGGGCGGCGAACCACTTGTCCAGCACCAGCGGCTCGGCCTTCCATCTGGCGTGGAAGTCGGCCAGCGCCTTGTCGCGCGCCTCGCCGCCCAGCTCGATCAGCGCGTTGAGGCCGCCGATGGCGTCGGTCATGTTGGTGGCGGTCTCGAAGTGGCGGGCGGCCAGGTCGCGGTTGCCCGAATGCGGATCGACGGCCAGCAGCTCCATCGCCGCGTTGCGCAGCGCCCGTCGGCCGGCCGAGGCGGCGTCCGGCGAGAAGGCCGCGCCGTCAGACAGGCCGGTGTGCAGCCGGCGCAGGTCCTCGCCCAGATGCACCGCCAGCCGCGCCCGCAGCAGGCCGCGCGCCGCGTGGATCGCCGCCGGATCGGCCGGCGACATCGCCATCGACAGGTCCGGCTCGCTGGGCAGGGTCAGGATCAGCGCCTTGAAGGCCGGCTCTGCGGCCTGGTCGGCAAGCGCCCGGCCGACGGCCTCGGCGTAGCGTTCCTCGGCCACCTCGTCCGGGGTTCCCGCCGCGCGGGCCAGGATCAGGTCGCGGGCCAGGCCCTGGCCGGCCTCCCAGCGGTTGAACAGGTCCGGATCGGCGGCCAGCAGGACGTAGCGGTCCTTGGGCTCGCTGTCGGTCGTCAGGTTCACCGGCGCCGAGAAGCCGCGCAGCGGCGACAGCACCGGCCGCTCGGGGGCCGGCAGGCGGATGGTCGTTTCCGCGGTGTCGAGGATGACCAGCGTCTCCTCGCCCATCGGCCGGCCGTCGTCGTGCAGCAGGCCGATCAGGACGGGCAGGGGCAGCGGCTTCTTGTCCGGCTGGCCGGGCGTCGGCGCGGTGCTCTGGCGCAGGGTTATGGCCACCTCGCCCTTGCCCGCGTCCCAGTCGGTGGTCAGGTCGACCGTCGGCGTGCCGGCCTGCTCGTACCAGCCGAAGAAGGCGGTCATGTCGCGGCCCGACACGTCGGCGAAGCACTGGATGAAGGCCTCGACCGTGGTCGCCTCGCCGTCGTGGCGGTCGAAATAGAGGTCCATGCCGGTCCGGAACATCTCCGCGCCCAGCAGGGTCTTGAGCATGCGGATGACCTCGCTGCCCTTCTCGTAGATCGTCGCGGTGTAGAAGTTGTCGATCTTGATGTAGGCCGAGGGCCGCACCGGGTGGGCCAGCGGGCCGGCGTCCTCGGAGAACTGCCGCGCGCGCAGGGCCTTGACGTCCTTGATGCGCTGCACCGCCTCGCCGCGCATATCGGCGCTGAACGACTGGTCGCGGAAGACGGTCAGGCCTTCCTTGACGCACAGCTGGAACCAGTCGCGGCAGGTGATGCGGTCGCCGGTCCAGTTGTGGAAATACTCGTGGGCCACGACGCTCTCGATGCGCTCGTAGTCCATGTCCGTGGCGGTCTGCTCGTCGGCCAGCAGCAGGGCGGCGTTGAAGATGTTGAGGCCCTTGTTCTCCATCGCGCCCATGTTGA
>JAUSPV010000155.1 GCA_030652755.1 Caulobacter sp. | reverse complement strand
AACCTTCGTCATCCTGAGGAGCGGCCGCAGGCCGCGTCGCGAAGGACGCACGGACGCTGTGCTCACCCGGCGTCCTTCGACACGCCGCTTCGCGGCTGCTCAGGATGACGGGGTCATAAGCGCTTCAAACATAGTCATGCTGAGCAGCAGCCAAAGGCTGCGTGTCGAAGCACGCACGACCGCACAGCCTCACCGCCCCCGCGTGTACAGGTCAGAATCCCGGATCTCCATCCAGCGGTCCACCCCGGTCAGCTCGGTGAATCCGAACTGGCGGTAAAGCTCGTGGGCGTCGGCGGTGGCCAGATGCATACGGCGCAAGCCCTGCAGGTCGGGGTGGGCCTTCAGATAGACCATCAGCGCCTTGCCCAGCCCCTTGCCCCGATGGGCCTCGTCCACGAAGACGTCGCACAGCCAGCCGAACGTCGCCCGGTCGGTGACCACCCGGGCCATGGCCGCCATCTCGCCGTCTGACCCATAGGCCGCGAAGGTCAGGCTGCCCCGGATCGCGGCGGCGAAGGTCGCGTAGGGGATGCCCTTGCCCCAGTAGGACTGCTCGCTGATCCAGCGGTGGGCGAGGAGAATGTCGAACCGGGCCGCGTCGTCGCTGACCGTGAAGCCGTCGCCGGTTCTGGTCTCGAAAGGCATGACGATCTCCCTTGCCTCAACGCCGATCGCGGCCCATCTGCGCCACACAGCCGTTATCCGAGGAGTTCCGTCGTTGCGCCAGTGGACCGTAGACGCCTTCGCCACCGCCCCCTTCCGGGGCAACCCGGCCTGTGTGACGCAGCCCCAGGACGCTTGGCGCGACGAGGCCTGGATGCAGGCGCTGGCCGCGGAAAACAACCAGGCCGAGACGGCCTATCTGCTGACGACCGAAGATCCGGCCCGCTTCGGCCTGCGCTGGTTCACCCCGGCGCTGGAGGTGCCGTTGTGCGGCCACGCGACACTGGCCGCCGCGCATGTGCTGTTCGCCGAGCTCGGGCTGGACGCGGAAGCGGTGACTTTCGACACGAAATCCGGACCGCTGGTCGTCCGGCGGCTGGGCGACGGCTACGAGATGGACTTCCCGGCCAACCCGCCGAAGCAGACCGTTGTCCCCGACGGATTGGCGGAGGCCCTGGGCCAGACGCCGACCGAGGTCTGGGCCGGATCATACCTGGTGGCGGTGTTCGAGGACGAGGCGGCCATCCGCGCGCTGAAGCCCGATCTGGCTGCGCTGGAGAAAATCGCCGGCGAGGCGACGGGCGGGCGGGGCAACCTGTCGGTCGCGGCCCTGGCGAGCGCCGACGCGCCCTATGACGTGGTCAGTCGCTTCTTCGCGCCCGGTTCGGGCATCCCGGAAGATCCGGCCACCGGCTCGGCACACTGCATCCTGTCGCCGCTGTGGTCGGCGAAGCTGAAGCGCAATGTGCTGAAGTTCCACCAGGCCTATCCCGGCCGGGGCGGCGATCTGGAGTGCGAGCTGCGCGGCGACCGGGTGCTGCTGCGCGGACAGGCGGTCACCGTGGTCGAGGGCAGGCTGCGCCTGTGACAAACGAAAGCGCCCCCGCCCGGATGGGCGGGGGCGCTCGTCGCGCTGCTGGGCGGGGGGACTACCAGCGACGCGGGTCGTGGGGGAAGCGGTCGACACGGTCCGGGCGGCCGTCGCGATCGCTGTCGATGGCGGCGCCGGGGCCGTAGCCGTAGCCGTAGCCCGGGCCGGGACCGCGACGGTCATCGCGATCGTGACGCTCGATGCGGATCTTGCGGCTCAGGATGTCGAAGCGACGATCGAGGTCATTGCGTTCCCAGCCCTGCAGGCCGTTGGTCCGGCGGTAGCGGACTTCGAGCTGGGCGATCTGGCGGAACTCGGCCCGAAGCCGGGTGGCCTCGTTCCGGGTCAGCTGGCCGCTGCGGACGCCGACGTCGATCCGGCGTTCCAGATTGGCCTGGCGCTGGTTGATGCTCTGCCACGGGGCGGCCATGGCGGGGGCGGCAGCGGCAGTCAGCGCCGAGACCGCCAGGACGGAGATCAGGATCTTTTTCATGGTTCGGTTCCTCTTCGCTAACGCCAGTTGCTGCGGCGTTGAGGAGAGAAAACCATTCTCAACCTGAAACGGTTCTGAGCGGCTCGTTATGTTCTGTTCAGGTTGAGGTTTCGGCCCCGGGAGGCCTGTTCAGGCGGCCTGGGAGCGGGTCAGGGCGGAGTTGGCCACGGCCGTCTCGATGGCGTCGTAGAGGCGCTTCAGCTCGATCGGCTTGGACACATGACCGTCCATGCCCGCCGCCAGATAGGCCTCCACCTGGTGCACCAGCGCGTTGGCGGTCAGGGCCAGGATCGGCGTGCGGGGCAGACGCTCGGATACCTCCGCCGCCCGGATCGCCCTGGCCGCCTCGACGCCGTCCATGACCGGCATCTGGATATCCATCAGGATCAGGTCAAAGCCGCCGGTCCGCCAGGCGTCGACCGCCTCCCGGCCATCGGCAACGATCCGCAGGTTAACGTCCAGCGGCTCCAGAACCGCCTGCAGCACCTTCTGGTTGGTGGCGTTATCCTCCGCCGCCAGGATGCGGAGACGGCGCTGGCCCTGGGGCTCGGCGGCGGCTTCGGCCGGCTCGACCGCCCTCGGCGCCGCGCCGCGCGGCAGCGGCAGGTCGACCACGAAGGTCGAGCCCTCGTCCTCGATGCTGCGAGCGGTGACCTGCCCCCCCATGAGCTGGGTGAGCTCGCGGCAGATGGCGAGGCCGAGACCCGTGCCGCCGAACCGGCGGGTGGTGGAGTTGTCGGCCTGGATGAACTTCTCGAACAGCGTCGGCAGCTTGTCCTGCGCGATGCCGATGCCGGTGTCCGACACCGTCAGGCGCAGACCGCCGTTCGGCCCCAGGGCGAACCGGACAGCCACCGCGCCCTCGACGGTGAACTTGATGGCGTTGGACAGCAGGTTGTTGAGCACCTGGCGGATCCGGTCCGGATCCCCCGTCCACCAGCCGGCCGCGCCGGGATCGACGGCGACGCCGAAGCGCAGGCCCTTGTCGGTGGCCATGACCTGGAAGGCGCTGACCGCGCCTTCGGCCATCTCGTCGAGCGAGAAGTCGCAGACCGCCAGCTCCAGGCGGCCGGCCTCGATCTTGGACAGGTCCAGCACATCGTTGATGACGCTGAGCAGCAGCTCGCCGGACTCGCGGATGACGCCCAGGCGTTCGCGCTGACGGATCCCGAGCTCGTCGCGGGACATGACGTCGGCCATGGCCAGCACGCCGTTCAGAGGCGTGCGGATCTCGTGACTCATGTTGGCGAGGAACTGGCTCTTGAGCACACTGGCCGCGTTGGCCTGGTCGCGGGCCACGACCAGTTCGCCCAGGGTGGCGCGCAGGTCGCGATCATTGGCGTCGAGCTTGCTGATCAGCTGATTGAAGCTGCGGGCCAGGCTGCGGAACAGATCATCGTCGGCGTCTTCGGCCACCAGGGTGAAGCGGCCGCTCCGCGCCACCTCGGTCATCGCCTCGGACAGGCGGTTGACCGGCTGGGTGATGCGGCGCGCCAGGGTCGTGGCCACGAACATGGCGATGCCGGCGGCGCCGAAGAACAGCGCGAAGGTCAGGGCCGCATAGCGCGGCGCCAGGTCGGCCAGGGTCGGCGCCTCGACCGTGGTCACCAGGGCGCCGATGGTCCGGCCGTCGAGGGTCACCGGCGTGCGGACCACATGCTCGCGGTCCCCGACCGGCCCGGGATCGCGACGAACGGCGACGATCCGGCCCCGGGCGTCGATCAGGCTGGCCTCCCGCACGCCCGGCGCGTCGATCATCGAGTCCATCGCCCGGCCGGCGGCCGCGTTGTCGCCGGCGACCAGGGCGGGCGCGGCGATGCGGGCCACCACGGCGTTCATCGCGCTGGTCGTGGCGCGGGATTCCTGCAGCGAGACGGCCCACTGCTGGATCATGAAGGTCGCGCAGGCGGCCAGCAGAACAGCCACCGTCGTGATCAGCGCGACGCTGGCGATCCGCGCCTGGAAGGGCGCGTGGCTGGAGGCCTGACTGGTGGTTGCGCTGTGGTTCATCTGCCCGAAAAACAGCCCGTGACGGACCGTTATCGCGCAATTCCCCTAACGCTTCGCTTCCGCGACATTTTAACCTTCTATTTACCTAGTCGCCGCTTAAGGTTTCGTTTACCATAAGCTCGCCTAAGGGCTGATGGAGAGTGCAACGTGGAAAAGGTATTTGTGGTCCAGAAGGTCGCGCGGAAGCTGTTCGCGACTGAAGCCGCCCTCGACGCGGCGATGACTGAAGCGGCCGAGCTGATGGCCGAAATGCTCAAGGCCCGGAAGGATCTGCACCTTTCGGCCGTGGTCGGCGACAACGCCTCCGCGAAGCTGGTCGAAGCCCTCTCGGCGCTCGCCGAAGCCCGCACGGCCATCGTCGGCGCGCACAACGAGCTGAACGACGTGAAGCTGCGCATCGGCGTCCGCACCAAGATGACGGGCTGGGAAGACAAGCCCCCGCAGTTCGCTCAGGAAGCCGACGACCTGCGTCAGGTCAGCTGATCGCCTGACGTTGCAATAGTTTAATGCTCATGCGCCTCTAATTCGGTTAGAGGCGCATGAGATGTACCAGTCACCACTCCCGATGATCGGATGGGCCGCCACCTTGGCGGTCCTTGGTTTTGCGTGGTGGAAGGGTGGCTCGGCCGAGCGCTACGGCGCCAGCCTCAAGCTCGTCACCTCGCTGGTGGCCTTCGCAGTGCACCATCTGCTCAATCAGGAAACTATCTCGGTGGCCCTTCTGGTCGCCGATGGCGTTCTGGCGGTGGGCTTCCTGATGCTGGCCATCCGCTACGCCAGCTTGTGGATCGGCGCGGCCATGCTGATGCAGGCGGGCCAGTTCAGCCTCCACGCCTACTATCTCGTGGCCGAGTTACAGCGCGACCGCTTCTACGCGGTCGCCAACAATCTGGTCACCCTGACGATCCTGCTCTGCATCCTGGCGGGCACGATCATCGCCTGGCGAGCCCGGACGCACGCTCAGGCCTGACCCTCACGCCTTCCGCCACCGCGCGTTGGTCAGGGCCACGCCGCCCAGGATCAGCGCCAAGGCCGCGAAGGCGCTCCAGCCCGGGCGCTCGCCCATAAGCCCGATGCCCAGCGCCGTCGCCCACAGCGGCACCAGATAGATGGTCATGGCGGTGAACACCGGCCCGCGCCGCTGGATCAGCCAGACGTAGCCGACGGTGCCCAGCCCTGTGGAGACCACCCCCAGCGCCGTCACCACGGCCAGTCCGCGCAGCGGCGGAACGGCGGGCGGGCCTTCCAGCACCAGGGCGCCGACGGTGGCCAGCACCGCGCCGGAAAAGCACATCATCAGCGCCCCGGCCGTCGAACTGACCTGCGGCGCCTTGCGGGTGATGACGTTGGAGGCCGCGTAGAGGAAGGCCGCCCCGATCGCCAGGCCCAGGGCCGCCGCCTCGATGGTCACCCCGGCCAGCAGCCTTGGGCCCACCAGCACGACCAGCCCGCTGAAGCCGAGCAGCACGCCCAGCAGCCGCCGCCCGCTCAGCTTCTCGTCGGCGAGGAAGATGTGCGCCATGGCCACGGTGAACACCGGCGAGGCCCCGTTGCAGATGGCGTTCACCGCGCTCGGCAGGCTGGTGGCGGCGGTGGCGAACAGGAAGAAGGGGATGGCCATGCCGACCAGGCCCAGCACCGCGAACCAGACCCAGGGCGAGTCCCGCCCCAGGCTGACAGCCGGCAGCTGCTCGCCCCGCGCCGCGCAGAGCAGCCACAGCACGCCACTGGCCACCCACAGGCGACCGGCCGAGGTCCAATAGGGATGGATGTCCTCGACGGCGATCTTCAGGCCGGCGAAGGCCGAGCCCCAGGCGGCGACCAGGAAGGTCATCACCAGCCAGTCGATGTTGCGATTCACCCAAGCCATGCGCCTGCCTAGGCGATGAGGACCGTCACGCCAAATCACGGCCTGTAAGGGATGATTGTTGCGCGGGGCGCCGCGACGGAGCGCCGCGCGCGAAAAACTTCACTTGTGCGGCGCAGCGAAATCGGGTTCTTCGGCGGCGGGCCACGCCCCCCCAACGGGGCGCAGTCCATCTGCAAGGATGGGAGACATCGCAGTGACCACGACTCCGCAGAAGCCGGCTTTGCGCCCGGCGCGCCCCGAATTCTCTTCAGGCCCGTGCGCCAAGAGACCCGGCTGGACCCCCCAAAGCCTGAACGACGCCGTCCTCGGACGCTCGCACCGCGGCAAGCCCGGCAAGGCCAAGCTGAAGCTGGCGATTGACCGCACCCGCGAGGTGCTGGGCGTTCCGGCCGACTTCCTCATCGGCATCGTCCCCGGCTCCGACACCGGCGCCGTCGAGATGGCCATGTGGTCGATGCTCGGCCCGCGTCCGGTCCAGCTGCTGGCCTTCGAGTCGTTCGGCAAGGACTGGGTCACCGACGTCACCAAGCAACTCAAGCTGCCGGACGTGGAGGTGCTCGACGCGCCCTACGGCCAGCTGCCGGACACCTCGAAAGTCCGCCCCGACGCCGACCTGGTCTTCACCTGGAACGGCACGACCAGCGGCGTGCGCGTGCCGAACGCCAACTTCATCAGCGCCGACCGCGAAGGCATCGTCATCTGCGACGCCACCAGCGCCGCCTTCGCCCAGGACCTCGACTGGGCAAAGCTCGATGCCGTGACCTTCTCCTGGCAGAAGGCGCTGGGCGGAGAGGCCGCCCACGGCGTGCTGATCCTGTCGCCGCGCGCGGTCGCCCGCCTGGAGAGCTACAGCCCGGCCTGGCCGATGCCCAAGCTGTTCCGCATGGTCGACAACGGCAAGTTCAACGCCGCGATCTTCGAGGGCGCCACGATCAACACCCCCTCGCTGCTCTGCGTCGAGGACGCCCTGGACGCCCTGGCCTGGGCCGACACGGTCGGCGGCGCGGCCGGCATGAAGGCCCGTTCGGAAGCCAATCTCAAGGCGCTCGAGGCCTGGGTCGCGGTCACGCCCTGGGTCGAATTCCTGGCGCAGGACAAGGCCATCCGGTCGAACACCTCCGTCTGCCTGAAGGTCGTCGATCCGGCGATCACCGCCCTGTCCGAAGACGCCCAGGCCGACTTCGCCAAGAAGCTGGCCTCGCTGCTGGAGAAGGAAAAGGCCGCCTACGACATCGGCGGCTACGCCAAGGCGCCTCCGGGTCTGCGCATCTGGTGCGGCGCGACGGTCGACACGGCCGACGTGGAAGCCCTGACGCCCTGGCTCGACTGGGCCTTCGCCACGGTCTCCGCCGAACTGGCCGCGGCCTGACGCTTCCGGGCGGAGCTTCGCCTCCGCCCACCCCGCCTCATTCCCATTCCACCAACCCCTCGCCGCGCAGCCGGGAGGGGAGAAGGAACACCCAAATGCCCCGCGTCCTCATCGCTGACAAACTCAGCCCCGCCGCCGTCGACATCTTCAAGAACCGCGGCGTCGACTTCGACATCAAGACCGGCCTGACCAAGGACGAGCTGATCGCCGTGATCGGCGACTACGACGGAATCGCCATCCGCTCGGGCGCCAGGCTCGACAAGGATGTGATCGCCGCCGCAGGCAAGCTGCAGGTCATCGCCCGGGCCGGCATCGGGGTCGACAACGTCGACATCCCGGCCGCCACGGCCAAGGGCATCGTGGTGATGAACACCCCGTTCGGCAACTCGATCACCACCGCCGAGCACGCCATCGCCATGATGTTCGCCCTGGCCCGCCAGCTGCCCGCCGCCGACGCCTCCACCCAGGCCGGCAAGTGGGAGAAGAACCGCTTCATGGGCGTGGAGCTCTACGCCAAGACCCTGGGCCTGATCGGGGCCGGCAACATTGGCGGCATCGTCGCCGACCGGGCGCTGGGCCTGAAGATGAAGGTCGTGGCCTACGATCCCTTCCTCAGCCCCGAACGCGCCATCGAGATGGGCGTGGAGAAGGTCGAGCTGGAGGACCTGCTGGCCCGCGCCGACGTCATCACCCTGCACACCCCGCTGACCGACAAGACCCGCAACATCCTGTCGGCCGAGAACCTGGCCAGGACCAAGAAGGGCGTGCTGATCGTCAACTGCGCGCGCGGCGGGCTGGTGGATGAGGTGGCTCTGCGCGCGTTGCTCGACAGCGGCCACATCGGCGGCGCCGGCTTCGACGTCTTCGTCGAGGAGCCCGCCAAGACCAACCCGCTGTTCGGCAGCGACCGGGTCGTGGCCACGCCGCACCTGGGCGCCAGCACCAACGAGGCGCAGGAGAACGTCGCCCTGCAGGTCGCGGAACAGATGAGCGACTACCTGCTGACCGGCGCGGTGACCAATGCGCTGAACAGCCCCTCGATCACGGCCGAGGAAGCCCCGCGCCTGAAGCCCTTCGTGGCCCTGGCCGAGAAGATCGGCGCCTTCGCCGGCCAGATGGTCGACTTCGGCATCACAGCCATCGACATCGCCTACGAGGGCGACGTGGCGGCCCTGAACGTCAAGCCGATGACCAGCGCGGCGCTGGCGGGCGTGCTCAAGCCGATGCTGGCGGAGATCAACATGGTTTCGGCCCCGGCCGTGGCCAGGGAGCGCGGCATCACCGTCTCCGAGAGCCGCCAGGAGGTCAGCCCCACCTATGACAGCCTGATGCGCATCACCATCACCACCGAGATCGGCAAGCGCTCGTTCGCCGGCACGGTGATCGCCGGAACGCCGCGCATCGTCGAGGTCAAGGGCATGGCGCTGGACGCCGCTTTCAGCCCGGCCATGCTCTACGTCAACAACCTCGACAAGCCGGGCTTCATCGGCGCCCTGGGCGCCATCCTGGCCGAAGCGGGCGTCAACATCGCCACCTTCAACCTCGGCCGCGTCAGCGCCGACGCCGACGCCATCGCCCTCGTCGGCGTCGACCAGGCGCCGGACGAGGCCCTGCTGGCCAGGATCCAGGCCCTGCCGCACGTCAAGGAAGCCCGCGCGCTGCGGTTCTAGGTGAGAGGGGACATGCACTTCAGTGCGTGTCCCCCGCCGCTTGAAGCTGCTGGGGACACGTACCGAAGACGGTACATGTCCCCACTCCCCCCTCCGTCAGGCCCCGCCCTTCAGCCTTGGCGGAGCCTTGCGCGGGCGGGCGTCCTGCTCAAGGACCGGCTTCGCCGGCCGCGATGCGGCGGCCCGCAGGGCCGTCCTTGACCAGGGCGACCGCTCCGCGCTCCCATTCCATCAAGGCCTGAGGGCAGGTGTGGTCAGGCCCCTCCCGCTCTTCCTCCCCGCTCGCGGGGAGGGGGACCGCCGGGACGGCGGTGGTGGGGCAGCGCGGGCGCCGGACGATTGACCGCCGTGCGCAGCGCCC
>JAUSPV010000127.1 GCA_030652755.1 Caulobacter sp. | reverse complement strand
TTTAAGATGTCCCTTGGGACACCTTAAACTGTCCCCGACGCTGCAAATCCCTACAGACCCTTCGCCAGCACGTGGTCGTCGTAGCCGTTGTCGCCGACGTGGAAGACGCGCGTGCCGACCTGCTTGAAGCCATTGCGGCCGTAGAAGGCCAGCGCCCGGCCGTTGCGCTGGTAGGCGGCCAGCAGAAGGCGCCCCGCGCCCGCGGCCCGGGCGGTCTCGACGGCGGTGTCCATCATCATCTGGCCAAGGCCGCCGCCATGGAAGCGGTGCAGGGCGTAGATCCGCGTCAGCTCCATGTCCCCGGGCTCAAGGGCCACCGGCAGGTCGGCCGGACTCAGCAGCAGAAAGCCGACCGGCGCGCGGCCCTCGTCGATCTCGGCCAGGAACAGCCTGCGTGTCGGATCGGCCAGCAGCGCGGCGTAGGCCGCCGGGGCATTAGTGGTCTGGCAGTGGTGAAGGATGTCGTCCCCGTCGACGATGCCGGCGTAGGTCTCCAGGAAGGTCGCGGCGGCGACGGTGGAGAGGCGGACGGCGTCGTCGGGCGTGCAGGGTCTGATCGAAATGGTCATGGTCGCCGGATGCGTTGCGGGGAGCCGGGGTGATAACCCTGCGGAAGGCGTGCGTCACCCCGCCATCAGCAGCAGGGCGGCCCCGCCGGCGATGGCCACGGTCCCGGCGATGCGGCCGCCCGTCATCCGCTCGCCCAGGAAGATCACCGCGATGCCGACGGCGAACAGGATCGAGGTCTCGCGCAGCGCCGCCAGCCTGGGCGTGTCGCCCAGCCGGTAGGCGTAGAGCGCCAGGCCGTAGGTGACGATCGACAGCGCCCCGGCGATGAGGCCCGCCTTCCACTCCGCCCGCGCCGCCAGCAGGAACCTCGGCCCCCGCCAAAGCGCGAACAGCAGGCCTATACCGCCGCCCATCGCCACATAGACCCAGGCGATGTAGCTCAGCGCGCCGGGCGCGGCCCGCACCCCCTGGGCGTCGATCACCGTGTAGAGCGCGATACAGACGCCGGTCGCGGCCGCCCAGCCGAGCCCCCGGCGATCGACCTGCCTGCCCAGTCCGACGACCATGACGCCCAGCGATACGCAGCCGATCCCCGCCGCCGTGATCCAGCTGACCGGCTCGGCGAAGACCAGCACCGCCACGGTCGAGGCCAGGGCGGGCGCCACGCCGCGCGCGATCGGATAGGCCACCGTCATGTCGGCCCGCTCGAAGGCCTTCACCAGGCAGACCAGATAGACGATGTGGGTCGCCCAGCTGCCGGCCAGCCAGCCCCAGGCGCCATGCGGCAGGGGCAGGAAGAAGACGAACGGCAGAATCAGCAGGCCCGAGAAGCCGTCGATCAGGGCGCGGCTGGACAGCTTGTCCTTGCCGGACTTGAGGATGGCGTTGACCACGGCATGCACCGCGCCCGAGGCGATCATCATCAAGCCGGCGGTCTGGGCCAGGGTCATGGGCCAGTGGTGACAGGCTTACCCGGCGCCGAGCAAGCCCGCCCGACTGCGCCTGACCCGCGAGTCGGCGATCATCCGCAGGGTGAGGCCGGATGCCCTCCGTACACGGCGCCGCTAGCGTCAGGGTCGGAGGGACCACCATGGACACCCTGGTCGTCTGTATCGCCGCCGCTTTCTCGGGCCTGCTTTTTCTGGGGGTCGCCTGGCTGACCCGCGCCGGCTACTGGCGCGTCGCCGCCGCCCTGATGAGCGGCATGGTCGCCGCCGCCTTCGCCTTCGGTCTCGACCGGGCGGCGTTCGAGTTCGGCTGGTGGACCTATGGCAAGATGGAGACCCACGCCCCGGTGGCGGCCTATGCCACGACGGCGCTGTGGTTCGGCGGCGGGCTGGGCCTGGTCGGCTGGCGGATGATCCGCAACTGGGCCGGCGCCGGCGAGGCGCTGTATTTCATCGGCTTCGTGGCCCTGGGCCTTGGCCGGGACTACGCGCTGTCGGCGACCGGCATGGGCTTCACCTGGGGCGAGGGCTACCTGCCCGTGGCGATCAGCGCCGCCGGCTGGCTGGTCATCGCCTTCCTGGTGCAGTTGGGGATGCAGCTGCTGGTCGGGTCCGTCGACAGCGACCCGCTGGCCCCCGAGCGCCTGCCGTCGCTGGAGCCGGCCGCCTGGCCGTTCGAGGCCGACGCGCCCCGCGCCAGCTTCGTCACCCGGGACTGATCGGCCTGCCGCAACGGCGCCTGACGAGACCCGGCGGAGGGCCGCGCCCGCTGCGTTGCAGCATCTCCCTTGCTATCTCGCGGCCCCGAGACTAGTCTTGACGCCCCCGGACGTCTGCGCCCGCGGCCGGATCAACCACCTCCCCAGGGCGAACCCGAGCTAATCTCCGATATGGAAAAAGTGCCGATGACCGCCGGGGGCTACACCTCCCTCGACGAAGAACTGAAGCGTTTGAAGACGATTGAGCGGCCGAGTGTCATCGCCGCGATCTCGGAAGCGCGCGCGCATGGCGATCTCAGCGAGAACGCCGAGTATCATGCCGCCAAGGAGCGCCAGGGCTGGATCGAAGGCCGGATCGCGGAGATCGAGGACAAGATCGCCCGCGCCCAGATCATCGACGTGTCCAAACTCTCCGGCGCGCAGATCAAGTTCGGCGCCACGGTCACCGTGGTCGACGAGGACACCGAGGACGAGGGCCGCTACCAGATCGTCGGCGAACACGAGGCCGACGTGAAGGACGGGCGTATCTCGCTGTCCTCGCCGCTGTCGCGCGCGATGATCGGCAAGGAAGTGGGTGACGTGGTCGAGGTCAACACCCCGGGCGGCGTGAAGGCCTACGAGATCCTCAAGGTCGAGTGGCTCTGATCGGCGCCTGATCGCCACACTTGGCTGTCATCCCGGAAAGCCGCAAACGCGGCTTATCCGGGACCCAGAAGCACTGCATGCTGGGTCCCGGCTCTCCGCGCTGACGCGCTCCGGCCGGGATGACAGTTGAAAACGCCGACACCTCCTCCCCTGACCCTCTGGGCGATGTCCGACGGACGCGCGGGCATCGAGGCCCAGGCGCTTGGCCTAGCCGAGGCGGTGGCGCGTCGGCGAGACACGCAGGTCGTCGTCAAGCGCATCGGCTGGAAGGGCGACCTCGGCCGCCTGCCCTGGTGGCTGACCCCGTTCCCGCGCCGCTGGCTGACGCCGGAGAGCGACGTCGCCGCGCCCTGGCCCGACATCCTGATCGCCGCCGGCCGCGCCACCCTGCCGCTGGCCATCCGCATGCGGAAATGGTCGGGCGGCAAGACCTTCGTGGTCCAGATCCAGGATCCGCGCGTCCCGGCCAAGTTCTTCGATCTGGTCATCCCGCCCAACCATGACCGGCTGAAGGGCGACAACATCGTCTCGATCATCGGCGCCCCGCACCGGGTGACGGCCGACAAGCTGGCGGCCGAGTATCCGCGCTTCGCCGAGGCCATCGACCCCCTGCCCCATCCGCGGGCGGCGGTGCTGATCGGCGGCAAGTCCAAGGCCTTCGATCTCACCCCCGAGCGGGCGGCGAAGATCGCCAACGACATCCAGCAGGCCATCGAGGCGCAGGGCGGCTCGCTGCTGATGACCTTCTCGCGGCGCACGCCGCCGCAGGCCCGGGCGCTGCTGACCGCGCGGCTCAAGCCCCTGCCGGGCATCATCTGGGACGGTGAGGGCGACAACCCCTACTTCGCCTTCCTGGCCGGCGCGGACTACGTGCTGGTCACCGAGGACTCGGCCAACATGGCGACCGAGGCGGCCGGCACCGGCAAGCCGGTGTTCGTCCTGAAGATGGACGGCCAGAGCCTGAAGTTCCGACTGTTCCACGAGGAGCTCGAGCGCCACGGCGCGACGCGCCCGTTCGCGGGCGCCTTCGAGCACTGGACCTATGAGCCGCTGACCGAGACCGACCGCGCCGCGGCCGAGGTCCTGGCCCGGCGGGACGCGGCGATGGCGCGGGCCGCCGCCGCCTGACCCCGCTAGCCACCCCGCCGCCAGCGGGTATGATCAACACCTCAGTCAGGGACTCCGATGCGCAACCTGTTCCTCACCGCCGCCGTCGCCGTCTGCGTCCTGGCCGGGCCGTCGAGCGCGATGTCCTTCCAGGCGGCGCCGGCCGTCGCCCCGGCCGACGCGTCGGGCGTGACCGAGGCGGAGCGCGCGGCGTTTCGCAAGGGCATGGCGGACACCGGCGGCGCGATGATCTCGGCGATCATCCAGCGCTATCCCGCTGAATACGGGGCCTTCGAGACCGCGATCATCGCCGACTTCAAGGCCGGCCGCGTCGATACCGCCAGCGCCCAGGCGCGGGCCGGCGTGTTCTTCGCCCAGCTCGGGGATCGCCTGATGGCGGACGTGCAGCGCGCGCCGGATGGCGAGCTTCGGGCGCTCGTCCTCGCCCAGGTCAAGGCGCTGAAGCGGTTCAGCACTTCCAACGCGCGCGCCTGCCAGGAGTTCGGCGAGAACGGCCAGATCAGCACCGCCACCGCCGTCGCGGCGGACGGCGGCATCACGGCGGCGATGAACGACTATGTGACCGTTCAGCTGGCGACGGCCGACGCCGGCGCGCGGGCCAGGGTTCGCCGGGCCAGGCTGGCCGACGCAGAGCTGGCGCTGATCCTGAACGAGTACCTGCGTCGGGGCGGGTCTCAGATCTGGCTCGACGGCGCGGGGACCGGCGACTTCGGCGACCTGACCCTGGCCGACCGCTGCCAGGCCAGCATCCTCCTGCTCGAATCGGTGCTCGCCCAGCCGGCGGACACCGTTGGTCGCTTCATGGGCCCCGACTGATCCCAGAACCCGGAGTTTCCATGCGTCGCCGCCTCACACTCGCCGCCCTGACCGCCGGCCTCGCCCTTCCCGGCGTCGCCCTGGCCGACTGGCAATGGACCAACTGGTCGATGCCGGTGGGGCAGGTCATCGCCGGCTCGGGCGGGACGCTGCGGCCGATCGTAGGCCGCGACGGCCAGCGGGTTCACGGCTGGGACCTGAAGGCGGTTGGACCGGTGACGTTCGAGGGCTTCGCCTTTGACGGGGAGTTCTTCTTCGATCCCGGCGGCAAGGCGCTGAAGGTCGTCCGCCTGACCCTCAAGGACCCGTCACAGTGCGAGGCGCTTGAGCAGCGTATGACGACGCTTCACGGCGCGCCGGCGGACGGCAGCCGCGACCTGGACGTGCTGAAGGCCCGGTTCCTTCGCTGGGCCGACGACGGACACGGAAACTTCCTTGGTCTGACCGGGATAAGCGCCATCGGCGACAATCCGCCGCTCTGTTTCATCCGCTACCGGCCGCTCAACCCCGTGAACGGCGGCTGAGGCGAGTAATGACCAGGGCGCGGTGATGGCCGACGAACGCATCCTCTTCGTCGCCGACGCCGGATCGGCTATCGGCGGCGGCCACGTCATGCGGTCGCTGACCCTGGCCCGCGCCCTGGAAGCGCGTGGCGCCGAATGCGCGTTTCGCAGCCATCCGGACGGCGACGCGGTGCTGGACGTCTTCGCGCCCGACCTGTTCCGGTTCGACGACGACGAGGGCTTCGACGCCCTGGTCATTGACCACTACGCCCTGGCCGCTCCCGACCATGCCGCCCTGGCCAGGGGGCGGCCGTTGCTGGTCATCGACGACCTGGCCGACCGTCCGCTGGGCGCCGACATGGTGCTGGATTCCGGCATGGGCCGACGGGCCGGCGACTACCGGGGCCTGGTTCCGGACGGCTGCAGGCTGCTGCTCGGACCGAACCACGCGCCGATGCGGCCCGACTTCGTCGCCCTGCGCGCCGAGACCCTGGCCCGCCGCGCCGAGGGCGGCCCGGTGCGACGCATCCTGATCTCGCTGGGCCTGACCGACGTCGGCGGCTTCACCCTGCCCGCCGCGCGGCGGCTGGGCGGGGCGGCGGCCCTCGACGTCGTGGTCGGCTCGGGCGCGCCGAGCCTTGCGGCTCTGACAGCCCTGGCCGACGCCGACCCGTCGGTGACCCTGCATGTCGACACCCGCGACATGGCCCGGCTGACCGCGCAGGCCGACATCGCCATCGGCGGCGGCGGCTCGTCCAGCTGGGAGCGCTGCGTGCTGGGCCTGCCGACCCTGCTGCTGGTGCTGGCCGACAACCAGACGCAGGCCGCCGTGGCCCTGGCCGAGGCGGGCGCGGTCATCGCCCTGGACGCCGCCGCCGAGTTCGAGACCGGCTTCGACGCCGCCGTCGCCCGGCTGATCGCCGAGGACGCGCTGCGCCGTCGGCTGTCGCGGGCGGCCGCCACGGTCTGCGACGGCCTGGGCGCGGACCGCGTGGCGGAGGCGTTCCTGGCGTTGATCCGGAGCCGTTCCGGCGCGGCCGGATAGCGGCGCCTGGCGCGAGACTACGAGACCATCGCCCAGTCCAGCGGCTCGCCGAACGCCAGGTCCCGCGCCGCGACCCGGCCCAGCACCTTGTCCAGATCGGCCGGCGGCAGCCCGTTGCCCGGCCGCACGGAGCGGACATTGGCCCTGGTCAGCACCTCGCCGGCCTTCACATCGGCGACGACGTACAGCGAGCGGCGGAACTGCACATTGCCCCGCTCGCTGCCCAGCAGGTCATAGTTGACCTTGCCCAGCGCGGCCCAGGCGTCCTTGCAGTCCCGCACCAGCGCGGCGAACTCGTTCGGCTCGAGGCTGAAGTCGGCGTCGGGTCCGCCGTCGGACCGGGCCAGGGTGAAGTGCTTCTCGATCGCGCAGGCGCCCATGGCCACGGCCGCAACAGAGGCCGCCGTCCCCGGCGTGTGGTCGGACAGGCCGATGGGGCAGCCGAACCGCGCCGCCATGTCGGTCACCGTGCGGACGTTGGCGTCCTCGAATGTCGCCGGATAGCTGGAGGTGCAGTGGAGCAGCAGCACGCCGGCCGCCCCGCCGGCCAGCGCCGCGTCCCGCGCCGCCGCGATCTCGGCCAGGTTGGCCATGCCGGTGGAGATGATCAGCGGCTTGCCCCGCGCCGCCGCATAGCGGATCAGCGGCAGGTCGACGGCCTCGAACGAGGCGATCTTGTAGGCGGGGGCGTCCAGGCCGGCGAGCAGGTCCACCGCCGTCTCGTCGAACGGGCTGGAGAACAGCGTCACGCCCCGCCGCGCCGCCCGCTCGAACAGGGCGGCGTGCCAGTCGTAGGGCGTCTGGGCCTCGCGGTAGAGCTCATGCAGGCTGCGGCCGTCCCACAGCCCGCCGGTGATACGGAACTCCGGCCGGTCGACGTCGAGCGTGATGGTGTCGGCGGTGTAAGTCTGGATCTTGATGGCGTCGCAGCCGGTGTCCGCCGCCGCGTCGATCATGGTCAGCGCCCGGTCGAGACTGCCGTTGTGGTTCCCCGACAACTCGCAGATCACATAGGGCGGATGGCCGGGCCCGATCCGGCGGCCGGCGATGGTGATTTCGGGGGCTGTGGTCATCGGCGCGACTCGCGGAAGGCGTCACACGCGACTCTAGACTGCTTCGCCGTGGCTAGTAGCCATCCGTCTGACAGGCGATCGCTGCCCGCAGGTCATCAGCCTCAAGGTAGGGATAGTCTTCCAGAATCTCGGCCGCGGACATGCCCCCGGCCAACATCTCGAGCACGTCCTGCACACGCACGCGCAGGCCCCGAATACAGGGGCGACCGTGCATCTTGCCGGGCTCGATCGTGATGCGGTCCAGAAGGTCGCTCATGGGGTCAATATAGCGCCGATGCGGAATCCCGCCTAGCGCCCGTTAATCCCCGCCGCCATCACCGCCATCCTTGCCCTCGCGCAGGCCCGCCGATTTCATAGCGAGGCCGACGCCGGTCGGAAAGCCGCCAATACTCTTCATCTGGTTTCTCCACGCCCATCGCGCCCGAGCGGAATCATCCCTAGATTAGGCCCCATGTCGACCTCCGCTCCCCGCACCACCCGCTGCCTGATCATCGGTTCCGGCCCCGCCGGCTGGACCGCCGCCATCTACGCCGCCCGCGCCCTGCTCAAGCCCGTGCTGATCCAGGGCATCCAGCCCGGCGGCCAGCTGACCATCACCACCGATGTCGAGAACTATCCCGGCTTCGCCGAGGCCATCCAGGGCCCGTGGCTGATGGAGCAGATGGAGGCGCAGGCGCGCCACGTCGGGACCGAGGTCGTCAACGACATCGTGCTGGAGGCCGACCTCTCGCAGCGGCCGTTCCGCATCCGCACCGACAGCGGCCAGGACTGGCTGGCCGAGACGGTGATCATCGCCACCGGCGCCCAGGCCAAGTGGCTGGGGCTGGAGAGCGAGCAGCGGTTCCAGGGCTTTGGCGTCAGCGCCTGCGCCACCTGCGACGGCTTCTTCTATCGCGGCAAGGACGTCATCGTGGTCGGCGGCGGCAACACCGCCGTCGAGGAGGCGCTGTTCCTGACCAACTTCGCGGCCAAGGTCACGGTCGTCCACCGCAAGGACGAGTTCCGCGCCGAGAAGATCCTCCAGGAGCGGCTGTTCGCCAACCCGAAGATCGAGGTCATCTGGGACCACGCCGTCGACGAGGTGCTGGGTGAGACCGACCCCATGGGCGTCACCGGCGCGCGGCTGAAGAACGTCAAGACCGGCGAGACCCGTGAGGTGAAGGCCGACGGCGTGTTCATCGCCATCGGCCACGCCCCGTCCTCGGAGCTGTTCAAGGACCAGCTGGAGACCCACGCCGGCGGCTATCTGTCGGTGAAGCCCGGCACGGCCTCGACGGCCATCCCGGGCGTCTACGCGGCCGGCGATGTCACCGACGACGTCTACCGCCAGGCGGTCACCGCCGCCGGCATGGGCTGCATGGCCGCGCTGGAGGCCGTCCGCTTCCTGGCCGAGCAGGACCACGCCGCCGACCAGCAGCCGATCAGCCACGGCGAGGCGCAGAAGATCGGCGCATGGTGATCCGCCCGGCCGCGCCGGAGGACCACGCCGCCATCCGCGCCGTTGTCACCGCCGCCTTCACCGCCGAGTTCGGCAAGTCCGATGAGGCAGACCTGGTCGACGCCCTGCGCGCCGACGGGGATGCGCTGCTGGAGCTGGTGGCGGAGGAGGACGGCGCGATCGTCGGCCACATCCTGTTCAGCCCGCTCACCACCGACACCGGCGCGCGGTTCGCCGCCCTGGCCCCGCTGTCGGTCCTGCCCGGCCGCCAGAAGGACGGCCTCGGAACCTGGCTGATGGAGACGGGACACGAACTGCTCCGCGCCGGCGGAGTCGAGGCGGTCATCGTGCTGGGCCATCCGGCCTACTACCCGCGCGTCGGCTATTCCGCCCAGGCGGCGAAGACGGTGACGGCGCCGTTCGCCGGGCCGCATTTCATGGCCCTGGCGCTCAAGCCCGGCGCGCTGGATGGGCCGGTGACGGTGACCTACGCGAAGGCGTTCGGGATCGCGGGGTAGTCCGACCGCGATGCGTGCTTCGACACGCGCCTGCGGCGCTGCTCAGCATG
>JAUSPV010000126.1 GCA_030652755.1 Caulobacter sp. | reverse complement strand
TTTAAGATGTCCCTTGGGACACCTTAAACTGTCCCCGATCTCAGCGCGGGCGTGCATCACTCCCCCGTCAAATTCATCGGACGCCGCTCGCGGAAGGCGGCGACGGCCTCCTTGCGGTCGGCGGTCATGTTGCTGAGGCTTTCGTAGGCCACCGCCGCGTCGGAGGTGCTGACCATGATCTGCTTGAGGGTGATGTTGGCCGTCATCTTGGTCCAGCGCACCGCCCAGCGGGGATTGCCCAGGATCTTGCCGGCGATCTCGGCGACCTTGGCGTCGAGCTGGTCGGTGGGGACCGCGTAGTTGATCAGGCCCATGCCGGCCGCCTCGGTCGCCGAGAGCAGGTCGCCGGTCATCAGCAGCTCCTTGGCGCGGGCGAAGCCGATCAGCTGCGGCCAGATGATCGCCCCGCCGTCGCCGGCCACCAGCCCGACCTTCACATGCGGATCGCCGATCTTCGCCGCCTCGTCGGCGATGATCACGTCGCAGAGCAGGGCGATGGTGGCGCCCAGGCCCGCCGCCGCGCCGTTCAGCCGGGCGATGATCGGCTTTTCCAGGTCCAGCAGGCCGCTGACGATCCGCTTGGCGTCATAGGCGATGGCGCGGAACTTCCGGGGGTCGTTGATCTGCTCGTCGAACCAGTCGAAGTCGCCGCCGGCGCAGAAGGCGCGGTTCTCGCCGGTCAGCACGATCAGGTCGCTGTCGTCGTCGTGCTGCAGATCGACGAACAGCTCGGCCAGCTCGTCGTGCATGCGGGCGTCGACGGCGTTCACGGCGTTGCCGCTGAAGCTGCAGACCAGGATCTTCCCATCGCGGCGGAAGGTGAAGCGCTGGTAGTCCTCGAACTTCATCAGGCGGTATCCTCACTGACGCGGACAAGCCGACGGCCGAAGTTCTCGCCCCGGAACAGGCCGCAGAAAGCCTCGGCGGCGGACTCCAGGCCATCGAACTCCTCGATGGCGAACTTCAGCGAGCCGTCGGCGATCCAGTCGGCCATCTGGCTCTGGGCGACCGCGAACTGGCGGATGTCGTCGAACACCACCAGTCCCTCCATGCGGACACGGTGGGTGATGAAGACGTCGGTGTGCTTCAGGCCATGGCGTTGCTCGACCGGCACATTGTAATCGGCCACCTGGCCGGAGACGACCACCCGGCCGCGCAGCTTCATCAGCGGCAGGACGCGGTCGACCATCTCGTTGCCGACGTTGTCGAACAGGACGTCGACGCCACCCGGGCAGGCCGCCTTGATCGCGGCGGTCAGGTCGGGCTCGGCCTTGTAGTCGATGACCGCGTCAAAGCCGGCTTCGTCCTTCAGCCAGGCGCATTTCTTCGGCCCGCCGGCGATGCCGACGACGCGCATGCCCAGCTTCTTGCCGATCTGGCCCGCCGTGGCGCCGACCGGGCCGGCGGCGGAGCTCACCAACAGAACTTCGCCCTCTTTCGCCTGGGCCACGCGGTGCATGCCGAACCAGGCCGTCAGGCCGGGCACGCCCAGGATGCCGATCCAGCAGCCCAGCGGCACGCGGCGATCGGTGATCTTCTGGATGAAGCCCCGGCCGTCGGACACGAAGTGCTCGCGCCAGCCGCCGCCCGCCGCGATCAGGTCGCCCGGCGCATAGTTGGGGTTCCTGCTCTCCACGACCTGCGCCACGCAGAAGCCGTCGATGCCCTCGCCGATCTTCATGGCGCCGGCATAGCTGTCGCCGCCGGACAGGCGCGAGCGGGTGCCGGGATCGACCGAGCTGAGGATCACCCTGGCGATGAACTTGCCGTCTTCCAGCGCCGGCAGCGGCAGGGTTTCGAGCCGGAAATCCTCCGGACGCGGCGCGCCCTCGACATGGCGCGCGAGCACCCAGCGGCGGGTTGTTGTGGTCACTGTGCCTCCCATGCCGGTTCGCCCGGTCTGGTGGTGACTGTAGGCGGATCGGGCGCCGGAGGGGAAGGCGCTACGACCGGGGGACATGTACCGTCTTCGGTACGTGTCCCCAGCGGCTTCCAGCGGCAGGGGACACGCACTGAAGTGCATGTCCCCGTCAGCGCCAGCCACAATTCCGCCGACAGGCTGGATCGTCTATGGAACCCCATGCACCGCCTGAGCCTGACCGTCGCCCTGAGCCTTCTCCTCGCCGGCCCAGCGCTGGCGCAGGCGGACGATGGGCCCGATCGGGCTCAGGACCGGGGCTCGACCCAGGTCCGGCCGAACCTGCGCGACGCCGTCACCGCGCCGCTCGACGATCTGAACCTGAAGCACGTCGACATTCCGGGCGTGCTGCAGCGCGCGGTCGCCAGCCCCTACGCCATGGACGGCATGACGCGCTGCGAGCCGATCGCCGCCGAGGTCGGCCGGCTGGACGCGGCGCTGGGGCCGGATCTCGACGAGCCGCCGGCGCCCGACACGCGCACCCGGGGCCAGAAGCTCAGGCAGACGGCGGGCGACGCCGTCGTCGACGCGGTCGAGGACGAGACCCGCAGTGTTCTTCCGTTCCGCGGCTGGGTGCGCAAGCTGTCGGGCGCCGAGCGCCGCGACAAGCGGGTGGCCGCGGCGATCAACGCCGGCAAACTCCGCCGCGCCTATCTGAAGGGCGCCGGCATGCAGAAGAACTGCGCCCCGCCGGCCGCGCCGAGCTGGTTCGTGCCGGAGGCCGAGGCGAAGACGGGCGGCGGACTGCTCGCCTGGCTGGCCGGGGTCTTCGCGGCGATCGGCGCGTGGTTCAGCGGTCTGTTCGGCTGAGAGCCGCAGGGCATCCGGGCTTCGACGGAGTCGGGGACAGTTTAAGATGTCCCTT
>JAUSPV010000125.1 GCA_030652755.1 Caulobacter sp. | reverse complement strand
GGCTAAGCCCGAAGACGGCTGCCGAGCGGAAGCTTCCGGATAACGATCTTCGCGGAGCGCTTTGGGTTTCTCCAGTTCGCACGTTCACACACAGACTTCCGGGGCGAACCCGGAGCGCTCCGCACCACCTCCCCAACCTGTTCTTTCGTGACGGGTCGCGAACCCGTGCCAACCAAGGAAGACGCCGTGTCAAAGCCTCGCCCCGCCCCCGCGCGCCTCAAGGCGCTTGAAGACGCCCGCCAACGCACGAGGCAGGCGGCCCTGACGGCGCACACGACGCTGGTCAGCGAGATCGCCACCGGTGCTGCAGCGAGAGCGCGCGCCCGATCAGATCTGTTCGAAGGCTTCTTCGAAGCGCTCGCCGAGGATGCCGGCGGGTTGCTCGAGGAGCGGATGGCGGAGATTGACCACGCCCCACCGCCGAGGTTGCGGTCCCAGCGCCGGCCACAAAGTCGTAGACGTCGGCGGGGCCGGCCTCGCGGGGCGCCGAGAGCCGAAACACAAAGGGCGCGCATCGGGTGATGTGCGCCCTTGTTGGTCGTAGCCGTGACGCCGAAGGCTATTCCGGCTTCTTGCCCTTTGCCAGGTCGGCCTTCGACGTCTTGAAGCGGACTTCGTCCGCCGGAACCAGCTGGAAGCCGCCGGTGACGAGGCCCATGCGCACCGTCTGCTCGACGTAGTAGGTCTCGCCGGCCTCGATATCGATGCGAAGACGGTCTTCGGCGCGGTTGTCGGCCATCGGGCCGCGGATGTTGTAGCTGTAGACGCCCGGTTCGACCTCAAGGGCGTAGGCGCCGCCATTCGGCAGGCCGGCGAGGCGCGCCGTCTCCTTGGTCGACTTGCCGTCATCGCCCGTCTCGACGACCCAGTAGGTGTAGGCCCCGCCGGTCAGGCGCCACGGACGGAAGAAGACGATCTTGCCCTTTTCAGAAGCGGCGGGAGCCGGCGTGGCGGCAGGCGCTTCCGGCGCCGGAGCCGGAGCCGGCTCGGCGACGGGTTCGGCGGCAGGTGCTGCCGGGGCTGCGACGGCGGCTTCCGGCTCAGGCGCAGAGGCGTCCTGGGCGAAGGCCGTGGCGCCGAGCGACAGCGACAGGGCCAAGCCTGCCGCGAAGGTCGCGAACTTTCTCATTGTAGTGTCCCCTCAGGTGAACTCGCGGTGATGATTGGTACTTCGACGTCCGCCGCCACCTTCACGGTGGCCGGCGTGCTCGTCGGGAACTGGATGTCGCCGCCCTTGATCAGGAACGAAGCCAGGCCGACGTAAGGCACGAACGAGACGGCCCTCGACAGGTCGACGCGGCTCTCGCCCGCGGCGATCAGGGACATCCCGCGAATGCGGACCCGGACGCCATTCAGATCCAGGAATCGGGCCGAGATAACCAGCTTGCCCTGCTGGCCGTTCATTCCCGACGGCGCGGCGTCGATGACCTCGCCCTCGCCCATGGCGCCGGCCGCGACGATCACCGTGCCGTCGCTGGCCTTGATCGGCTCCACGAGACGGATCGGAAAGCGGTCGCCGAGCTTGCTGGTGATCGAGCTTACGCCGTTGGCGAGCTCGATGCGCAGCTCGGCGCCCTTGGCGAGTTTCACACTGGTAGCCGGGATCTGCGGCGCGACCGGCGCGCCAGCGACCGGAGCGGCCGGATCGGCAGCCGGCGGCGAAGTCGGCAACGCGGTCGCCTGCGCATCGGCAGTCGTGGTGGTCGGCTCGGCCTGCGCGAGCAGGGCGAGGCTCAGAAGCGCCGCCGCAAGATGCATTGAATAGTCCCCCTGAGGTCGCGACTAGCACGACCACAGGGGCTCGCCAAGCGGTACACGTCCCCGCGGTTGAGCTCTGGATGGAGGGGTCCTACCCCCCCCCGGCCATGAAGTCGTAGACGTCGGCGGGGCCGGTCACGGCGATGCTGATGCGGTCGTCGTTGATCTGGATTTCGCCGCGGGCCACCGGGTGGTTGTTGGCCAGGATCCAGACCTCGTCATTGATCTTGGCGTCGAGCGGAATCACCGCGCCCCGGCCCATGCGCAGCAGCTGCTGCATCGGCAGGGTCGAGCGGCCCAGAAGCACCGCGATATCGACGTTGACGGCTTTGACCTGACTCACGAAAACGCAGCCCCTCTCGCGCAACTCGCGCCGACAGGCCACATTGCGGGCAGCATGCTTGATCAGCCGTTAAATCCCGCCGCCCCGGCCGCGCTATTCGGTCGCGCCGACGCTATTGCGGCCGGCTGGGCGGTCTCGACGGCGCCGGTCCCCTACCTCGAGGCCGTGGCGGCCATGGAGGCGCGCGCCGCCGCCATCGCCGAGGGGACGGCGGGCGAGCTGGTCTGGCTGCTGGAGCATCCGCCGCTCTACACCGCCGGGGTGTCGGCCAGGGACAGCGACCTGATCGATCCCGACCGGTTCCCGGTCTTCGCCAGCGGCCGCGGCGGGCAGTACACCTACCACGGCCCCGGGCAGCGGGTGGCCTATTTGATGCTGGACCTGACGCGGCGGGGCCGGGACGTGCGCGCCTTCGTCGCCGCGCTGGAAGCCTGGGTGATCGACGCTCTGGCCGCGTTCAATGTCGAGGGCGGCGTACGGGACGGGCGCGTGGGCGTCTGGGTCGAGCGCAAGGGCCCGGGCTGGTCGCGCGAGGACAAGATCGCCGCCATCGGGGTCAAGCTGCGCCGCTGGGTCAGCTTCCACGGGATCAGCCTGAACGTCGAGCCGGACCTGTCGCACTTCGACGGCATCGTGCCCTGCGGCCAGACCGGGCACGGCGTCACCAGCCTCGTCGACCTCGGCCTGCCGGTGACGATGGACGAGGCGGACGCGGCCCTGAAGGCGGCGTTCGTGCGGGTGTTCGGTCCGGTCGAGGACGCCGATGCTCCGTCGGGGACAGTTCAAGGCGTCCCCGCAGGGACACCTTGAACTGTCCCCGAGCCTTCCGCCGCCGCTCTACGCCTGAACGGATCGCACCGGATTGGCGCCGAAACGGTTGGCGCCCTGTTCGCCGGGCATGACGCCCAGTTCGATCACCGCCCAGATGACCACCACCGCGGCGATATAGTCGATCAGGCCGTCGGGCCGGGGCCAGGCCAGCACCAGGGCCAGCAGGACGACGGCGGCCAGCCAGCCGGATCGCCCGCGATCATGCAGCCGCTTGCTGAGCACGCAGCAGCCCGAGAACAGCAGGCCGGGATAGACGAACCACCCGGTCAGCCAGTGCAGGGTCGGGGTCGAGGTGGCGCCGGCGCCATAGATGGCGGCGAGAAAGATCAGGACGGCGGCGGCGATGAGGAACGGCCCGCGCGAGACGCGGCCCGTGGAGGAGAAGAACAGCTCCATCCAGTCGATCTGGCCGCTCATGAGGTCACTTGCTCCGACTCCGCCGGGGGGCGTTGACCCTATCTAGGCCAGAGCGGGCGAATCCGGAAGGTCGGCCGCGGCGTCGGCCGGAGCGAAGGTCGGGCGGCGTCGGCCATGGCGATTGCGACCGGCCTCGCCCTCGCCGGTGACCAGGCTGAGCACCAGCCACATCTGGCCCAGGATCGGCGGCATGACGAACAGCAGCATCCAGCCGGACAGCCCCCGGTCATGGCAGCGGCGCACGGCGGCCGCCAGGCTGATCCAGACCATGTTGATGTAGAACACCGACCCCGCGACCATGACCACGGCCTGATCGGACAGGGTCACGCCGCTGCGCGACTCGTTGCCGGCGCCGGTCATCACGATGATCAGGAAGGTGAACACGTAGGTGGCGGTGAAGACGCCGATCTGCGTCAGGGCGAAGCTCATCCGCCCGGCGCGGCCGTTGAAGCTGTAGAGGGTCGAGGCATCCATCGCGCGGTCCCGGCCTGGTTCGGGGACTTAACGCGGTGGAGGGGGCGAAGGTTCACCGCCGGGCGGCCGGGAGTCGTGGAGGGCGGCGGCCCTAGCCGAACTCGACCAGCACCTCGTCGGCCGCGACGCTGTCGCCGCCCTTGGCCGAGACCACCTTCACCACGCCCTCGCGTTCGGCGCGGATGATGTTCTGCATCTTCATCGCCTCGATGACGCAGACCACCTCGCCCTCGCGGACGGTCTGGCCGACCTCGACGTCCATGCTGACCACCAGGCCCGGCATGGGCGAGATGATCATCTTGGAGGTGTCGGCCGGCTTCTTCTCGGGGATCTTGCCGTGCAGCTCGGCCGAGCGGGGCGAGAGGACCAGCACCTTCTGCTTGGCGGCGCGGTGGCGGATCACGAAGCCCTCGGCGGCCGGGGCGACGTTGACCGTGAAGGCCTTGCCGTCCAGCCGGCCGCGGAACTGCGCCTTGCCGGGGCGCCAGACGACGTCGGTCAGGCTCATCACCCGGCCGTCCTCGGCCAGGGTCAGGGTCAGGCCCTCGCCGGTGTCGGCGACCGCCACGGCGCGGCTGGCGTGGCCGACGAAGACCATCCAGTCGTTGCGGGCCGGCGAGCCGGCGCGGGCGGACATGACGCGGTGCATGGCCACGCCGGCGGCGGTCAGGACGTCGATCTGGAAGGCGGTCGGCGTCGTGCCGTCAAAGCCGTCCGGGAACTCGTCGACGATGTAGCTGGTGGCCAGGGCGCCGGTGCGGAACCGCTCCTGGTCCATCACGGCGGCCAGGAACGGGATGTTCTGACCCAGCCCCTCGATGTGGAAATCCTCCAGCGCCCGGGCCATGCCGTCGACGGCGGCGAGGCGCGTCGGCGCCCAGGTGCAGAGCTTGGAGATCATCGGGTCGTAGTACATCGAGATCTCGTCGCCCTCGCGGACGCCGGCGTCGTTGCGGACCGTGTAGCCCTCGTGCTGGCCCTCGACCGGCGGGTCATAGCGGACCAGGCGGCCGATGGACGGCAGGAACTTGCGGTAGGGGTCCTCGGCGTAGATGCGGCTCTCGATAGCCCAGCCGTTGATCTTCAGGTCCTTCTGACCGAACGCCATCGGCTCGCCGGCGGCCGAACGCAGCATCTGCTCGACGAGGTCCAGGCCGGTGATCAGCTCGGTGACCGGGTGCTCGACCTGCAGGCGAGTGTTCATTTCCAGGAAGTAGAAGCTCTTGTCCTGGCCGGCGACGAACTCGACCGTGCCGGCGCTGTCGTAGTTGACGGCCTTGGCCAGGGCGACGGCCTGGGCGCCCATGGCGGCGCGGGTGGCCTCGTCGAGCAGGGGGCTCGGCGCCTCCTCGATGACCTTCTGGTTGCGCCGCTGGATCGAGCATTCGCGCTCGAACAGGTGGACTACGTTGCCGTGCTTGTCGCCCAGCACCTGGATCTCGATGTGGCGCGGGCTGGTGATGAACTTCTCGATGAAGATGCGGTCGTCGCCGAAGCTGGACTTGGCCTCGGACTTCACGGCCGGGAAGCCTTCCTCGACGTCGCGGCGATTGTGGGCGACGCGGATGCCCTTGCCGCCGCCGCCGGCCGAGGCCTTGATCATCACCGGGTAGCCGATCTCCTCGGAGATCTTCACGGCGTGGGCGGTGTCGGCGATCTCGCCGATATGGCCGGGCACGCAGCTGACGCCGGCCTTCTCGGCGAACTTCTTGGACTCGATCTTGTCGCCCATGGCGCTGATCGCGCCCGGGTTGGGGCCGATGAAGACGATGCCTTCGTCGGCGCAGCGCTGGGCGAAGCTGGCGTTCTCCGACAGGAAGCCGAAGCCCGGGTGCACGGCCTGGGCGCCGGTCTGCTTGCAGGCGGCGATGATCTTGTCCTGGACCAGGTAGGACTCGCTGGCCGGGGCCGGGCCGATGAACACGACCTCGTCGGCCATCTCGACGGCCAGGCTGTCGGCGTCGGCTTCGGAGTAGACGACGACCGTCTTGATCCCCATCCGGCGGCAGGTCTTGATGACCCGGACCGCGATTTCACCCCGGTTGGCGATCAGAATCTTCGAGAACATAGGCCTGCGGTCGTCCCTTGCGCACGATTGTTGCGTTGCGGGTTAGACCGCATGGGCGGGCTTGGCAACGCCTGACAGGCGTGGACGTAGCGTCACCAAGGCACAGGCTTGTCGGCCCAGTCGAAAACGCCGCCGCTGTCCTCCGGGCCCCGATGATCGATCACCTCCAGCAGACGGGCGGCGCTGAAGGCCGCGGTGAACAGCCGCTCGCCGGGCACGGCCGCCTGGAAGGGGGCGCTGAGGCCGGTGTCGACCGTGCCGGGGTGCAGGGCCAGGCAGACCGCTTCGGGCCGGGTCCGCGCCAGCTCGAT
Source organism: Caulobacter sp. (assembly GCA_030652755.1). Classification (GTDB taxonomy): domain Bacteria; phylum Pseudomonadota; class Alphaproteobacteria; order Caulobacterales; family Caulobacteraceae; genus Caulobacter. The sequence goes on along the minus strand of JAUSPV010000125.1, from coordinate 2,513 downwards.
GGCCACATTGCGCAGCAGCATGTTCAGCGCCGCCTTCGACGCCCGATAGCCGTGCCAGCCGCCCAGCCGGTTGTCGCCCAGGCTGCCGACCCGGGCCGACAGCGCCGCGAACACCGCCTTGCCGGCGCGCGGGAACAGCGGCGTGAAGTGCTTGGCCACCAGCGCCGGTCCGACCGCGTTGATCGCATAGCTCTTGAGGAGAGCGGCCGGATCGACGGCGCGCAGAGCCTTCTCCGGCGCGACGCCCTGGCCGTGCAGCAGGCCGGTGGCGACGATGACCAGCCGGGGCGGGGCGTCCAGCCGGGCGGCCGCCGCGGCGATCGACGCCTCGTCCTCCAGGTCCAGGTCCGCCCGGCGCAGGGCGTGGACCGCGCTGAACCGGCCGCTGGCCGCCAGCGCCTCGGCCAGCGCGGCGCCGAGGCCGCCACCCGCGCCGACGACCACGGCGCAGCCGTCGGCGGGAAAACTCGTTAGCGGGCAGGGGGCTGTCATGGACCGCCAGATAGGGCGGCGCGGGCGTCAGCCCAGCTTCACCGCCGTGCCGGCCGCCGAGACCATCAGCATGCTGCCGCTGGTCCCGATGGTTTCGTAGTCGTAGTCGACGCCGACCACCGCGTCGGCGCCCATGGCCCGGGCGGCCTCGATCATGTCGCGGGTCGCCGCCTCGCGCGCCTCGCGCAAGGTGCTTTCGTAACTGCCGGCCCGGCCGCCGACCACGTCGCGGATGCCGGCGAACAGGTCCTTGAAGATATGGGCCCCGATGATCGCCTCGCCGGCGACGACGCCCAGGGTCTGGACGGTCGGGCGTTCGGCGATGGAAGGGGTGGTGGCGGTGAGCATGCGGTGTCCTCCGTCGGATCGGTCTGCCAGACAGATACGCACGCGGCCGTCGCGGCGCCACCGCCGGCGCGCGGCTTTCCCCGGCGCCCCGCACGCCCTAGATTGGGAGCATGACCAAGTCTCCCTCGGGTTTCGACCTCACCCCGCCCTCCGGCGCCGAACGCGCGCGCCTGGAAGCCGACCTCACCCGCGAGGAGGCGCAGGTGCTGCTGCACCACGGCACCGAGGCGCCGTTCTGCGGCGGCCTGCTCGGCGAGAAGCGCCCGGGCGCCTACTGCTGCCGGCTGTGCGGCCTGCCCTTGTTCCGCTTCGAGACCAAGTTCGAGAGCGGCACCGGCTGGCCCAGCTTCTACGCCCCGCTGGACGAGACCCACGTCGGCGAGGTGCGCGACACCAGCTACGGCATGCTGCGCATCGAGACGATCTGCGCCCGCTGCGGCAGCCATCAGGGCCACGTCTTCCCCGACGGCCCGCCGCCGACCCGCCTGCGCTACTGCATCAACTCGGTGTCGCTGAGCTTCGTGCCCGACGGCGAGGCGCTGCCCGATCCGCTGGGGCGCGGGGACGCGCTTTAGGATCACTGCGTGCTTCGACACGCGCTCTTCGAGCGCTGCTCAGCATGACGTAGGAGGGGAGCCTTCCAAACACGTCATCCTGAGCAGCCGCGCAGCGGCGTGTCGAAGGACGCAATGCGCTTGCCGCCCCTAAGCCAGATGAAACACCACCAGCAGCGCCGGGATCGTCACCAGGCTGGCCGCCGTCGTGAACGCCACCACCCCGGCCATCAGCGGCGCATCGCCGCCCATCTGCCGCGCCAGGACGTAGGACGCCGCCGCGCCGGGGGCTGAGCCGACCAGCAGCGCGATGCCCTGGGCCGTCTCGTCGCCGCCGGCCAGCCGGGTCAGGCCCCACATCAGCACCGGCAGCACCAGCAGCTTCACGGCGCTGACCGCCACGATGGTCAGGTGGTTGCGGCGCACATAGCCGAAGTTCAGCCCGGCCCCGGCCACCACCAGCCCCATGGTCAGGGCGGCGCTCGACAGCAGGTCGATCGTGCTCATCAACACCGGCAGTTGCGGGACCTTCAGCACATTGAACAGCGCCCCGACCGCGCAGCCCCACAGCACCGGGTTGCGGACCAGGCCGAGCAGCGCCGTCCGCCAGCCGCCGCCCTGGCCCTCGCCCCACTTGGCCATCACCAGCACGCAGACGACGTTGATGGCCGGGATCAGGGCGCCCATGATCATCGCCCCCAGCCCCGCGCCCTCGGCCCCGTAGACCACCGCCACCAGCGGCAGGAAGACGAAGGTGTTCCAGCGCAGGCAGCCCTGGAAGACGCTGGTGTAGCTGGCGTCGGGCAGGCGGATCAGCGGCCGGGCCGCCAGCACGGCCAGCGCCACCAGAGCGATGGCCCCGACCGTGCCGAAGGCCAGCGGCCCGGCCGACAGCGCCCCGAAGTCGGCCTTCCACACCGCCGGCATCAGGAAGCCCGGATAGAAGACGAAGTAGGTGATCCGCTCGATCGGCGGCCAGCTCGGCTCGGGAATGAACTTCGAGGCCTTCAGCGCCCAGCCGAGCGCGATCATCGCGAAGACGGGCAGCACGCCCAGCAGGATGGCGGTCATGGGATTGTAATCGGGGACAGGTTAAGGTGTCCCAAGGGACATCTTAAC
>JAUSPV010000124.1 GCA_030652755.1 Caulobacter sp. | reverse complement strand
GTTAAGATGTCCCTTGGGACACCTTAACCTGTCCCCTCAGCGTCCCCGGAACTGCCGCATCAGCGCCTCTTCCGTGTAGGCCCGCCGCTCGTCGTTGCTCACGCCGCGATAGGGACCCAGCTCCATCAGGCGATGGAAGGTCATCATCGCCTCGAATGGCGAGTGGGCCTCGAATGTCGTCACCAGCCGCGCGTCGATGTCGAGCTGCGCGCGGAGCTCGTCCCCATCCGGTCCGGCGATCATGCAGACGGACAGCCAGCGGCCGTCGTCGTCCGTCGATTCCCAGATCTCGTGGAGCAGAGCCGCCAGCGGGCCTACACCCGCAGCGGCATCAGCACGTACTTCACCCCGGCGTCCGTCGGGTCCAGCACCAGCGTCGGGCTCGCGGGGTCCGCGAAGCGGAACTCGGCGATCTCGCCGCCGATCTGGCCGGTGACGTCGAGCAGGTAGCGGGCGTTGAAGCCGATCTCGAAGCTGTCGCCGTCGTAGTCGATCTCCAGCTCCTCGACGCCCTGGCCAGCCTCCATGTTGCGCACGGTCAGGGTCATGCGGCCGGGTTCGACGGCCATCTTCACCGAGCGGCTCTTCTCGGCCGAGATGGTGGCGACGCGGTCGACGGCCTGGGCGAACAGGGTGTTGTCGACCAGCATGATCTTGGCGTTGTCGCGCGGGATGACCCGCATGTAGTCGGGGAACGAGCCGTCGATGACCTTGGAGGTCAGGGCGGCGGCCTGGCCGAACTCGAAGCGCACCTTCTGGGCGCTGACCTGGAAGTCGACCGTCTCGCCGGCGTCGTCGAGCAGGCGGCGGACCTCGTTGATGGTCTTGCGCGGGATGATCACGCCGGGCTGGCCGGCCGCGCCCTCGGGGGCCGGCATCTCGGCCAGGGCCAGGCGGTGGCCGTCGGTGGCCACGCAGCGCAGCATCGGCGTGCCGTTCTCGACCACCGTGTGCACATAGAGGCCGTTCAGGTAGTAGCGCGTCTCCTCGGTGGAGATGGCGAAACGGGTCTTGTCGATCAGCCGGGCCAGGTCATTGGCGTCGACCGGAATGCGGGTCGACAGGCCGTCGGAGCTCATCACCGGGAAGTCGCCGGCCGGCAGCACCGGCAGGTTGAACTTGGAACGGCCGGCCTGGACCTGCAGCCGGGGGTCGTCGCCGGTGAAGGACAGCGACACGTCCGCCCCCTCCGGCAGCTTGCGGACGATCTCGTACAGCGTATGGGCCGGGGCGGTGATCTGGCCGGGGACGTCGACCTGGGCCACGCCCTGGTCGATGATCTCCATGTCCAGGTCGGTCGCCGAGAAGCCCACCTGCTCGCGCTCCGCCGTCAACAGGACGTTGGAGAGGATCGGAATGGTGTTGCGCCGCTCGACGACGCTCTGCACATGCCCGAGGGCCTTCAGCAGCGCCGTCCGCTCGATGGTAAGCTTCATGTCTCGTCCGAAGTCCGGAAGGTCGGCGAATCGAGGGGCCCCCGCCGGTTCGCCTGAAAAGGGGACTGCCGACATTAGCGGAATCAGCGGCTTGCGGAAGGGGGCAGGGGCCCTTGCGGAACGGTTGCGGGCGCCTATTTGTTGAGAGTGATTCTCAACTAACCGGACCAAGGCCATGCGTTTCGCGATGAAGACCCTCACCTACGCCACGATGCACCTGACGGTGGCCGTCGCCGTGGCCTGGGTGCTGACCCGCGACTGGCGCATCGCGCTCGCCGTCGGGCTGGTCGAGCCGCTGGTCCAGACTGTGGCCTTCACCCTGCACGAACGGGCCTGGGCGAAGGCGGATCGGCGGGCCTCAAACCCTGTCATCCCGGCCGCAGCGTAGCGGAGCGCCGGGACCCAGAAGCGCGCGCACGGCATCGCTGGGTCCCGGATCGCCTGCGGCGTCCGGGATG
>JAUSPV010000122.1 GCA_030652755.1 Caulobacter sp. | reverse complement strand
GGCGTGGAAGCGGCCCGGGCCGGCGACGCCGGCAAGGGCTTCGCGGTCGTCGCCTCCGAGGTGCGGGCCCTGGCCAGCGCTCGGCCGAGGCGGCCAAGGAGATCAAGGCCCTCATCAGCACCTCGAGCGCCCAGGTCGGCCGCGGCGCCAAGCTTGTCGGGGATACCGGCAAGGCGCTGTCGGCGATCGTCGAGGCGATCGCCAACATCGACGCGCTGGTGGGCGAAATCGCCGCATCGACCCACGAGCAGGCGACTGGCATGGGCGAGGTGAACACCGCCGTGAACCAGATGGACCAGATCACGCAACAGAACGCCGCCATGGTCGAGCAGGCCACCGCCGCCGCGGCGGGCCTGCGAAGCGAGGCCGCGGGCCTGGCCAGCCTGGTCTCCAGGTTCGAAGTCGGCGACAGGAGTCAGGCCGCGCAAGGCGTCCGGCCGGCCGCCCCGGCGCCGGCCCCCGCGCCGACCGGCCACGAAAACCCCGTCCACGCGGCGCGCGCCAGGCTGGCCTCGTTCGCGCGCTCTGGCGCGGCCGCCGCCGTCAAGCCCGCCGCCGACTGGGAAGAGTTCTGATGGCCGCCGACCTGATCGACGTGCTCGCGCGGGATGACGACCGCATCGAGGTCATCACCCTGGTGGTCAAGGACGTGGAATTCTGCGTCGACATCAAGGCCGTTCGCGAGATCCGGGGCTGGACGCCGGCCACGCCGGTCCCCCACGCGCCCGCCTACGTCAAGGGCGTGATCAACCTGCGGGGCATCGTCATGCCGGTGCTGGATCTGGCCGCCCAGCTTGATCTGGGGGTCACCGAGCCGACCAGCCGACACGTCATCGTGGTCGCCCAGTGCGGCGACAAGCTGGCCGGGCTGCTGGTCGACAGCGTGCAGGAAACCTTCCACGTCTCCGCCGCCCAGCTGCAGGCGCCGCCCGCCGTCTGCGAACGGGACGGCGGCAGCGTCGTGGACGCCATTCTTCCGCTCGAGGGTCGGATGATCAGCCGGCTCGTCGTCGACCGGCTCGTCCAGCACCAGGCTCCGCTGGCGGCATAGATGAGCGGCCCCACTCCGTCCGATTACGCTCTCGCGCACCTCGAACGGGCCCAGCGCCTGTCCGCAACGGGCAGCTGGGAGTGGGACATCGCCAGCGGCGACCTCATCTGGTCTGACCAGATCTTCCGCATCTTCGGCCGGGATCCGGCCGGCTTCGTTCCCAGCTACGAGGCCTTCCTCGCCTGTATCCATCCTGAGGACCGTGACCTTGTGGCCACGGCCGTGGACCGGGCGCTGGACGGCGAGCCCTATCGCATCGAGCATCGCGTGGTCCGGCCCGGCGGCGAGGTGCGGTGGGTCGTCGAACAGGGCGAGCTGATGCGGGGCGCGGACGGCCAGCCAGCGGGCATGCTCGGCGCGGTGCAGGACATCACGGACCTGCGGACGCTGCAGGCCGCCGCACGCCGCAGCCAGGACATGCTGTCGGGGATGATGGCCATCTCGCCGGAAGCCATCGTCGTCACCGACGTCACAGGGCGGGTGGAGTTCTTCAGCACCGGGGCCGAGGCGTTGTTCGGCTACAGCCAACGGGAGGTCGTCGGCCAGTCTGTCGAGCTCCTGATGCCGCAGGCGGTTCGCGCCGCTCACCAGGGCCACGTGGACCGGTTCGCCCGCGGCGACCTTTCCAGCCTGCGCATGCATGACCGCGCCGAGATCTCGGGTCTGCGCCGCAACGGCGAGACCTTCCCCGCCGAGGCGTCGCTGGCCCGGCTGGAGACCCCCGACGGCTCCTTCTTCGCCGTCATCATCCGCGACCTGTCCGACCGCAAGGCCAACGAACGGCGCCTGCTCGAGGCCTGGGAAGTCGCCGAGCGGGCCAGCCGCTCCAAGTCGGTGTTCCTGGCCAACATGAGCCACGAGATCCGCACCCCGCTGAACGGCGTGCTCGGCGTCGCCCAGGCCCTGGCCCGCACGCCGCTCACCTCGGCCCAGCGCGAGATGGTGCAGCTGATCGAGGTCTCCGGCCGGGCGCTGGAGAGCCTGCTGGGCGACATTCTCGACCTGGCCAAGGTCGACGCCGGCCGGCTGAGCGTCGCCCGCGAGCCCTTCGACCTGCGCGCCCTGGCCCACGACGTCCACGCCCTGTTCCGGGCCAGCGCCCGCGAGAAGGGCGTCGAGCTGCGCATGGAGCTGAGCGCCGGCTGCGGCGGCTGGTTCCGCGGCGACGCGCTGCGCATCCGCCAGGTGCTGTCCAACCTGCTCAGCAACGCGGTCAAGTTCACGCGCCAGGGCGAAATCCGCCTGACGATCCGCGTCGAAGAGAGCGAGGACGGCCCGGTCGCCCGCTTCGCGGTCCGCGACACCGGCATCGGCTTCGACCCCGCCCAGGCCGAGCGCCTGTTCGAGCGCTTCGAGCAGGCTGACAGCTCCACCACCCGCAGCTTCGGCGGCACCGGCCTTGGCCTGGCCATCTCCCGCTCGCTGGTCGAGCTGATGGGCGGGACGATCTCGGCGACGGGCGAGGCCGGGCGGGGCGCCACCTTCAGCTTCGTCCTGCCGCTCGATTGCGCCGAGCCGCCGGTCAGGGTCGAGGCCGACGGCCCGGGCGGGACGGGCGCCGCCGCGGCGCGGCGGGTCAGGGTGCTGCTGGCCGAGGACCATCCGATCAACCGCCGGGTCATCGAGCTGATGCTCGACCCCGACCTGGTCGACCTGGAGTCGGTGGAGAACGGCGAGCAGGCGGTCGACCGATGCGCCGCCCGGGCCTTCGACCTGGTGCTGATGGACATGCAGATGCCGGTGATGGACGGCCTGAC
>JAUSPV010000114.1 GCA_030652755.1 Caulobacter sp. | reverse complement strand
CACGGCACCAACATCATTGCCGGCCTGGGCGTGTCCATGCGCTCCACCGCATGGCCCGTGCTGTTTGTGTGTGTCGGCATTCTGGCCTCGTACCAGCTGGCCGGGCTGTACGGCATTGCAACGGCAGCCACCTCCATGCTGAGCATGGCCGGCATTGTGGTCGCGCTGGACGCCTACGGCCCCATCACCGACAACGCGGGCGGCATTGCCGAAATGGCCGAGCTGCCCAGCAGCGTGCGCGACGTGACGGACCCGCTGGACGCCGTGGGCAACACCACCAAGGCCGTCACCAAGGGCTACGCCATCGGTTCGGCCGGCCTGGGCGCCCTGGTGCTCTTCGCCGCCTACACCGAGGACCTGAAGTTCTTCACGGCCGAAGCCCTGCCGGGCAGCTTCTTCTATGACCTCGGCGCCGTGGCGTTCGACCTCTCCAACCCCTACGTCGTGGTCGGCCTGCTGTTCGGCGGCCTGCTGCCCTTCCTGTTCGGCGGCATGTCGATGACCGCCGTCGGTCGCGCCGCCCAGGCGGTCGTGGTCGAGGTTCGTCGCCAGTTCCGCGAGAACCCCGGCATCATGACCGGCGAGGTGAAGCCCGAGTACGGCAAGGCCGTCGACATCCTGACCAAGGCCGCGATCAAGGAAATGATCGTGCCGTCCCTGCTGCCGGTCGTCTCGCCGGTGGTGCTGTTCTTCGCGATCAACGCCATCGCCGGCAAGGTCAACGCCTTCGCCAGCCTCGGCGCCATGCTGATGGGCGTGATCGTGACGGGCCTGTTCGTCGCCATCTCGATGACCTCGGGCGGCGGCGCCTGGGACAACGCCAAGAAGGTGATCGAAGAAGGTTTCACCGACAGCGACGGCGTCACCCACGGCAAGGGCTCCGAAGCCCACAAGGCCGCGGTGACCGGCGACACGGTCGGCGACCCCTACAAGGACACCTCCGGCCCGGCCGTGAACCCGATGATCAAGATCGCCAACATCGTCGCGCTCCTGCTCCTGGCGGTTCTGGCTCACTAGACCGGGGAGGGGGCCGGCCTTCCGGCTCCCGACCCACCGACCTGCGGGAGAGGCCCCGGAGAGCGATCTCCGGGGCGTTTCTTTTGGGGCTGTTCTGACGTTGAGCGTGGGCGGTCGGTCGTGTCCGCTATGGGTGGACGGCGGACTGAGACAGCCCCCACTTCCGTTTCCCCGGCGAAGGCCGGGGTCCACAGGCCCGCGCGCAGGAAGATGGATCCCGGCGTTGGCGCTCCGCGCCGCCCTTCGGGTCGCCGGGAAGACGGGATGAGGTGAGGCCTGATGACACCTGCCCTTAGGCCTTGATGGAATGGGAGCGCGAGCGGTCGCCCTGGTCAAGGACG
>JAUSPV010000100.1 GCA_030652755.1 Caulobacter sp. | reverse complement strand
AACCCCCTCGCCGCTGTCCCCGCTCGAACTCCATCCCGACGCCGCAAGGTCGCTGGCCATGCGCCCTCCCCGTGCGACGGGACGAGGTGAGTATGCGGGCACTTTGGAGGGTGGAGATAAAATCAATCTATCCCCCTATCTCCGTCTCCCCGGCGCAGGCCGGGGTCCATATGGGACAGGGGCTGGAGCGGCTTCGTGGATCCCGGCCTGCGCCGGGAAGACGGGGGGATAGACGTCGGGGATAGAATTCAGAGCGCCGCCTCGATGGCCGCCTTGATCTCGGGGTCCTGGGGGTCGGTGCGGGGGCCGAAGACGTTGATAAGCGCCCCGTCCTTGCCGACCAGCAGCTTGTGGAAGTTCCACACCGGCTCGGCCGGCTCGCCGACCTGATCGACGGCCCATTTGCAGAAGGGGTGGGCCTCATCGCCCTTCACATCGACCTTGGAGGTCATCGGGAAGTCGACGCCGAAGGTCGTGCGGCAGAACTGCGCGATCTCGGCTTCCGTCCCCGGCTCCTGCCCCATGAACTGGTTGCAGGGCACGCCGAGCACGACCAGCCCCTGGTCGCGATAGTCGCTGTAGAGCGTCTCCAGCCCGTCATACTGCGGCGTCAGCCCGCACTTGCTGGCCACGTTCACGACCAGCACGACCTTGTCCTTGAAGGTCGACATCGGCAGCGGCGCGCCGTCGATGGCGGTGAAGGCGTGGTCGTGGGCGGTGGTCATGGGGGGGCTCCGGAGGGTTCTTAGTTGTGGCCGGCAGATGGGCGAGTTCCAAGCCAGATTGTTGCGAAGGCTGGTCCCGGTTGCGGAATAGTAGCTTCGCTTGGCGTCTGTTACGGCTGGATTTCTGAGATTGCCGAACTGCACCAGCGATGCGACGTTGACGCGAAGTCGCTTGGGGATCAACGAATGCAGTCGCGCCGCTGGAGCCGCTGGAGGAGCTATCTGGGACTGGTGATCACGGCACTAAGCATGTTCGTGACCATGCCGGCCCACTCGCAAGCTTCACCTCCCGACTTCTCCAAAATCTCGCCAGAATGGGCGGCGCAAGAGCTGGATCGGAGTTTTCAGACTGGTGAAGCCAGAGCAGCTTGGAAAGCTCTCAAATTGGCCTTCCCTGATGATTACGATCTCATGATCCGCAACTTGGCCCAGGCCATTATCGAAGGTAGAGATTTATCATATACATCTAGTATATCTGGAAGATTTATCGAAGAACGACTTACAGGTGAGATTGAGTTTGCAGCGCGCGCACCAGTCAGCTTCTTGGTCCGATACCAGCGCGTGCGCGCCATCTTCATTGAAGAACTTGCTGGCACGAATGTTCCGGCTTGTGCCGCCATGGCTCAAGGGGCCTTTTCCACCGCGCTGTCTGATGGCTCTGGAACGTTCTACGACCTCATCGGAGCCTTCATGGATGCTGCTGCGGCGGGACGTAGAGACCCGCAGCCGATCCCACCCAGTTTAGATACGGCCGATGTGGCCGCCCTCAAATTAGTCATGTTAAATCAAGGGGTGCCTGAAGTAGATGCTAACCGAGTATTGTTCTCAACTGCATCGGCACCGCCAGAGGACCTATGTCGCTATGGAGTTATTCTGAATAATGCACTAGCTGCAGCGCCAGAAGACGTCGTAGCGAAGCTGGCAATAAGAAAGTGACTTGCTGAACTGTCGCTAGAGTCCACTCAGAGCCGGAAGCGGACCTCGCCCCCCCTAGAACCCGCCCGCCTGCTCCACGGCCAGTCCCAGGTCCAGCGCCCGCGCGGCCTCCTCGCCCGTCACCACCGGCCGCGGCGACAGCCCGCGCACCGCCGCCACGAACCCACCCACCGACGTCCCCAGCGGGTCCCGCCCGGCGGGCGTCTCGGTGAAGGCCTCGTTCAGCGGGAACGGGGTGGTGTTGGTGAAGGCGCGGGTGATGAAGTCGATCTCCAGCGTGCCCGACGGATAGACGATCTTCATCGTCCGCTCGCGGGCCTCGGCGCGGCGGCTGGCGGTGAACACGGCGGTGAAGCCGTCGTCGAAGGTGGCCTCGGCGGTGACCTCGTCGCCGTCGCCGTCGGCCTCGACGGTCAGCGGCTCGGCGTCGGTCAGCGACAGGGCCAGGTCGATGTCGTGGATCATCAGGTCGAGCACCACCGAGACGTCCTTGCTGCGGATCGACGGCGTGCCCTTGCGCACCGCCTCCAGCCGCAGGGGCTTCTCCGGGATGTCGAGCAGGCCCATGGCCTGGGAGACGACCCGCTCCTGATGGCCGCAGGCCAGCACCACGCCCTGCTTCGCCGCTTCCGCGATCAGGGCGTCGGCCTCCTCCAGCGTCGTGGCCAGCGGCTTTTCGACATAGACCGAGCGGCCGGCCTCCAGCGCCTGCAGCGCCGCGCCCGCATGGGTGGTGGCCGGCGAGGCCACCGTGATGATGTCGCAGGCGGCGATCAGGTCGGCGAGATCGCCATAGGCTTCGGCGCCCAGCTGATTGGCCATCTCGAAGCAGCGCTCGGGATGAATGTCGAAGATGCCGACGAGCTGCACCCCGTCCATCTCCGCGTACTTCTTCGCATGGTAGCCGCCGAAGACGCCGGAGCCGACGACGCCGGCCTTGAGAACCTTTTCCATGGCTTCGCTTCTAGCGAGATTTGCGGGGTCGCGCGACGGCTTCCGCGAGGTTACGAAAGGGTCTAAACGACTGTTTGAAAATACGCCGTAAACCGGGAGAAGACACATGACCACCTCGCGCGAGATCCGCCTCAAGAGCCGGCCCGTGGGCACCCCTGTCGCCGACAACTTCGAGCTGGCCAGCGTCGATCTGCCCGCGCCCGGCGCCGGCGAGGTGCAGGTGCGCAATCACTGGATGACGGTCGATCCCTACATGCGCGGCCGCATGAACGACGTGAAGAGCTACAGCCCGCCCTTCGCGCTGGGCGAGGCCATGCAGGGCGGCGCCGTGGGCGAGGTCATCGCCTCCAACGATCCGTCGCTGGCCGTCGGCGACCTGGTGCAGTCGATGTACGGCTGGCGCGAGGCGTTCAACGCCCCGGCCGCCGCCGTGCAGAAGCTCGAGACCTTCGGCCTGCCGCCCCAGGCCTTCCTGGGCGTGGCCGGCATGCCCGGCATGACCGCCTGGGTGGGCCTCCTGAAGATCGCCGCGCTGAAGGACGGCGACGTCGTCTTCGTGTCCGGCGCCGCCGGCGCGGTCGGCCAGATCGTCGTGCAGATCGCCAAGATCAAGGGCAACACCGTCATCGGCTCCTGCGGCGGGGCCGACAAGGTCGCCTACCTGAAGTCTATCGGCTGTGACGAGGTCATCGACTACAAGGCCGAGCCGGACCTGACCGCCGCGCTCAACCGCGTCGCGCCCAAGGGCATCGACGTCTATTTCGAGAACGTCGGCGGCGAGCACATGGACGCGGCCATCGCCAACGCCCGTCCGTTCGCCCGCTTCGCCCTGTGCGGCATGATCAGCCAGTACAATTCGACCGGCGAGATGTACGGCGTCAAGAACCTGATCCAGGCAGTCGGCAAGAGCATCCGGCTGGAAGGCTTCATCGTCTCCAACAGCTTCCAGCACCTGCCCGAGTTCCTGAAGGACATGTCCGGCTGGATCCAGGACGGCAAGGTCCAGTGGAAGGAGACCATCGACGAGGGCATCGAGAACGCCCCCGGCGCCTTCCTGAAGCTGTTCAAGGGCGAGAACACCGGCAAGATGCTGGTCAAGCTGAGCTAGGGCATTGCGTCCTTCGACACGCCCGCTGCGCGGGCTGCCCAGGATGACGTGGTCAGAAGCGCTTCAAACCACGTCATGCTGAGCAGCGTCCGCAGGACGCGTGTCGAAGCACGCAGGGCGCCCTGCCCGATTAAGATCCGTCACCTGGTCCAGCTCAGCTAGCCTTCCTCTGTCATCCCGGACGGCCGCAGGCCGATCCGGGACCCAGGGGCCCAGGCTGCATGGCTGGGTCCCGGCGCTTCGGCCGGGATGACAGACTATTGTGCGACCGGACGCCGCAACTTTGCTTCCTCCCGCGCGACCGGGGAGCTACAAGCGCCGCCA
>JAUSPV010000092.1 GCA_030652755.1 Caulobacter sp. | reverse complement strand
GGCCAGCGGCGGGGGCCACATGATCCATACCCCGCCGCGCTGAGTGTCGGGGACAGTTTAAGATGTCCCTTGGGACACCTTAAACTGTCCCCGATCCTACCCCAACGCCTAGCCCTACCCCTCCAGCAGCGCCAGCGCGAACCAGCCCTTGGGGTCGGTCCACACGGTCGCCAGCGACCAGCCGGCGGCCTCGGCCAGGGCGGCGAGGCGCTCGCGGGTGTATTTGTAGGAGCTCTCGGTGTGGATCGTCTCACCTTCGGCGAAGGTGAACGTCCGCCCGTCGAGCCGCACGCTTGTAGCCCGGGCAGCGCGCAGGTGCATCTCGATCCGCGACTCAGCCGGGTTCCAGCGGGCTTCGTGGGCGAAGGCGTCGAGATCGAAATCGGCGCCCAGCTCGCGGTTGGCGCGGACCAGCAGGTTCCTGTTGAACGCCGCCGTCACCCCGACCGCGTCGTCATAGGCGGCGACCAGCACGTCGCGGTCCTTGACCAGGTCGACGCCGATCAGCAGCTGCGCGCCGCGGCCCAGATGCTCGCGCATGTCGGCCAGCAGCATCGCCGCGTCGGTCGGGTCGAAATTGCCGATCGTCGAGCCGGGGAAGAAGCCCAGCCGCGCGCCGGACGGGCCGGCCGGAGTCGCGCCGTCCAGAGCCGTGAAGTCGCCGGCGACTCCCTTCGTCGGGAGGTCCGGGAAACAGCCGGACACCTCTTCGGCGGTGGCGCGGGCGGCGCCGGGATCGATCTCGATACAGACATAGGCGCGGGGCCGCTCCAGCCCGTGCAGCAGGGTCACCGCCTTGTCACCCGAGCCGGCGCCGTACTCGACCACCGTGCGGCCCGGTCCGACCGCCCGGCCGATATCGCCGCGCACCTGCGCCAGCAACGCCCGTTCGGTGCGGGTCGGATAGTACTCCGGCAGCCGGGTGATCTCGCCGAACAGCCGCGAGCCCTCGGCGTCGTAGAACCACTTGGGCGGCGTGGCCTTGGGGCTGGCCGACAGGCCCTCAATCAGGTCGGCGGCGAACAGGGCGCGCTGGAGATCGGCGCCCAGGGGTACGGACTTGTTCATCAGAGATCCTTCGCCAGCCGCAGGCCCGAGAACATCCACCGTTGGTGGGGATGGAAGAAGTTGCGGTAGCTCGCCCTGATGTGGGGCGCGGGGGTCGCGCAACAACCGCCGCGCAGCACGAACTGCCGCGCCATGAACTTGCCGTTGTATTCGCCCAGCGCCCCGGCGGCGGGCCGGAAGCCCGGGTAGGGCGAATAGGAACTGGCCGTCCATTCCCACAGGTCGCCGAACAGCTGGTCGCGCGCGCCGGCCGGGGTCGGGCGCAGGATGTCGCTGTCCAGGAAGTTGCCGGCGGTCGGGCGGCCGGCGGCGACCGCTTCCCACTCCGACTCGGTCGGCAGGCGGGCGCCGGCCCAGGTGGCGTAGGCGTCGGCCTCGTAGAGGCTGACATGCTGCACCGGCGCGGCGGGATCGAGCGTCTCCAGCCCGGCCAGCGTCGCCTGCCCGTCCTCGCGCCAGTATTCCGGCGTGGTCCAGCCTTCGCGGCGAACCGTGTCCCAGCCGTCGGCAAGCCACAGCGCGGCGTTGGCATAGCCGCCGTCGGCGATGAACTCGGCCCACTCGCCATTGGTCACCAGACGGTCGGCCAGCGCGAAGGGCTCGAGCCAGGTCTTGTGGCGCGGCCGCTCGCAGTCAAAGGCGAAGGCGTCAGGGTCTGCGCCGATCTCGACCAGCCCGCCGGCGTGCTCGATCCAGTCGGCGCGGCGCTGCGCCGGTCCGGCGGCGGCGCGCAGGTCGGTGCGGTAGGCCGGCGCGTCGGGATGGCGGGCCAACAGGGCCAGCGCATCCATGAGAAACAGCTCCTGGTGCTGCTCCTCGTGGGCCAGGCCCAGCTCGATGATCGGGGCCATCGCCCGGAACTGTTCAGTGTCGGCGTCACGGACGAACCGCTCCAGCGCCGCGTCGATACGCGCCCGCCAGGCCAGCACCTCGTCCAGCGCCGGGCGGGTGATGAGGCCGCGGTCCGGGCGGGGATGACGCTCGCCGACCGCCTCGTAGTAGCTGTTGAACAGATAGCCGGACGACGCCGGACGCTCGGGCGCGCAGCCGGCCGGCGTCAGCAGGAAGGCGTCGAAGAACCAGGTGGTGTGGGCCAGGTGCCATTTGCCCGGGCTGGCGTCAGGCATGGCCTGGGCCTGCAGGTCCTCGGCCGACAGGGGCGCGGCGAGTTCGGTCGTCCGCCGCCGGACGGCGCTGATCGCGGCGGCCCAGCGGTCCCTGTCACTGACGTCCAAAGCCATGAAGTCGCCCTCGCCCCTCCGGGTACCCCGGTCAAACGCCCGGGAGAACGATATGGCTCCCCTCCGGAGGCGTCTCGCGGATTCCGGTTCTTGAACGGCGGCTGGTGACTCCCTTTGTCAGCAGTCGGCGGCAGAGCCGTAGTCGTCAGAACCCGTATAGCGCCGCGTACTCCGGATCCTTGGCGGCGATCTGCCTGGCGCAGTCGACCATCACCTTGGCCTGCTTCCAGGTGGCGTCGTCCTGCATCTTGCCGTCCAGCATGACCACGCCGGTGCCGTCGGGCATGGCGTCGAGGATGCGCTTGGCGAAGATCACCTCGCCCGGATCGGGGCTGAACACCTTCTTGGCGATGGCGATCTGGTTGGGGTGCAGGCTCCAGGCGCCGACGCAGCCGAGGAGGAAGGCGTTGCGGAACTGCTGCTCGCAGGCCTCGGCGTCGGAGATGTCGCCGAACGGGCCGTAGAAGGCGCTGATGCCGTGGGCGGCGCAGGCGTCGACCATCTTCGCGAAGGTGTAGTGCCAGATGTCCTGCTGGGCGGCCTGGCGGGGGGCGCCGTCGTCGCGAGGGTCTTCGATGACCTTGTAGAACGGGTGGCCCCCGCCGACGCGGGTGGTCTTCATCCGGCGGCTGGCGGCCAGGTCGGCCGGGCCCAGGCTGATGCCCTGCATGCGCGGGCTGGCGGCGCAGATGGCCTCGACATTGTTCACGCCTTCCGCCGTCTCGAGGATGGCGTGCAGCAGGATCGGCTTCTTCAGCCCGTGCTTGGCCTCCAGCAGCGCCAGCAGCTGGTCCATGTAGTGGATGTCCCACGGCCCCTCGACCTTGGGCACCATCATCACGTCCAGCCTGTCGCCCACGCCCGCCACGATGTCGGTGACGTCCTGCAGGTGCCAGGGCGAGTTGAGGCAGTTGATCCGGGTCCACAGGCCGACGCCGAGCGCGGCGAAGTCCGTGGCATTGGCCATCTCGATGAAGCCCGCGCGGGCCGCGTCCTTGGCGTCGGCGGGAATGGCGTCCTCAAGGTTGCCCAGGATGACGTCGACGGTCGGGGCGATCTCCGGAACCTTGGCCCGGACCTTCTCCAGATGGGCCGGCACGAAGTGGATCATCCGCTCGACCCGGACGGGGAGCTCGCGAAGCGGCTGCGGCGCTCCGATGGCGAGAGGTTTGAAAAACCCGCGCGGCGTCTTCATGGCGTCGTCCCCGTCGTCTTCTTTTCGCAATTGCGAGAGGTTTTGCGGCGGCGCGGCGAAGCCGTCAAGCGGAAGGCTTGGGTGGCGTTTCCGGATCGTCGTGGCCCGGCGCCAGGGTGTCCTCGATCGCATCGTTGGTCGAGGCCCGACGGCGTCGGCCCTTGCTCGGCGTCACGCCGGTGCTCTCCAGCTTGAGCGTGCGGCGGGCGGCGTCGGTCTCCTCGCCGAAGACCGAGCGGACGTGCAGGTCGCGCTGGGGCACCGGCACCTCGATGTCGGCGTTGCGCAGCGCGTCGTCGATGGCCCAGGTGTAGGCCGCCTGGATGGCGTTGGGCCGCTTCACCGCCTCCAGCCTGGGCCAGACCACCAGCTCGTAGTTGAGGGCGGACTCGCCAAAGCCCACCAGCCAGACCTGGGTGCGGTAGGTGGCGCTGTCGGGCAGGGTGAAGGGCACGGCCTTGGCCGCCTCCAGCACCGCGTCGCGCACCTTTTCCTTGTCGACATTGTAGGCGGCGCGGAACGGGATGCGGATCCGGCGGGTGTGGCCGCGCAGGGTCCAGTTGGTCACCGTGCCCTGGATCAACTGGCTGTTGGGGATCAGGATGTCGACGCTGTCGTTGTTGCGGATGCGGGTCGCCCGGGCGCCGATCTCGTGGACCACGCCGCGCTGGCCGCTCTCCAGCTCGATGTAGTCGCCGACGCGCAGCTCTTCGTCGAAGATCAGCACGATGCCGGAGACGAACTCCTTGACGATGCCCTGCAGGCCCAGACCCACGCCCACGCCGAGCGCGCCGCCGAACACGGCCAGCGACGAAAGGTCGACGCCCAGCGTCGAGACCCCGGCGATGATCCCGAACACGATCAGGCCGTAGGTGGTCAGCTTTTCGACAATGTAGAGCGCCGCCATGCCGCGCTTGGCGCGGTCGCGAACCCGGCTGAGCGCCGCCGCGATCAGGCGCGCGGCGATGAAGGCCACGACGACGGTGACCAGGGCCGCGATCAGCCCGCCGGCCGTCACCGGCGTTTTGCCGACGGTGAACAGCACCAGTTCTTCGAGACGCTCGAGCTGTTCGATTTCCGGCTGCATCTGCGCCTAGGCCTTTTTCACGAACTCTGTCTTGAGCACGAGACCCTTCACCTTGTCGACATTGGCCTCGATCTCGTCCGGGTCGCCGGTCAGCCGGATCTTCTTCACCAGGGCCCCGCGCTTGAGCGTCACGCCTCCCGAACCCTTGACCTTCAGGTCCTTGATCAGGGTGACGCTGTCGCCGTCGGCCAGGATGGCGCCGTTGCTGTCGCGGGTGTCTTCCAAGGCGGTCAGTCCTTCCGACTCAGGGGGTGCTTGCTTCTTACCACCTCGGCCAGCCGGTCGCCCGCCACATGGGTGTAGATCTGGGTGGTGGCGATGTCGGCGTGGCCCAGCAGAGTCTGGACGACCCGCAGGTCGGCGCCGCCCTCCAGCAGGTGGGTGGCGAAGGCGTGGCGCA
>JAUSPV010000073.1 GCA_030652755.1 Caulobacter sp. | reverse complement strand
CTGAGCAGCCGCGCAGCGGCGTGTCGAAGGACGCACGGGCTGAGCGGTGTTCATGGGTGGCCCGAACAAGTCGGGCCATGACGCAGTTGAGGAAACGTCGGTGAAGGTTCGTCAGACGCTCGTCACGTTGGCCACCGCCCTCCTCGCCGCGGCCTGCACGGCGCCCGCCGAGATCACGCAGGCTCCCTCCCCCGCGCCAACCTGCGCCCTGCCCGCGACCATCACCCCCGCGCCCAGCTACACGCCGCCGGCCGACGAGGTCGTCGCCGACGAGCCGACGGCCCTCTACATGCTGGCCCTGACCTGGGCGCCGGAGGAATGCCATGCCCGGGCCGGCGATCCCGACTACGCCACCCAGTGCCGGACCAACGCCTTCGGCTTCGTGGTCCACGGCCTGTGGCCCAACGGCGCGCAGCGGCGGCATCCGCGCTACTGCGGTCCGGCGCCGGCGATCAGTCCCGCCACCGTGCGCCGCCACAGCTGCATGACCCCCTCGCCGGTGATGCTGCAGCACGAGTGGGCCGCCCACGGGACCTGCGGCTGGGAAACGCCCGAAGCCTATTTCGAGCAGGCGGCGGACCTGTGGGACGACGTCCGGCAACCGGTGCTGTCCTCCACGACCATGACCGCCGGCGCGGTGCGCGACGCCTTCGTGGCGGCCAACCCGTGGATGAAGCGCGAGGGGATCTACATCAAGACGGTGGAGGGTGATCGGCTGATGGACGTGCGGGTCTGTTATGATCTGCGATACTGGCCGATGGCCTGCCTCTCGATCGGGGCGCCGGACCGGGTGATGCTGACCATCACCCCGAAACGGGCCGGCTAAACCCTTTCGAAACGCCGCCGTGCGAGGGTGTGCGCGGGGCAAAACGCCCTGCGGTCGCCGAATGCGACCGATCCTCGAAACGGGCTCTGTCGTCATGTCGCTGAACAGCGTCAACACGAACGTCGGCGCGATGATCGCCCTGCAGAGCCTGTCGGCGATCAACGGCGAGCTGAACAAGGTGCTGCGCCGGATCAGCACCGGGCTGAAGGTCTCCAGCGTCAAGGACGACCCCGCCACCTGGGCCATCGCCCAGACCCAGCGCGCCGAGTCGCGATCCCTCAACGCCGTGATGAGCTCACTGCAACGCGGCCAGTCGATCGTCGATGTCGCCATCTCAGGCGCGGAATCGATCTCCGACCTGCTGATGCAGATGAAGGAGAAGGCCCTGGCCGCCTCCGACACGACGCTGTCGGCCAGCGACAAGGCGGCGCTCAGCGAGGACTACGTCGCGCTGCGCAAGCAGATCGACCTGGCCGCCGGCAACGCCACGTTCGGCGGCGTCAGCCTGATCTCGTCGGGGAGCACCGGCAACGTCAAGGCGCTGGCCAACAGCAGCGCCACCTCGACCATCGACATCGACCACATCGACCTGTCCACCACCGGCGCGGCGATCTCCGGCACGATGGCGGACCTGACCGGCGTCATCGGCGCCGCCGAGCTGGCCAACATCGACAGCGCCATCCGCAGCGTGAACGCCGCGGCGGGCAAGTTCGGGACCGGATCGGGCGCGCTCGACCGCCACCTGACCTTCGTCGGCAAGCAGCAGGACGTCATCGACGCCGGCATCGGCCGGCTGGTCGACGCGGACCTCGCCAGGGAAAGCGCCCGGTTCACCGCGCTACAGGTTCAGCAGGAACTGGCCATCATGGCCCTGGGCATCGCCAACCGCGCCCCGTCGATGCTGCTGCAGCTGTTCCGCTGACGGCGCTCAGTCGATCCAGCGCAGCGCGCGCTGGAACAGGCCGAGGGTCGTGGCGTGCAGGCGGTCGCCGGTCGCCTTCGGGGCCCGTCCGGCGCAGGCGCGGGCGTGGGTGCCCTCCAGGATGATGCCCAGCTTGTAGCAGGCCAGCACCGCGTACCAGTCGAGGGTCGACAGGTCGCGGGTGGTGCGCGGACGGTAGTGCTCGACCAGCTCGTCCGCCGTCGGGAACCCCGTCCACGGCTGGACGCCGACCGCGCCGGGGGCCGGGGTCTCGCCCTCCGGCCAGGTGGCCATCAGCCAGCCCAGGTCGAGCAGCGGGTCGCCGATGGTGGTCAGCTCCCAGTCGACGATGGCCGCCAGCTCGCCGCTGTCATGGCGGTACATGACATTGGCCAGGTGATAGTCGCCGTGGATGATGCCGGGCTGAAAGGACGCGGGGCGGTGGGCGTCGAGCCAGTCGGCGACCCGGTCGACGCCGGGGATCTCCGCCGGGCCCGTCCAGCCGTCGAACTCGGTGTAGGAGTCCAGCTGGGCCTTCCAGCGGGCCACCTGCCGCTCGAGGTAATTGTCCGGCTTGCCGAAGCCTTCGAGGCCGAGCGCGCGATAGTCGAGCGCGCCGAGCGCGGCGATGCCCTCGACCAGCGACAGGCCCATGCGATGGCGGATCACTTCCGAGCCGGCGTGCAGCGGCGGCAGGCCGGTGGTCGGATTGAAGCCGTCGATCGGCTCCATCAGGTAGAAGGCCGCGCCGATCACCGACTCGTCGCCGCAGGCCGCGATCAGGCCGGGGTGCGGCACGTCTGTCCCGGCGATGGCGGCCAGCACCCGCGCCTCGCGCCGCATCGTCTCATTGGAGTTGGCCCGCAGGTGCGGCGGCGGCCGACGCAGGACGTAGGACCGGCCCGACCGGCTGAACTTCAGAAGGATGTTCTGGGTGCCGCCGGCCAGCAGCACGGCGTCCCCGATCGGACCCGAGCCGAGGCCCTGCCCGTCCATCCAGGCGGCCACCGCCGCCAGGTCCACGCCTGCCGTTTCCATCCGCGCGCCCTTTCGGCGTCTCGTTCACGGATGAGACTTAGGGCGATTTACGCCGGGGGACGCAAGGGTCAGGCGTTGGCGACGGCGGTCCGGGCGGCGACCAGCTTCATGCGGGTGAGCAGGGTGCGCAGCCGCTCGTCGCGGCTGGGCCTCCACAGGATCGGTTGACGGCGCATCAGGAAGCCTCCTCCAGGCCCTCTTCACCCACGTCCAGGCCCTGTTCGCGGACCTTGCGGTAGAGGGTCGAACGGCCGATGCCGAGGCGGCGGGCCACCTCGCTCATGTGGCCGGCGTAGATCTCGATGGCGAGCTGGATCAGGTCCCGCTCGATCTCCTCCAGCGGCCGGACGTGTCCGCGCGCGTCGAGGATGCGGACCGGCGCGTCCTTGCCGATCTCGCTGATCAGGTCCTGGGCGCTGGGCAGCGGCCTGACCGGCTCGGCCGACAGCGCCTCGGGCGCCACCTTGACGCCGGAGATGGCCGGGAAGTCGTGCGGCTGCAGGAACGGCGCGTCGGAGAGCACGATGGCCCGGTAGACGGCGTTCTCCAGCTGGCGGACGTTTCCGGGCCAGTCGAAGCCGGTCAGGATGGCCATGGTCTCGGGCGAGGTCCCGGCGACCCGCTTGCCTTCCTCGACATTGAACCGCGTCACGAAGTGCTCGATCAGGGCCGGCACGTCCTCGCGCCGCTCGCGCAGGGACGGCGCCTCGATCGGATAGACGTTCAGGCGATAGAACAGGTCCTCGCGGAAGCGGCCCTCGGCGACGGCGTTCGCCAGGTCGCGGTTGGTCGCCGAGACGATGCGGACGTCGACACGGACCGAGCGCTTGGCGCCGATCGGGTCGATCTCGCTCTCCTGCAGGGCCCGCAGCAGCTTGACCTGCATGTCGAGCGGCAGCTCGCCGACCTCGTCGAGGAACAGGGTGCCGCCGTC
>JAUSPV010000067.1 GCA_030652755.1 Caulobacter sp. | reverse complement strand
GTCATCCTGAGCAGCCGCGAAGCGGCGTGTCGAAGGACGCAGCGCGCCTCAGCCTTTTCCCAGCCGCTTGATCGCCGCGCTGAGCTTGCGTTCGCCCTCGTCGTAGTCGGTCCAGGCGGTGGACTTGCCCAGCAGGGGCGGGACCGTCCGGATCGTGTACGCCTTGGGGTCCAGCCCCTTGCGCACCTGGGTCCAGTTCAGCGGCATCGACACCGTGGCGCCCGGACGCGCCCTGGGGGACAGCGGCGCGACGGCGGTGCTCAGGCGATCATTTCGAAGATAATCCAGGAATATCCGCCCCTTGCGGAGCTTCTTTGACATATTGATCACATAGAGCTCAGGGCTGTCCGCCGCCATTCGGGCGCAGACTTCGCGGGCGAAGGCCTTGGCGGTCGGCCAGTCGATCTTCTCCTTCGCCAGCGGCGTGACCACATGGAGACCCTTGCCGCCCGTGGTCTTGCAGAAGGCGACGAGGCCCAGGTCGTCCAGGCGGTCGCGCACCTCGCGCGCCGCGTCGATCACCGCGTCGAAGCCCAGCTCCTCCGACGGGTCGAGGTCGAAGACCAGCCGGCCCGGGACCTCGGGCTGGCCCGGACGACAGTTGGAGGGGTGCAGTTCGGTGGTCGAGGTCTGGGCCAGCGCCGCCAGCGCCTCCTTCCGCTCGATCATCAGATAGGGCTTGTGATCGCCCTCCAGAACCACCTCGCTGATCAACGCCGACGCGCCCTTGCCCAGATGACGCTGGAAGAAGGTCTGGCCCGCCAGACCGTCCGGCGTGCGGATGGTCGAGCAGGGGCGATGGCTGATGTGCGGCATCATCCAGTCGGCGACCGCCTCGTAGTAGCGGGCCAGATCCAGCTTGGTGACCGGCGCGCCGTCCTCGCCGGCCTGCGGCCACAGGGTCTTGTCGGGGCTGGAGAGGGTGACGCCCATCACCACCGCCGGCCCGGCCTTCTTCGCGGCCACGCCCTTCGCCGGCCGGGGCGACGCCAGTTCGGTGTCGGCGGCGGCCGCCGGCGCCTCCGCCTCGACCTCGGACGCGGGCTTGTCCTCGCGCAGGCCTTTGAAGGACGCCTGGCGGATGGCGCCGTCGCCGGTGAAGCCGGCGTACTCGATCTCCGCCACCAGTTGCGGCTTGACCCAGCGCGTCTCGCCCGCGCCGCGCGGCAGGCGGGCTTCGAAGGGCGAGCGATCGGTCTCCAGCGCCTTGAGCTTCGGCAGCAGGTCCTTGACCTTGGCCGCCGAGAACCCCGTCCCGATCCGGCCGACATGGACCAGCTTGCCGTCCCGCATGACGCCGGCGACCAGCGAGCGGAAGGCGCCGGCGTTGGTGGTGTAGCCGCCGATGACCACCTCATGGCCCGCTCGGCACTTGGACTTGGTCCAGGTCTCGCTGCGCCCCGACCGGTAGGGCGCGTCGAGCTTCTTGGAGACGATCCCCTCCAGCGACATCCGGCAGGCCGAGCTGAGCACCGCGTCGCCGCCGGTGGCGAAATGCTCGACGTAGCGCAGGTGCGTGTCGGCCGGCTTGTCCAGCAGGGCCTGGAGCCGCGCCTTGCGGTCGGTAAGGGGCAGGGCCCGCAGGTCCTCGCCACCCGCGAACAGCAGGTCGAAGGCGAAGAAGATCAGCTCGTCGGTCGAACCGCCCGACAGGGCCGCCTGCAGCCCGGCGAAGTCCGGCGAGCCGTCCTCATCGAGGGCGACGGCCTCGCCATCGATGAGGCAGTCGGGCAGGCCGCTGCCGGCGGCGACGATCCCGGGGAATCGGTCGGACCAGTCCAGGCCCTTGCGGGTCCTGAGCCGGGCCTTGCCGCCCTCGACGCGCAGCTGCATGCGATAGCCGTCGAACTTGATCTCGTGGGCCCAGCCGGCCCCGGTCGGCGGGCGGTCGAGCAGCTTGCACAGCTGTGGCTCGACAAAGGCGGGCATCGAGGCCGCCGTCGGCGTCGGCTTCCGACGGGGCCTGGGCGACGCGGGCTTCACCGCCTCTTTCTCCGCGATGGCTTCGGGCGAGTTCGTGGATGACCATACAGCCTTCGCGCCACGCTTCACCCGGGTGATGAAGGGCTTGGGCGCCTTGCCCTTGCCGGCGGCGATGTCCTCCATCCCGCGCCCGGACGCGATGGAGAAGGCGCTGTCTTCCAGCAACGCCTCTCCATCGCCCTCGACGGCGAAATCGTCGCGGTGCTTGATCAGCAGCCAGTTGCTGCGCTTGCCGCCCGTGCGGTCGTTGCGGATCTTCACCAGCACATAGCCGCCCTTCATCCGCTCGCCGGCGAAGACCAGCTTCAGCTCACCCTTCTTCAGGCCCTTGTCCACGTCGAAGCCGGGCTCCGGCGCCCAGTAGCCGCGGTCCCAGAGCATCACCGTGCCGCCGCCATACTGGCCCTTGGGGATCGTGCCCTCGAAGTCGCCGTAGTCGAGGGGGTGGGGCTCGACCTCGACCGCCAGCCGCTTCTCGGCGGGATCGCGGGACGGCCCCCGGGTGACGGCCCACGAGAGAAAGACGCCCTCGTGCTCCAGCCTCAGGTCGTAGTGCAGCCGGCTGGCGGCATGCTTCTGGATGACGAAGCGGCGCTTCTGCGAGGCCGCGACGGCGACCGCGCCGGAGGGTTCGGCGGTGACGGTGAAATCGCGCTTGGCGCGGTACTTGGCGAGCTTGGCGGCGGCGGCCACGGCGGGTCTCCCGGTGTTGCCCCCGTTCAAGCCTCAGCGCGCTCGGGCGGTTCCCTCGGCAAGTGGGACACCGGTGGCAATGGCGCTTGCCCGACGCTGGCGCCGCCTCGCGACGCAGGTTATCAGAGCTCATGGACGAGGGAGCGCCGAAGAGGCCGTGAGTTCGAGGACGCCGAAGCCATCCGATGACGAGGCGCTGCAGAGCGGACGCCGTCGCGCCACCATCAACGACGTCGCCCGCCTGGCCGGGGTGTCGAAGAAGACCGTCTCCCGGGTCATCAACCGCTCGCCCTCGGTGCGGCCCGAGACTCGCGAGAAGATCGAGGCGGTCATCGCCCGCTACGGCTACGCGCCCGATCCGCAGGCGCGGGGCCTGGCCTTCCGCCGCTCGTTCCTGATCGGCCTGATCTACGACAACCCAAATCCGCAGTATGTCGTGAACATGCAGCTGGGTCTGCTGGACGGCATGAAGGGCTCGGGCTTCGAGCTGGTCGTCCACCCCTGTGATCGGGGCAGCACCACCCTGGTGCCCGACATCCGCGCCTTCATCGAGCGCCAGAAGCTGTTCGGCGTGGTGCTGACCCCGTCGGTCTCCGAAGACGAGGCGGTGGCCGAGATGCTGCGTGAGATCGGCTGCGAGTATGTGCGCGTGGCCTCCATCGCCGTCGACTCCGAGGCCCACAGCATCGTCACCCGCGACCGGCACGGCGGGCTGCTGGCAGGCCGGCACCTGGCCGAACTCGGACATCGGCGGCTCGGCTTCATCTCCGGGCCCGACCGCTTCCGCTCCTCGCACGAGCGGCGCGGGGGGTTTGAGGACGGGCTGAAGGAACACGGCGCGTCCCTGGCCGCCGCCTGCGTGGCCGAGGGCGCCTACACCTTCGAGTCCGGCATGGAGGCCGCGGCGCGGCTGCTGGCCCTGAAGGACCGCCCGACCGCGATTTTCGCGGGCAACGACGAGATGGCGGCCGGCGCCCTGCACGCGGCGCGGCAGGCCGGACTTTCGGTGCCGGAGGACCTGTCGGTCATCGGCTTCGACGACTTCCAGATCGCCTCGCGCGTCTGGCCGCCGCTGACCACCATCCGCGCGCCGACGCGCGAGATCGGGCGTCTGGCGGCCGACCGGCTGCTGGGGGTCACGGAAGGCGACAAACGCGACCCGGAATGGCGGATGCCGTCGCTGGTCGTGCGGGGATCGACGGCCGCGCCGAAGGGGTAGGGGGAAGTGGGACAATGACGACCGAAACGTCCGGTACGGACTTCACCTACGCACGCGCGTCCGTCGTGCTGCACTGGCTGATGCTGCTGCTGATGGCGGCGGTCTACGCCTGCATCGAGCTTCGGGTGCTGTTCGAGCGCGGCAGCGACCTGCGCGAAGGCATCAAGGCGTGGCACTTCTCGCTGGGCCTCTGCATGCTGGCGCTGGTCATTGCGCGCATCGTCATCCGCGTCCGCGCCCCGCAGCCGCCCAGGCCGAGCGGCGCGCTCGCATGGCTGGGTGCGGCGATGCATGTGACGCTCTACGCCCTGTTGCTGGCCATGCCGGTCATGGGCTGGGTCGCGCTCAGCGCCGCCGGCGACCAGATCCCGCTGTTTGGCCTGCAGATGCCGCCGCTGGTCGCGCCGAACGAGGCGCTGGGCGAGCGGGTCGAGGGCCTGCACGAACGGATCGGGGCCATCGGCTACTGGCTGATCGGCCTCCACGCCGCCGCCGCCCTGATGCACCACTACGTCCTGCGCGACGGCACGCTGCGGCGCATGATCCCGGCGCTGGGCGGGGCGAAGGTCTAGGCGGGCGCTGTCGGGTCATCGCGGAGCGTCGCGATCGACCGGGCCAGATTGACCCGGGCCCGCGCCTCGAAGGCTTCCCGGCCCCAGGGGGACAGGTACAGCGCCTCGCGGGCCAGGAAGCCTTCTAGGATCGCGGCTCGTCCGGCGCGGAACGCCGCTTCCGGGACCTCGCGATACTCGTGGCGGACGCCGGCCTCGTAGGCGTCGAACGCCTCGGGCGAGGCGGCCAGGATCGACAGGTCCATGTCGAGGAACATAGCCATGTCGGCGACCTCGTCCGGCGGCAGATCGTCCGGAAGGGCGTGTCTGGCGGTGGCTTCGATCAGACGGACGATGCGGGAGAGCGACGCTGGCGGCACGACGCCGTCCAGCAGCCGGGCGGCCAGCGCGGCGCTGCGGGCCTCGTTTTCCCTGCCGCGCGGCTCATAGATCGCATCATGCAGCACGATGGCGCAGTAGACGGCCAGCGGGTCGTCCAGCCGGTCCCGCACGGTCTCGAACAGATCGAGGAGGGCCAGGGGATGGCTCCAGGCGTGGTAGCCGCGATCCGGCCCACTGTGCAGGTCCCGGAGTCCGGCGATGAGGGCGTCGTCGAGCATGGCGGTCCCGTTGCTGAGCCACCGCGATGATGCCAGAGTTTCCAGCGCCGCGTGAGCCGGTCCCTTGGGCCTTGCCCCAATCAATGACACCGGTTACCTAGCGCGCAGGGAAGACCACCAGCCGGGACCGGAGCGACGCCATGTTCGACAAGACCTATCACGCGACCCATCCCGACATGATGGAGCTGGTCGACAACGACCAGCTGCGCGACCGCTATCTGGTCACCGATATGTTTCCGGTCGACGGGATCAGCCTGAACTACAGCCACAACGAACGCTTCGTGATCGGCGGCGCGGCGCCGGTGACCACGGCCGTCCGCCTGCCCGACCAGACCGAGCCCGCCTCGGCCGCCGGCCACCCGTTCCTGGAACGCCGCGAGCTGGGCCTGATCAACATCGCCGACGGCCCCGGCAAGGTCACCGTCGATGGCGTCGCCTATGACATCGGGCCCAAGGACGGCCTCTATCTGCCGATGGGCGTGAAGGACGTGGTGTTCGAGAGCCTCGACGCCGCCAACCCGGCCCGCTTCTACCTGGCCTCGACCCCGGCGCACGTCGCCTTCAAGGTCCAGAAGATCTCCATCGCCGACGCCACGCCGCTGGAGCGCGGATCGCTGGAGACCTCCAACGAGCGGACCATCTACCAGTACGTCATCCCGGGCGTCTGCGCCTCGGCGCAACTGCTGCTGGGCCTGACCATCCTGAAGACCGGCAGCGTCTGGAACACCATGCCGCCGCACCTGCATGACCGACGCTCGGAGATCTACTTCTACTTCGGCCTCAAACCCGACGAGCGGGTGTTCCACTTCATGGGCGAGCCCGACGCGGCCCGTCACATCGTCATTCAGAACGAGGAAGCGGTCATTAGCCCCCCTTGGTCGATCCACATGGGGTCGGGCACCGGAAGTTACGCCTTCATCTGGGCCATGGGCGGCGAGAACCTCGACTACACCGACATGAACGTCCTCGACATCTGCCAGTTGAAATAGCCCCACACCCCGCTGTCATCCCGGACGCCGAAGGCGATCCGGGACCCAGCCGACACCGACCGCAGACTAGGTCCCGGCTCGCCGCTTCGCTTCGGCCGGGATGACAGTTGGAGAGAGCTTGATGACCAACCCCTTCAACCTCACCGGCAAGGTCGCCTTGGTCACCGGCGCCAACACCGGCATCGGCCAGGGCATCGCCGTGGCCCTGGCCGGCGCGGGGGCCGACATCGCCGCCGCCGGTCGCTCGGCGCCCGTCGAGACGCGGACGGCCGTCGAGGCCCTGGGGCGCCGGTTCGTCTCCATCCAGGCGGACTTCGGCTCGACCGAGCCGGTGCAGCGGGTGGTGGACGAGACGATCGCCGGGCTCGGCGGCCTCGATATCCTGGTCAACAACGCCGGCATCATCCGGCGTCAGGACTCCATCGACTTCTCGGAGGACGATTGGGACGCGGTGATGAACACCAATCTCAAGACGGTGTTCTTCCTGACCCAGGCGGCGGCGCGCCACATGCTGGCCAATGGCGCCCAGGGGAGGGGGGGCAAGGTAATCAACATCGCCAGCCTGCTCAGCTTCCAGGGCGGCATCCGCGTGCCCAGCTACACAGCCTCCAAGAGCGGCCTCGCGGGCCTGACGAAGATCCTCGCCAACGAGTGGGCGGCCAGGGGGATCAACGTCAACGCCATCGCGCCCGGCTACTTCGACACCAACAACACCGAGGCGCTGCGGTCCGACGAGACCCGCAACCGCTCGATCCTCGAGCGCATCCCCGCCGGCCGCTGGGGCCAGCCCTCCGACATCGGCGGCGCGGCGGTGTTTCTGGCGTCCGGCGCCAGCGACTATGTGCACGGCGTGACCCTGCCGGTGGATGGCGGCTGGCTGGCGCGGTGAACATCGGGGACAGGTTAAGGTGTCCCAAGGGACATCTTAAC
>JAUSPV010000066.1 GCA_030652755.1 Caulobacter sp. | reverse complement strand
TCCCCCTGGGGGCGCGGCTCCGCCAGAGGCCTGACGTCTCGTACCGGGAGCCCTCCTCCTCGAGGGAGGAGGGTTGGGTGGAGGTGTGGCCGTTGTTTGGAAACGAAGGGCTCCGCAGGGCGCTTGCGCCATTCTGAGCTCTCCCCGCGCCGCCAAGGCTGCACCACCATCCCCGGCCCTTCCTCCATCGAGGAGGAAGGGAGATTTGTTGCGACCGCTAGGCTTCGTCCTGCGACTTCGCCGTCACGCCGCCCGGACGGGGGCTCAGCGGCACCGAGGCGGCGGGGCCGGTCGGGCGCTTGGTTTCGGCGTCGTCCCGGACGGGTTTCACGCCCTTGATCACGCCGTTGATCTCCTCGCCCGAGAGGGTCTCGAACTCGAGCAGGGCCTTGGCGACCGCGTGCAGGTCGTCGAGGCGCTCGGTCAGGATCCGGCGGGCCTCGTCCTCGCCCTGCTTGACCAGGCGGCGGACCTCGGCGTCGATCTTCTTCATCGTCTCGCTGGAGACGTTCTGGGTGCGCGCGACGGAGTGGCCCAGGAAGACCTCTTCCTGGTTGTCGCCATAGGCCACGGTGCCCAGCTCGTCGGAGAAGCCCCAGCGGGTGACCATGTTGCGGGCCAGGCCGGTGGCGGCGCTGATGTCGCTGCTGGCGCCGGAGGTGATGTTCTCCTTGCCGAAGATGATCTCCTCGGCGACGCGGCCGGCCATCATGATGGCGAGGCGGCTGGTCATCTGGGTGAAGTTCATCGAGTAGCGGTCGCCCTCGGGCAGTTGCATGACCATACCCAGGGCGCGGCCGCGCGGGACGATGGTCGCCTTGTGGACCGGGTCCGACGAGGGGACGGTGATCGCCACCAGGGCGTGGCCGCCCTCGTGGTAGGCGGTGTTGCGCTTTTCGTCCTCGCTCATGGCCATCGAGCGGCGCTCGGCGCCCATCATGACCTTGTCCTTGGCTTCCTCGAAGTCGGGGTGCGTGACCATCCGGCGGTTCTTGCGGGCGGCCATCAGCGCCGCCTCGTTGACCAGGTTGGCCAGGTCAGCGCCCGAGAAGCCCGGCGTGCCGCGCGCCAGGGTGCGGACGTCGACATCGGCGGCCAGTGGCACGTTGCGCATGTGGACGCGCAGGATCTTTTCGCGGCCGACCACATCGGGGTTGGGCACCACCACCTGGCGGTCGAAGCGGCCGGGACGCAGCAGGGCCGGGTCCAGCACGTCGGGACGGTTGGTGGCGGCGATCAGGATGATGCCTTCGTTGGACTCGAAGCCGTCCATCTCGACCAGCAGCTGGTTGAGGGTCTGCTCGCGCTCGTCGTTGCCGCCGCCCAGGCCCGCGCCGCGGTGACGGCCGACGGCGTCGATTTCATCGATGAAGATGATGCAGGGGGCGTTCTTCTTGGCCTGTTCGAACATGTCGCGCACGCGGCTGGCGCCGACGCCGACGAACATTTCCACGAAGTCAGAGCCCGAGATGGTGAAGAAGGGCACGCCCGCCTCACCCGCGACGGCGCGGGCGATCAGCGTCTTGCCGGTGCCCGGAGGGCCGATGAGCAGGGCGCCCTTGGGGATCTTGCCGCCCAGGCGCTGGAACTTGGCCGGGTCCTTCAGGAAGTCGACGATTTCCGACAGCTCTTCCTTGGCCTCGTCGACGCCGGCGACGTCCTCGAAGGTCTTGCGGCCCTTGGTTTCGGTCAGCAGCTTGGCCTTGGACTTGCCAAAGCCCATGGCGCCGCGGGCTCCGCCCTG
Source organism: Caulobacter sp. (assembly GCA_030652755.1). Classification (GTDB taxonomy): domain Bacteria; phylum Pseudomonadota; class Alphaproteobacteria; order Caulobacterales; family Caulobacteraceae; genus Caulobacter. Next base: position 7,804 of record JAUSPV010000066.1, on the reverse strand, counting down.
CATCTGGCGCATAAAGAAGATCCAGACCGCGATCAGCAGCAGGACCGGGAAGGCGTTCAAGAGGATGGCGACCAGCGACAGCCGCTCGGCCGGCTTGATCGTCACATTGACGTTCTGGGCCTGCATTTCCTTGATCAGGTCGCTGGAATCGTTGGGCACCACGGCGGTGGAGATCACCTTGGGATCGGCGCCCATCACCTGGACGGACGAGCCCTGGAAGACCGCGCGGGTCACCTCGCCCGACTGCACCTTGCCGAGCAGCTCGGAATAGCTGATCTCGCTGCTCGTGGCGCCAGCGCCGGCCGAGCCCTGGTTCAGCATGCTCCAGACGCCGAAGGCGACGACGACGATCGCCGCCCAGATGGCCATGTTACGCAGGTTCATTCGCTCAAACTCTTCCTGTGCCAGTCACCCTGCAGAACATAGGGCGGCGGGGCCGGTTTCGCCATGTGCGCCATTCGTCATACGGCGGGCTCGGCGTCAACAACGCCGATCGCCGCCTCGAAACGGGGCAGAACCAGCGCGGTTGCGCGAACCGACGGGTGATCTGCAAGGATCGGGCAAGAGACGGCGCCGCCCTGGGACACCATGACCGGAAGGGTGGGCCGGATCGTGGCGGGCAGCGCGCGCAGGGTGGCCTGCTGCGCCTTCGGCAGATGCGTGGAGAGCCCGCCGAGCGCGCGGACGGCGCCGGGGGCCGCGGCGTCGATCTGGAACCGGCCGTCCCAGACGATCGGCTCGCCCGGCGCGACGGCGACCCGGGGCAGGCCGGCCCGGCCGGGGTCACGGGTGAAGGCGGCGGTCTCGCCGTCGCAGGCGATGCGGGCGCCGGCCAGGGTGGCGGTGAAGGCCTCGCCGGACCGCAGGCGGGCGACGAGGCGCTCCAGCCGGGCTCCGCGCGGGGGCCGCGAGGTACCGGCCGCGCACAGGCAGGCGGCGGCGATGTGGGCGGCGGGGGCGGTGATCGAAAGGCTCAGTCCCCCGCAGGGGGAGGGGGACCCTCCGCCGCCAAAGGCTAAGGAGGGTGGAGAGGGTTCGGTGCAGGAAGGCGGAAGAGGTGGCATGGACTCGGGCCCCGAAGCTTCCGACGCGCCTGGCCGCGGCCCTCTCCACCCTCCTTCGGATGGTCCCCCTGTCCCGTCGGGAGAGGACAGGGTTGAGCGCGCTCTCGCTCTCGCGAACCGCTGGTCCTCATTGGCCGGATCGTCGATCCAGCGCTCGCCCCTCGCCAGCAGCCCGTCGCGGATCTCCGCCCGGCGGAGACCCAGCATCGGGCGCAGCAGGAAGACTCCCCGCCCCTGCGGCCAGGCGGGCGAGGGCGACCATTCGGCCGGGTCGGAGACGGTGGAGCCCTCCGCCCGCATGGCGGCGGCCTCGATCAGGTCGTCGGCGGTATGGCCCAGCAGGATGACCCGCGCGCCGGCGTCGCGCGCGGCCTCGGCCAGCAGGGCGTGGCGGGCGGCGCGGGCGGCGGCGGGCAGACCGGTCGCGGGCTTGGCGCCGTCCCAGCGCAGGGGATGGAAGGGAACGCCCAGCCGTGCGGCGATCTCGCGGCACCGGCGGGTCCAGTCCGCGCTCGCCGGGTTCAGTCCATGGTCGACGGTGAGCGCCAGCACGGACCGGCCATTGGCGTCGGCCCAGGTCTTCGCGGCCAGCAACAGCGCCAGACTGTCGCCGCCGCCGGAGAAGGCGACGGCCAGCGGCGCGCCGATGTGGGTCCGCAGTCTGCGTTCGAAGACGGCGTTTACGCCGCGCACTTCGCCTGCGTCCGGGTCGCCTGGGCCCGGCTGAGGACGCTCGCCGGCGCCTTGGGATAGCGGCGGGCGAGTTCGTCCAGGGTCTGGCAGGCGTCGGCAGGCTTCTTCAGCGCCAGCAGCGAGCGCGACAGCTCCAGCACCGCGTCCGGGGCCCAGGCCGTCTTGGGCCAGCCGCGGATGGCGCCGATATAGGCGCCGGCGGCGGCGCCGTGGTCGCCGCGCACCGACAGGGTCTTGCCCAGCCAGTACCGGCCCTCCGGCCCGTTGGGGGAGTCGCCGTGCCGCGACACGAACCGGTCGAAGGCCGCGTAGGCGCGGTCGTAGTCGCCGTCGAGCATCAACTTGCGGGCGGCGGCGAACTCGGCGGCGGGGTCGCCCGCCGCTCCGGCGAGCTCTTCGTCCTCGACGTCGGCCAGGGCGTCGGCCTCGATCTTGCCGGTGCGGACCTCCAGCGCGGCCAGGCGGTCGGCCAGAGCGCGGTTGGCCGCCTGGGACTCCGCCAGGGCGCGGCGGGTCTGGTCCAGCTCGAAGGTCGTCGCCTCGTTCTGGCGGTTGATCGCGGTGAGGGTCTCTTCCAGATCGACGATACGGTCGGCGAGCCCCAGAAGCTGGCTCTCGGTCTCGGCGGGCTGGACGACGACGGGCTTTCCGCTGTCGCGGCCCTGGAAGACGATCGAACGCAGCTCGCGCACGACCTTTTCCATCCGCTCCAGCCGCTTGACCGAGCGGTCGTCGAGCGGGTCGGGCATCGGGGTCTGCGACCAGGCCGCGCCGCCGGCGAGGGCGACGACGAGGGCCAGGGAGGAGGCGATCAGGATCTTGCGCGTCATGGGCTCGATGATGCGGTTACGTCAGAGACGAAATTACGGCGTATCGGCTGAAAGCAAAGAGGGGACCGCGCGACGCGATCCCCTCCGCTGGCTTTCGATCGCCGGGCGCCTAGCGGGCGCCGGCGATGATCACCGTGTGGCCGTTGCGGTTGCGCGACCAGGCGGCCTCGCCCGTGCCCGGATCGATCGGCCGTTCCTTGCCCCACGACAGGGTGGAGATGCGGCCCGACGACACGCCGCGGCGGACCAGGTAGTCGCGCACCGCGTTGGCGCGGCGGGCGCCCAGGGCGAGGTTGTACTCGCGGGTGCCGCGTTCGTCGCAGTTGCCCTCGACGCGGATCTGCACGGCCGGATAACGGTTCAGCCAGGCGGCCTGCGCGTCCAGCACCGACATGGCGTCGGAGCGGATATCGTAGCTGTCGAGGTCGAAGTAGACGAAGTCGCCGACGTTGATGACGAAGTCCTGCGTCGATCCGGGGAGCGCGCGGGAATCCACCGGGCCGCCGCCGGGCGCGGGCTGATAGCCCGTACCGGGGCCCGGAGGCGAGCCAGGACCCGGGCCGGGCTCGGGCAACGGCTTCGTCGAGGCGCAGGCGGCCAGCGAGGCGGCGGCGGCGAGAACAAGCGCCAGTTTACCAGCGCGCTTAACGTCGAAGCTCATGCGGCTTCCTCCTTGGAAATGGGTCCCTCAAGTCAATAGTGACGTGAGATGACGAAGATACGCGACGGGAAACTCTGACAAGACTTCACAATGCCGTCAGGGTGAAGCCCACGAACCACAATTCACCACTCAGTTGAGCAGCGGCGACCACGCCGGGTCCGACCCCGACCCCTGATAGGGGGCCGGACGCAGGATGCGACCGGTGATGTCCACGGTCCACAAACGCGGCGCGCCGCCTCTTGTTTCCCGGAAGAACATCAGGACGCGGCCATTGGGCGCCCAGGTCGGGCCTTCATCCAGGTAGCTGGTGGTCAGGATGCGCTCGTCGCTGCCGTCGGGCCGCATGACGCCGATGTGGAACTGACCGCCCTGCTGCTTGGTGAAGGCGATGAAATCGCCGGTCGGACTCCACACCGGCGTGGTGTAGATGCCGCCGCCGCGCGAGATGCGCCGGGCGCCCGAGCCGTCCGAGCCCATGATGTAGAGCTGCGGGCTGCCGCCCCGGTCGGAGTTGAACACGATCCGCGAGCCGTCCGGCGAGAAGCTGGGCGAGGTGTCGATGCCCGGATCGCTGGTCAGCTTGCTCTGCGCGCGGCTGGTCAGGTTCATGATCCAGATGTCGCTGTTGCCGCCGCGCTCGACCGAATAGGCGACCCGGTTGCCGTCCGGCGAGAAGCGCGGCGCGAACACCATGCCCGGGAAGCGACCGAGGGTCTCCTGACGGGCAGTCTCGATGTTGAACAAATAGATGGCCGAACCCGTCGGCCGCAGCGCCATGTAGGTGATCTCCTGGCTGGTCGAGGAGAAGCGCGGCGTCATGACGATGTAGCTGCCGTCGGTCAGGCTGGACGGGTTGGCCCCGTCCTGGTCCATGATCATCAGCCGCTTGATGCGGTTGTCGCGCGGGCCGCTCTCGGCGACGAAGACGATGCGGCTGTCGAAATAGCCCTTCTCCCCGGTCATCCGCTCATAGACGGCGTCGCTGATCTTGTGCGCCACCCGGCGCCAGTTCTCGGGCGTGGAGGTGAACTGCAGGCCCAGCAGCTGCTCGCCGGAGAACACGTCCCACAGGCGAAAGTCGACGCGCAGCCGGCCGTCGCCCTCGACGGTGACATGGCCGTTGACCAGCGCCTGGGCATTGATCCTTTTCCAGGCGTCGAAGGTGGGCTGGACCGCGATGTCGAGGTTCCGCTCGGGGAAGGCGCCGGGATCGATCGTCTTGAACAGGCCCGACCGCTCCAGGTTGCCGGCGATGACCTGGGCGATCTCTCCGCCGCGCCCCGCGCCGGTGAAGGCGGGCACCGCGATGGGCAGGGGCTCGACGACGCCGCTGCTGATGGTCGACCCCACCTGCGGCTGCGCGGTGGCGACGGTCGGCGCGGCGACGCCGAGCAGGGCGGCGCAGGCGATGACGGCGGCGAGGGCGGATCGGAAGATCATCGGGGCTCTCCGGGACTAGCGGTTGGCGCAGGCGGCGGGCGCGTCGAAAGGATAGATCAGTTCCTCGCCGTAAAGTTCCGGCGGGAAATCATTGAACGGCTCGGCGGCGTAGACGGCGCGAATGGCGCGCTCCGAGGCGACGCGGACCATCGGGTCCGTCGTGCCGGCCTCCGAGGACTGCGGGCGCCCCAGCAGCTTGCCGCCGAAAGAGACGCGGAACGTCACCTCGGCGCGGATGTCGGCGCCGCCCTCGACCAGGCAGTTGGGGTTCCAGCGCCGGCTCAGGTCGTTGCCGAGATTCAGCAGATAGCCCTGGGTGGCGGCGGAGACCCGCTTGCCCGAGCCGATCTGGACGGTCAGCGCCTTCTTGCTCGGCCCCCTCTTGCCGCCGCCCTTCTTCGCGGGCGTCGCGGCCTTGCTGGCCGGCTGAACATCGCTGAGCAGCTTGTCGAGGTCGAGCTCGGCGCGGGCCGCGGGGCGGGCAGGCTTCTTCGTCGCCGGCGCCGGCGACGGCGTGGGCTGGGGCGCGACAGCGGGCGCGGGCTTCCTGGGCTCCGGCGCCGGCGTGGGCGCGGGCGCGGGTGGAGCGGGGGCAGGGGGGGGCGCCGGTTCGGGTTCGGCCACCGGGTCAGGCGCTTCGGTCTGGGCTTCCTGGACCTGGTCGGACAGCTCGGCCTGGATGAACTCCGGCGGGCCGCTGGCGACCAGCGTCACCGGCACGCCGCCGCCGAGTTTGGCGGGTTCCTTGAACAGGCCGCCGAAGACGACAGCCGCCAGCGCTGCCGCGTGCAGCGCGACCGAGACCGCGAGGGCCGGCGTGATGCCTGTCCTCTCCCGGCGGTTCACCCCGACTGCCCCTCCGTGGTCGTGACCTTTTGGCTTTCACCGGACGCAGGACCGCCGGTGTCGGTGATCAGGTTGATCCTGGTGAAGCCGCCGGTCGACAGCGCCGCCATCACCTGGGCGACCACCTCGTAGGCGGCCTTTCGGTCGGCGCGGACATAGATCGGCTTGTCGTAGCCGGCCGAGGTCAGCCGCTCGAGGCGGGGCTTCAGAGAGGCGAACGGGATTTCGGACTCGCCGAGGAACAGCTTGCCGTCGGCCTTCACCGTCAGGGTGACGGGCTCGGCCTGGTCCTGCATGGCGCCGGCCTCGGTCTTGGGCAGTTCGACCTGCACGCCGCTGGTCAGCAGCGGGGCGGAGATCATGAAGATGATCAGCAGCACCAGCATCACGTCGACCAGCGGCGTGACGTTGATCTCGCTCAGCGCGCCGCGGCCGCGCCGGCCCCGGCGTCGGCCCCGGCGTCCCCCGGCGGCGAAGGCGTCGTTGGCGGAGAGGGCCATGGTCTAAACCTTCTCCGCCAGACGGCGCTGGATGGCCGTCGACAGGTCGTCGGCGAAGCCTTCCAGCCGGGCGCCGAACTTGCCCGCGTCGGTCGAGAACTTGTTGTAGGCGATGTAGGCCGGAATGGCGGCGGCCAGGCCGATGGCGGTGGCGAACAGCGCCTCGGCGATGGCCGGGGCGACCACGGCCAGCGAGGTGTTGCGCTCGATCGCGATGCTCTGGAAGGCGTGCATGATGCCCCAGACCGTGCCGAACAGGCCGATGAAGGGCGAGGCCGTCGCGACGATGGCGAGCAGGCCGAGGCCGCTCTCGGCCTTCTGGCTCTCGCGGGCGATGTTGCTGTCGAGCACCCGGTCGATGCGCTGGATCAGCAGCGCGGTCTGGGTGTCGCCCAGCGGGCCCTTGCCGCGCGCGTCACGCCACTCGCGCAAGGCGGCATTCAGGAGGCGGGGCAGGGGCTGCTGGTTGTCGGCCCCGGACTCGGCGGCGATCTCCTCGAGCGGCCGGCCCGAGCCGACCTTGTCCTCGAACCTGTTGGCCTGGGCGTTCAGGGTGGTGAAGCGGAACGCCTTGTCGATGATCACCGCCCAGGACCACAGGGAGGCCAGCGCCAGGCCGACCATGACGCCCTTGATCACCCAGTCGGCGTTGGTCCACAGCGAGAGGAGCGAGAACGTGTCGGCGGAAATGGTCGAAGCGTCCATGCGAGCGGAAACCCCCGGTTTGGTCTGGTCCAGGCCGATCTTGTCGGCGGCTTTGGTGAAACTAAGGCGCAGACGTTAACGGTCGTTAGCCATTCGCCTCACGCAAGAACGGTTCTACCGCCTCTGTGAGTCCCGGCGGCGGCTTTCTGGGCCGGCCGTCCATGGTGATGCAGGCGGCGGCGACGTCGGCCGTGGCGATCAGGTCCTCGCCGCGCAGGATCCGCTGGCTGATGAACAGCCGCGGCCCCTTCACGGCGTCATAGGTGGTGACCACCCGCAGGGCGTCGTCGATGCGCGCCGGCTTGCGGAAGTCGATCTCCAGCCGGGTCACCACGAACGCTGCCGGATCGGCGCGGTCCGCCAGCGCGTTGTGCGACACCCCCGCCAGCCGCAGAAAGTCGCTGCGCCCGCGCTCGAAATAGCGGACGTAGTTGGCGTGATAGACCACGCCGGTGAAGTCGGTGTCCTCGTAATAGACCCGCACCGGCAGGATGTGCTCGCGACCCTCGAAGCGGCCGGCGGAGGGGGAGTCGGGGGTCATGTGCGCGTTGATGCCCTGCGTCCTTCGACACGCGCGCCAGGGCGCGCTGCTCAGGATGACTTAGAAGAGAGGGCTCCTCTGATCTAGACGCAAACAAACCTAGTCATCCTGAGCAGGCGGCGGAGCCGCCGTGTCGAAGGACGCAATGGGTCGGCCATGATGCTGATAGCTCCGGGCCAGGAGGGGCAAGCTGTCCCACGCTCCCGCGATCACCGCCGCCTTCTTCGCACTGGACCAACGCTTGACGGTTCGCTCCCAGGCGATGGCTTCGTACATCGACTGGAACTCGGCGACGTAGACGCATTCCACGGGCAGGCGGGTGGAGGTGTAGCCCTCGAACGTGCCGGCGTGATGCTGGCCGAGGCGCTGCTCAAGGTTGGTGGTCAGGCCGGTGTAGTAGCTGTCGTCGGCGCAGCGCAGGATGTAGACCCAGACGGCCATGCGGCCGATGCAATCATGGATTGTGTGGCGGGTCGAGCGCCTTGCGTCCTTCGACACGCGCCTTCGGCGCTGCTCAGGATGAC
>JAUSPV010000063.1 GCA_030652755.1 Caulobacter sp. | reverse complement strand
GTCATCCTGAGCAGCGCCGAAGGCGCGTGTCGAAGGACGCACGGCCTCACTGCTTGGTTCGACACGCCGCTTCGCGGCTGCTCACCATGACTATTGAGGATGCGGCTCTCGACGCGCGGCGCTAGAACGGCTCCATCCCAGCGGAGCCGTCCCATGACCCAGACCTATGACTTGATCATTCGCGGCGGCGAGGTGGTGAACCACGCCGGGCGGGGCTTTACCGACGTGGGCGTGCGTGACGGCAAGATCGTCGCCATCGGCGACTTGTCCCAGGCCTCGGCCGGCGAGGTGTTCGACGCCGCGGGTCTGACGGTGCTGCCCGGCGTCATCGACAGCCAGGTGCACTTTCGCGAACCGGGACTGGAGTGGAAGGAAGACCTCGAGACCGGCGCCAACGGCGCGGTTCTGGGGGGCGTCGTCGCCGTCTTCGAGATGCCCAACACCGAGCCGACCACCACCGACCCGGACGCCCTGGCCGACAAACTGCGTCGGGCCAAGGGGCGGATGAGCTGCGACCATGCCTTCTACGTCGGCGGCACCCACGAGAACGCGCGGTTCCTGGGCGAACTGGAGCGGCTGCCCGGCTGCTGCGGCATCAAGGTGTTCATGGGCGCCTCGACCGGCACCCTGCTGATCAAGGACGACGCCGGGGTTGAGGCGGTGCTGAGCAGCATCAACCGGCGCGGCACCTTCCACTCCGAGGACGAGTACCGGCTGGAGGACCGCCGGCCGCTGGCCCGCACCGGCGACTGGACCAGTCACCCGGAGGTCCGCGACGCGGAGAGCGCCATCATGTCGACCCGCCGTCTGGTTGGCATCGCCCAACGGCTGGGCAAGCGCATCCATGTGCTGCACGTCACCACGGCCGAGGAGATCGAGTTCCTGGCCCTGCACAAGGACGTGGCCAGCGTCGAGGTCACGCCCCAGCACCTGACGCTGGAGGGCCCGGAGGCCTACGAGCGGCTGAAGGGCTATGCCCAGATGAACCCGCCGATCCGCGACGCTTACCATCGGGCCGGCCTGTGGCGCGGGGTGGCGCTGGGCGTCGCCGACGTGCTCGGTTCCGACCACGCGCCGCACACCGCCGAGGAGAAGGCCCGGCCCTATCCGGCCTCGCCCTCGGGGATGCCGGGGGTGCAGACCCTGGTGCCGGTCATGCTGACCCATGTGGCCGAGGGCCGGATGACGCTGGAGCGGTTCGTTGACCTGACCAGCCATGGCGTGAACCGCGTGTTCGGCCTGGCCGACAAGGGCCGGATGGCGGTCGGCTACGACGGCGACTTCACCATTGTCGACCTCAAGGCCCGCCGGACCATCCGCCACGCCGACACCGCCAGCCGCGTGGGCTGGACCCCCTTCGACGGCTTCGAGGCCAAGGCCTGGCCGGTGGCCACCATCGTGCGCGGCAAGGTGGTCATGCGCGACGACGAGATCGTCCTGCACGGCGCAGGGGAACCGGTTCGGTTCGCCGAGACGCTGGCGGGTTAGAAGAGGTCGAGCGTGATGTCGCGCCGGCTGTGGATGATGCGGACGATGTCGATGCCCGATCGAGACGGACGGTAGAACAGGACATAACCGGCGACCGTGAAGGATCGCAGTCCTTCCGCCAGGCTGGACCGCTCAATACCCGCTTCAGGATACCGGGCCAGCATCGTGGCGACATCCTCGAACCGCTCGAGCATGTCCGTCGCGGCGTTCGGACTCTCGGCGCGATCCAGTTCCAGATTTCCGTCGCATCCGCCTCGGCCAGCGGATGCCACGCCAGCCCCTGGACACGACCTACTCCGCCGCTGTCCGCGCCGCCGGGGTAACGAGGGCGGCCTGCTTGTCGTCCCAGTCCTTGCGAAGCCGTTTGGCCAGGTCTGTAAGAGACCCTTCCGTCGCCTCCCCGCTGTTCAAGCCGTCCTCGATGTCGCGCTTGAGGCGCAGGAACTTGGCCTCGCGCTCCTGCAGGAGGCGCAGACCCTCGCGCACGGCTTCGGAGGCGGAGCCGTAGCGGCCAGACTTGACGGCGCCTTCGACGAAGGCTTCGAGTTCGGGGGTCAGAGAGACATTCATGGCGGGCTCCTCGACCGGGACAATAACACAAACTGCGCAATCTTGGACATCGCCTGACAGGGCGACTTTCAGCCCGCCCCCTGTCGGATCAGCCCCCCCTCGCACGTCCTATTCTCATGGACATCGCGACAGGCGCGTCCAGGATTGGAGAACCACATGCAGTACCTGCTTCTGATCTATGAACCCGAGGCGGCCTACGCGGACGCCGACGAGGCCGCGCTGACCGAGATTGTCGGCAAGCACATGGCGCTGTCAGAGGCGCTGCGCGCCGAGGGCGTGCTGCGCGGCGGCGACGGACTGGAGGGCGTGAGAGCGGCGACCACGGTCGTCACCGGCCTGGGCGGCGAGCAGTTCGTGCATGACGGGCCCTTCGCCGAAACGAAGGAACAGCTGGGCGGCTACTACGCCATCGAGGTCGCTGATCTCGACGCGGCTCTGGCGGTGGCGCGACGGGTCCCGGTCATCGCCGGCGGCAAGGTCGAGGTACGCCCGGTGATGACCTACTGAAATCCCGCGACGGGGTGGTGAGGGCGCTGGGTTGAACCCCGTTCAACGGCGCCCGATAACCGCGCCATGGACGGAACCCCAGACCTGACCACCGCCCCCTTCCGCGACGCTCGCTATGCGCCGCGCCGGCTGGACATCGAGCGCCGCGACGACGGATCGCTGGTGCTGGCCAATCCGACGCCGTTCGCGACGACCTACCTGACGACGCTGGACGCCCTGGATCGCTGGAGCGTCGAGGCGCCGGACCGCGTCTGGCTGGCCGAGCGGGACGGGGACGGCTGGCGCACGGTGACATACGCCGATGCGGCGAAGCAGGTGGCGGCGCTGGCGGGCGGGCTGCGGGGCCTGGGGCTCAAGCGCGGCGACTGCCTGCTGATCCTGGCCCGCAACGGTGTCGACCACGCGCTGATCTCCTACGCCACCATGAGCCTGGGCGCCGCCGTGGCCCCCGTCTCGCCGCAGTACGGGCTGGCGGGCGCCGACCTGTCGCGGCTGGCCTACGCCTGCGGGGTGCTGAAGCCCGACGCGGTCTACACCGATGACGCCACCGCCTTCGTCGGGGCGCTGGAGGCCGAGTTCCTCAAGGGCCTGCCGGTGGTGGCCAGCGCCAACGCGCGCGAGGGCGACGTGCGGTTCGCCGACCTGCTGACCTCGGCGCCGACGCCCTCGGTGGCCGCGCCCGACGACATCGCCAAGCTGCTGCTGACCTCCGGCTCGACCGGGCGGCCCAAGGCGGTTATCGGCCTGCATCGCAACATCGCCATCAACGCCGCCCAGATCGCCGCCTGCTTCGACGACCCGGATCCGCCCGTGGTGGTCAACGCCGCGCCGTGGAGCCACAGCCTGGGCGCCAACGCCATCCTGCACATGGTGCTGCAGCGGGGCGGGACCCTCTACATCGACGCCGGCCAGCCGACGCCCGCGAAGATGGCCGAGACGGTCCGCAACCTGCGCGAGGTGGCGCCGACCTATCACAACATGGTCCCGGCCGGCTGGGGCCTGTTCGTCTCGGAGCTGGAGAAGGACGACGCCCTGGCCCGCACCTTCTTCTCGCGGGTGCGGGTGCTGCAGTACGGCGGCGCCTCGATCGGCCAGAGCGTCATCGACCGGGTGCAGGCGGTGGCGATCCGCCTCTGCGGCGAGCGCATCACCTTCGCCACCGGCTACGGCTCGACCGAAACCGGCCCGACGGCCTGCAACATCCACTGGCTGAACGGCCGCGGCGGCATGATCGGCCTGCCGGTGCCGGGCACGGCGGTGAAGCTGGTCCCGGCCGGCGAGAAGTTCGAGATCCGGGTCAAGGGGCCGCAGGTCTCGCCCGGCTATCTGGGCGAACCGGAGCTGTCGGCGGCGGCCTTCGACGAGGAAGGCTTCTACCGTCTCGGCGACGCGGCCCGCGCCATCGACCCGGCCGACCCGGAGGCGGGCCTGATGTTCGATGGCCGGCTGGTCGAGAACTTCAAGCTGGCCTCGGGGACGTTCGTCGCGGCCGGCGCCCTGCGCGTGGCGGCGGTCTCGGCCATCGGCGGGGCGGTCAGCGACGCGGTGGTCTGCGGCGAGGGCGAGGACGGCGTCGGCCTGATGCTGTTCCTCGACCCGGCCGGCGCGGCGAAGCTGGGCTCGCCGGACGCGGTGCGCGAGGCGGTGCGGGCGGGGCTGGAGCGCATGAACGCGGCGGCCAGGGGCGGCGGCGGCAAGGTCGCCCGCGCGTTGATCCTCGACGGCGCCCCCGACGCGGCCAGCGGCGAGCTGACCGACAAGGGCTACATCAACCAGGCCCTGGCGCGGGACCGGCGCCCGGCGGAGGTGGCGCGGTTGTTCGCGGAGAGGCCGGACGACGGGGTGCTGAGCTTCTAGTCCGTTGTCATCCCGGCCGTAGCGAAGTGGAGAGCCGGGACCCAGAAGTCCCGCACTTCATCGGCTGGGTCCCGGACAGCCTCTGCGAGGCTTCCGGGATGACAGAAGGTTTGAACTAGCCGCCCGTAACCCGTTCCCTCCCCGCGGTCTCGCGCCAGTGCGCGATCGCGCCGACGGCCCCCACGCAGATCAGCAACTGGCCGCCGTAGTAGGGGACCCAGACCGCCAGGCCCGTGAGGAAGGTGTCCGGCAGGAAGCCCATCTTGGCGAAGATCACCAGGTCGCTGACCAGGAACAGCAGCGCCCCGATCCCGACCGTGAAGCGCGGGAAGCGGCTGGTCCAGGCGGTCGCCGCCATCAGCGACAGGCCGAGCGTGTAGAAGGCCACGCCCGGCGCGCCGGCCCGGTCTGCGGGCAGCATGAAGGCGATGAACACCGTCGCCGGAACCAGCAGCACCGCCAGCGCTAGCTGGCTCTTCTGGATCATCTGTCGTCGGTTGCGCAGGTAGAGGACGACGGCCACGCCATGGCCGATCAGGAAGGCCACGGCCCCGACGATGAACTGGATGCCCAGCAGCACGTCGCCCAGTGTGCCCAGCGTCATCACCGCCGCCAGCAGCCAGCCGTTCAGGTCCCGGGCTCGCAGTCCCGCGTAGACCGCCAGCAGACCCACGCCCAGGCCCTTCCAGGTCAGGCTGGCGGCCTGCGACAGCTCCATGTTCCAGCTGGCGATGTAGCTGACGCCTGCGATGATCGAGCCGATCAGCGCCAGGCGGGCGGCCGTTTCGAGCCGTGTCATGGTCGTTTCCCCCGATGTTCCCCAGCCTGACTTGCCCTCTTTGCCGTCGCGAAGGAAGTCCCGACGCGGAACGGGGTCCGCGATTGGCCTGGATCAATCCGTTGGCCGGCGCTCAAGGATAGTCTGCCGCCAAGGCTCATCGGGAGGACGGCATGGACCAGTTGATCGAGGACCTTAGGGTCGCGCTGGCCCCGGGCGGCGTTCTGGCCGGCGAAGAGGCCGCCGCCTATCCGCGCGGGCCCTGGACACGTCTGGGCGAACCGCTGGCCATCCTGCGGCCGGTCTCGACGCAGGAAGTGTCGACCATCCTCAAGCTGGCGAGCGCCGCGGGTGTCGCCGTGGTCCCCTGGGGCGGCCGCACCGGGCTGGTCGACGGCTGTCTCGCCGACGGGGCCGTGGCCCTGTCGCTGGAGCGTATGGCCGCCATCGAATCCATCGACGCCACCGCAGGGACGATGACCGTCCAGGCCGGCTGCATCCTGCAGACGGCCTGCGAGGCGGCGGAGGCGGAGGGCCTGTTTCTGCCCTTGGACCTCGGCGCGCGAGGATCGGCCACCATCGGCGGCAACATCGCGACCAACGCCGGCGGCAACCGCGTCCTGCGCTACGGGATGATGCGCGACATGGTGCTGGGGCTCGAGGCGGTGCTGGCCGACGGCACGGTGATCTCCGCCATGCGGTCGCTGATGAAGAACAACACCGGCTACGACATCCGGCAGCTGTTCATCGGGTCGGAGGGCACCCTGGGGGTGGTCACCCGGGCGGTGCTGCGGCTGCGGCCGGCGCCCGTGAGCCAGGACACCGCCTTCATCGGCGTCGCCTCCTTCGACGGTGTCGTCCGGCTGCTGCGGCGGCTGGAGCGGCGGCTCGGCGGCGCCATGTCCGCCTTCGAGGTCATGTGGGCCGACTTCCATGACCTCGTCACCACGCCGCCTGCCCGCGGCCGGTCGCCGTTGTTCGGGCGCCACCGGTTCTACGTGCTGGTCGAAAGCCTCGGCGGAGACGCCGTGGCCGACGCCGCGCGGTTCGAGGCGGCCCTGTCCGAGGCGCTCGAGGACGGCGAGGTGGAGGACGCGGCCATCGCCCGGTCGCTGGCGGAACGCGAGGCCATGTGGGCCCTGCGCGACGACGTCGGCCAGACCAGCCGCGACGGGCCGATCATCGCCTTCGATGTCAGCCTGCCGATCGCGGCGATGGAGGCCTATGTCGACGAGGTCCGCGCCGCCTATGCGGGGCGCTGGCCGGACCTGGAAGCGCCCTGGGTGTTCGGCCACCTGGGCGACGGCAACCTGCACATCCTGGTCCGTATTCCGCCCGGCGCCGGCCTGACTGAGCGCCATGTCCTCGAGGAGATGGTCTATGGCCCGCTGCCGGCCGTCGGCGGCTCGATTTCCGCCGAACACGGCATCGGTCTGGCCAAGCGCGACTGGCTGTCCCTGTCGCGGTCGCCCGAGGAGATCGCGCTGATGGCCCGCCTCAAGCACGCCATCGATCCCGGGGGCGTGCTGAACCCCGGAAAGATCCTGGTCCCCCCGCCGCGCTGATCACAGGCGTTGGCGCGACGGCCGAAATGTTGGATGGGTTAGTCACCCCGCAGGAGACACACATGAACGGCGCCGACGCCCTGATCACGACGCTGGCCGACAACGGCGTCACCGCCTGTTTCGCCAACCCCGGCACCAGCGAGATGCAGTTCGTCTCGGCCCTGGACCGCGAGCCGCGCATGCGCTCGGTGCTGTGCCTGTTCGAGGGCGTGGCGACCGGCGCCGCCGACGGCTGGGGCCGCATGACCGGGACTCCGGCCTGCACCCTGCTGCACCTGGGCGCCGGCTACGCCAACGGCGGGGCCAACCTGCACAACGCCCGCCGCGCGGCGACGCCGGTGGTCAACGTCATCGGCGACCACGCCACCTACCATCGCCAGTACGACGCCCCGCTGAACAGCGACATCGCCGGCTGGGCCGCGCCCAACTCGCTGTGGGTCAAGTCGGCCGACACGCCGGACTCGGTGGGCCCGATGGCCGCCGAGGCCGTCCGCGCCAGCTTCGGCGCGCCCGGCGGCTGCGCCAGCCTGATCCTGCCGGCCGACAGCGCCTGGTCGGAGACCACCGTGACCGGGCCGGTGCTGGAAAAGCCCGTCCGGGTGAAGGCCCTGTCCGGCGTGGTCGAGGCGACCGCCGCCCGGATCAAGGCCGCGAAGAAGCCGGTGATCCTGATGGGCGGCTCGACCTGTCTGGACGCCGGGGTGCGTCAGGCGGGCCGCATCGCGGCGGCCGGGGTGCGGGTGCTGACCGACACCTTCGTGGCCAGGCTGTCGCGCGGCGCCGGCCGCTTCGCGCCCGACAAGATGATGTACTTCGGCGAGATGGCCCTGGCCGACCTGGAGGGCGTCGACCTGATGGTGCTGGTCGAGACGGTCGAGCCCGCGGCCTTCTTCGCCTATCCGGACCGTCCCAGCCTGCTCGTGCCCGAGGGCTGCGCCGTGACCAGCCTGTGCGGCCGCGAGGCCGACGGTCCCGCCGCGCTGGCCGCCCTGGCCGACGCCCTGGGCGCGCCCGAGTCGCCGCCGGTCGAGGGGCTGGAGCTGCCGGCCATGCCGGGCGGCGTATTCAACCCCTACAGCATCGGCGCCTCCATCGCCCGGCACATGCCCGACAACGCCATCGTCAGCGACGACGCGGTGACTGCCGGCCTGCCGGTGTTCCAGTCGACCAAGACCGCCCGGCCGCACGACTGGCTGATGCTGACCGGCGGCGCCATCGGCCAGGGCATCCCGCTGGCCATCGGCGCGGCCGTCGCCTGCCCTGACCGCAAGGTGCTGAGCCTGAATGGCGACGGCGCGGCCATGTACACGGTGCAGGGGCTGTGGACGATCGCCCGCGAGCAGCTGGACGTGACCGTCGTGGTCTTCGCCAACCACGCCTACCGGATCCTCAACATCGAGATGGGCCGCACCGGCGCCGGCAACCCCGGCCCGGCGGCCAGCAGGCTGCTGGACCTGGGCAACCCGCGCATCGACTGGGTCAGTCTGGCCGGGGGTCTCGGCCTGCCCGCCGAACGGGTGTCGACGCCCGAAGCCTTCGACGAGGCGTTCGAGCGGGCGATGAACCAGACGGGGCCGCGGTTCATCGAGGCGGCGCTGTAGGTCGGCCGCTTCAGCCTCACTGCGTGCTTCGACACGCGCCTTCGGCGCTGCTCAGCATGACTATCGAGGGGTAGCCTTCCCACTCAGTCATCCTGAGCAGCCGCGCAGCGGCGTGTCGAAGGACGCGCGGGCGGCGCCTCAAGCTGATGGAGACACGCACTGAAGTGCATGTCCCCGCCCACGAAAAAGCCCCGCCGGATCGCTCCGGCGGGGCTCTTCAGTTCAGCGCTGCTGACGGATCAGCCGCGCACGTTGTTGGCGATCTTGCAGCCGCCGCCGACGCCGGCGGCCTGCTTGCAGGACAGCACTTCCTTGGGCTTGTTCGAGCCGGCGCCGTAGACCAGCACCCAGCCGGGCAGGCCGTCCGAGCAGCCGACTTCCAGATAGCCGTCGCCGGCCGAGGTGCGGCCGATCGGACGGGCTTCGGAGACGGTGCAGGTCGACTTGCCCATCGCCTTCAGGTCGGCGGTGACGGCCGGGAAGGCGGCCGATTGTTCCGAGAACGAGCACTTGCGGCCGTCCAGCAGCGACAGCACGCAGTTGCTGACCTTGCCGTTGCCCTCGGCGTCGAACACGGCAACGCCGCCGTCCGGACGGTTCGAGCACTGCAGCTCGACCACTTCCTCGCGGGCCCTGGACGGGAACATTGCGTACTTGGCGACGGTGCACTGGAAGCCGGCCTTGGTCGCCAGGCGGCTATAGAGGCCGGCCTGCTCGGTCTTGGCTTCCCGCGAGTCGGTCAGGTTGCACTCGGCGCCGGCCGGGGCGTTGGCGCAGTCTATGGTGCGGGCCAGGCCCCCGGCGGGGGTGCGCTCGAGCACGTAGCCCTTGCCGTCCTCGCAGGCGACCTCGAAGTAGGTCGAGAGATTGATGGTCGTCAGGATGTAGCGCTTGTCGGCGACCGCGCAGGTCTTGCCCGACGAGGCCATCAACGTGTCGACCACGGCCATTTGGGCCTCGCGGGTCGACAGTTCGCAGGAGATGTTGCCGCCGGCCTCATAGGCCAGGCAGGTGTTCATCTTCACCTCCTTGTCCAGAGACATGGGCGCGGAGGTCACCAGGATGAAGCCAGAGCCGTCGGCGCAACCGAGTTCGAAGTAGGTGGCGGTCGGGCTGGCCCCGATCGCGCGGGCGTTGGTGATCGGACAGGCGATCGGCGTCTTGGCCACGAAGGGCGCCAGCTGCGCCTTGGGATCGGCGTTGCCGGGCAGTTTGCAGAACAGCGAGCTGGGCTTGCCGTCGGCCTGCGGCTTGTTGGTCTCGAGGCAGTTGAAATAGGAGGGCGCCGTGCCGGCCTTGTTCGACACCAGGACGCCGCCGACGCCGGTCGAGCAGGAGAATTCGTAGTAGGCTTGGCCGGACTTCTTGTCCTCGCCGATCAGGCGCGCCTGGTCCAGGGTGCAGCCGACGCCGCTCTGGGTCAGCAGGGCGGGGACAGCCGTCATGCCGGCCGCCAGGGCTTTCGGATCAAGACCGTCGGCTGCCGCCGCGGCCGGCTTCTTGGGGGCTGACATCACGGCGGCGGGCGCCATGACCGCCAGCGACAGGGCCGCCGCTAGGCCGATTCCGATGAACCGCATGGTCTGTAACTCCTGGGTATGTTCCTCGCGGCGACTTAAACGCGCGCTTCTTTTCAGGGTCAAGATGCCCTTGTGCAGCGACCTAATTGCGGCGCCGCGCTGAACGGCCGATGATGGGCGCATTCATCGGGAGAGCAGCAAGTTGCGGGACGGCATGGAAGACTCGGCGCCTGAAGTTCGGCGTCCGAAACTGGATTACCCCTTCGAGTCCGGCCCCGAGGTCGGGACCGGAGACGTGCGCGAGGTGGCGCCGGGCGTGAAATGGCTGCGAATGCCCCTGGGCGGGCCGCTGCAGTTCATCAACGTCTGGGCCATCGCCGACGGCGAGGGCTGGGCGGTGGTCGACACCGGCCTGCAGACGCGCGAGACCGCCCAGGCCTGGCGCACGGCCTTCAAGGAAGGGCTGGAGGGCAAGCCGATCACCCGGGTGATCGTCACCCACCTGCACCCCGATCACATCGGCCTGGCCGGCTGGATGACCCGCAAGTTCCAGTGCCGGCTGTGGATGACGCGCCTGGAGTACCTGCAGTGCCGCATGCTGGTGGCCGACACCGGCCGCGAGGCGCCTGAGGACGGCCTGAACTTCTACAAGGCCGCCGGCTGGGACGAGGACGCCATCGAGAACTACCGCACCCGCTTCGGCGGCTTCGGCAAGGCCATCTACCAGCTGCCCGACAGCTTCCGCCGCATGAACGACGGCGAGGAGTTCGACATCGGCGGCCACGTCTGGCGCGTGGTGACCGGCAACGGCCACTCGCCCGACCACGCCTGTCTCTACTGCCCGGAGCTGAAGCTGCTGATCAGCGGCGACCAGGTGCTGCCGCGCATCTCGTCCAACGTCTCGGTCTTCCCGACCGAGCCGGACGCCGATCCCCTTCAGGACTGGATGACCAGCTGCGCCAAGGTGAAGGCCGCCGTGCCGGACGAGGTGCTGGTGCTGCCGGCGCACAACGACCCGTTCCACGGCCTGCACGCCCGGCTCGACCACCTGATCAACGGCCACGAGCGGTCGCTGGGCCGGCTGCAGAAGCTGCTGTCGACCGAGCCCAAGCGGGCCATCGACGTGTTCGGCGCCCTGTTCGCCCGCCACATCGGCCCCGAGCTGCTCGGCATGGCCACCGGCGAGGGTCTGGCCCACATCAACTGCCTGATCGAGCGCGGAACGGCCGTGGCCGAGACCGACGAGCAGGGCGTGGTCTGGTACCGGGCGGCGTGACCTTTTCGGAGATGAACCCATGACCGACCAGATCCTCGTCGCCGTCGCCGACGGCGTCATGACCCTGACCTTCAACCGGCCTGAGAAGAAGAACGCCATCACCGACGCCATGTACGGCGTGCTGGCCGACAGCCTGGTCGCGGCCGAGGCCGACCCGGCCGTGCGGGTGATCCTGTTCAACTCGCGCGGCGACAGCTTCACCTCCGGCAACGACCTCTCCGACTTCGCCGCCCAGAACGCCTCGCAGGACACCGGCCAGCGGGGCGAGCGGAACGTCGGCCGTTTCCTCAAGGCCCTGGCCCACGCGAAGAAGCCGCTGGTCGCCGCCGTGCGCGGCCTGGCCGTCGGCGTCGGCACGACCATGCTGCTGCACTGCGACCTGGTTTACATCGCCGACACGGCGAAGCTGACGGTGCCGTTCGTCAACCTGGCCCTGGTGCCGGAGGCGGCCTCCAGCCTGACCCTGCCCAGCCGCATCGGCCACGCCCGCGCCTACGCCATGTTCGCGCTGGGCGAGGCGGTCGATGGCAGGACGGCGCAGGCCTGGGGCATCGCCAACGAGGCCCTGCCCGAGGACGAGGTCGACGGCCGCGCGCTGCACATCGCCCAGGCCCTGGCCAGACGCCCGCTCGGCGCCCTGACGGTGACCAAGGGCCTGATGCGCGACGCCGAGGAACTGGCCGCCCGCATGGACGAGGAGGGCGCCCACTTCGCCGCCCGCCTGAAGAGCCCGGAAGCGGCCGAAGCCTTCGCGGCCTTCGCCCAGCGCCGGCCCGCGGACTTCAGCAAGGTGGGGTAGGCGTGAGGGGACAGGTTAAGGTGTCCCAAGGGACATCTTAAC
>JAUSPV010000056.1 GCA_030652755.1 Caulobacter sp. | reverse complement strand
ACCATGCGGAGCATGGTGGAGGGGGCAGCGCCGACCCTGGATGATCAACCACCGTGCACAGCGCCTCATTCTGCTCCGCCCGCGCCGCCCCCTCCGACCTCGCTCCGCGAGGCCACCTCCCCCTCGCTACGCTCCGGAGAGGACGGTCAGGGTGTTGAAAACAAACACCTTCATCCCCGCCAATCCCCCTCCCCCGCCGCCGGGCGCATCATCGCGTCATGACAGAGCGCACCGGACGACCCCGCCCCCGCACCTATGAAAAGCATCCCGCCGCCGTCTGGGAGGCCATCCGGCGCGGCTATGTCGACGGCGACACCGTGCCGCGACTGGCCGAAAAGTTCGGCGTGAACACCGCGATCATCTACTGGCGATCGCGGGCGCATGGCTGGCGGGAGCAGCGCGACGCCGCCGAGGCCGAGGCCCGCGAGCTGTCCTGGACCGTGATCCCGCCCCTGGGAGAGCCCGGCCGGCCGCCCGACCCGGACGCTCCGCCACCCGCCTCGCCCGCCGACGCCGCGCGCGACGCCTTCAGCCGCTCGGCCCGGGCCCTGCAGGAGGGCCGCCCGGACGAGGCCCAGCGCTGGGCCCGGCTGGCGGCCCAGATGAGCCGGCTGGCGCCCGCCGACCCGGCCGACCCGGCTCCGCCGGCGGCCCGGGACCGCGAGCCCTCCCTGACCGAACGCTACCCGATGCCCGCCGGGCTGGAGAAAGCCATGGCGCCCTTCGTGGAGGGCGGCGCGAAACACCGCGCGCAGGTCTACGCCTCCGCCAAGGCCAAACAGGCCGATCCCGGCTTCTACAGCGAGGACCTGACCCCGGACGAGGCGGCCATGCTCGGCGGCGAGCACTTCGTCCCCGGCGGCAACGCGCCGACCGACCCGGACCATGTCGACGACGGCCTGGACCTGTTTCGCTACTACCAGCCCGGCAAGGGCACGCAGTGGGAGAAGCTGACCGCCCTGGCCGAGAAGCGGCTGGACATGCTGGTGCGTGACATGTGGACCGGCGGGCGCTGGGACGACGCGCTCGGCCTGCCCGACTATGTGTTCGATCCCCGGGTCGGCCGCATCGCGCGCACGGCGGACCTGCCGGAGGCGGGCGAGCTGTTCGCGCCGCCGGGCGACATCGAAGAGGTCCGCGCCCGCTTCGACCGGCCGATGCCGCCGGTCGCCGACCTCGCCGCCCCGCCGCTGCGCTGGATCATCGAGATGTGGCTGCCCTGGTGGAACGACGAGCACCCGGACGACCCGGTCACCCCGCTGCAGGCCCTGACCATCCACCAGCTCTGGACCCGCGACCCGCGCCTGGAGGCCGAGCTGATCCCCGAGGAACAGTTCCACGCCCGCATCCTGTGGGAAGAGCGCTGGGCCAAGGACGGCGTCGCGCCGGTGCGGCCGAAGACCCCCTGGACCGAGGCCGACGAGGCGCGGGAGGCCGAGCGCGCGCGGGTGTGGGCCGAGGTGGTGGAGAAGCGGGCGGGGCAGTACGTTCAGGCGCGGGAGGAGTACGCCGAGACGGGCAAGACGCCGCCGCCGGAGGTGATGACGGGGCGGGGCGGGTTCAGGGTGAGGCTGTTGTGAGGGGGCGGGGGGCTCTGCGGCTAGAATAATGATCTGAACCAGTGCCATAGCCTGGCGAAGACGCCGCCCCGTTGCCGATCAAGCTCGGCGTAGTAGACGTCGCGCCGGCGCTGCTCTTGGCGCCGCCCGGCCCGGATTTGCTCCTCTGTCCATTGGGCCGCCCATAGGATTTGGCCGCGTTCGATAAAGTAGTGTGACTTGCATGGCTTCTGCCAGTTGCCGACGGATGGCAACAGCGACGGGCCGGAGGGCGTGTCCTGAACGGACCATTCCGTCGGACCTAGCGGGGTGCGGATCTTCGAGCCGCATCCACAGGCGCACAGATGGGCGGCGGCACCGTAGTGCTCCGCCACGTAGAGGATGTTCGGCTGCAGGACCGGCGGCATGGTTCGGACGCGCTGTAGGCGGAATGTCATTCGTCCTCCCCGTCGCCGACATTCTTCATGTCGGCGATCTCGAACAGCATGTTCAGCAGCGACTCGTCGAAGTGATAGAAGCCCCGCAGCTGCTTGTAGCGGATGATGGCCAAGCAGGCGTTGAGCGCGTTCAGCTCGCCGATCTGGATATTGGTTTTATAGAGATTGTCCGGGTCGCTGGTGACCTCGGCCCAACCCTTGCCCATAACCTCTTGGGCCTTGTCCGCCGGGAAGTAGGTGGTCCGCATCATCCCGTTGAGGCCGACGCCCTTCCGCTTTAGGCCCATGCCGACATCGATGAAGGGGATGCCCAGCTCAATCAGCAGGTCGAAGATGACCTTGCGGGCCGAGCCCTTGTCCACGCAGACGAACGCGAACGTCACCCCGGCCAGATCGTCCTGGCTGGTGGCGTCGATGTACTTGGCCTGGAGGTTCAGGCCATGGCGGAAGTTCGTGTACCGCTCCTGATACACCTCCGCCTTGGGCTGCTTCAGCTCCTCCTTCGCCAGCCGGCCGGGGGCGCGGAAGGTATTGTGGACGTGGAACACGTCCCCGTCGAAGCCGCGCACTTCCTTGACCGGCGTCTTGACCATGAAGTCGAGCAGATAGGCCCCGGTCCCGCCGAGACCGATGATGGCGACCACTTCGTCGTCGAACTTCGCGGCGAGGTCGCCGATGGCCGCTCGACTGGTGAGCGTGTCCTGGAACTTGAAGATCGGGTGCGCACCGCCGCTCTCGACCTCACGAAAGGTGAGAGGGCTGTCGCCGAACTTCTCCATCGCCGGCCCGCCCAGGACATCCGCATAGGTCTCGATCTTCTCGAAGAAGTCGGCGTAGTCGCGGAACTGGCCGTTGGGTTTGGGCTTGTGCGAGAATTGGAAGCTGACGACCACGTCGGCGCTCGCGTCGCTCAACGTCAGGGTGGTCGCAGCCGCGCCAAGGTTCGGGATCGGCTTGCCGTCGATGCCGTGCGGCAGCTCGCCGGCCCACCAGACCTGGTGATTATCCATTCGCACGCTGAACTCGTCTTCGAAGACGAGCTTCGCGACGATGGCACCCCGCCTCGACGCGCCGCTGGCGTCGAGGTGGGGGATGTCCCGCACGATCAGGTAGCCGCTGTCGTAGGCGACCGCGTAGCCCTTCTCGAGCAGGCGCTTGAGGTCGGGGTTATGACTGACCAGTTTCGGAAACACTGAAGATCATCCCATCTTTGACTTTGACCGAGCCGGCCTGCGACAGCGTCCCTTCGGGCTTATTGCCTTGCCCGTTCTTGTATTTCACTGAGTAGGTGATGTCCGGATGCTCCGCGTAGTCAGGCACTTCCAGCGTCACCACTTGAGCGTAGGTGATGTCTTCATTCTTGGGCCACTGATGTTCAGTGCCTTCGACAATGATCGTCACCGTCTTTTCTTCCTTGGCCATAGGGCCTCCTTTATCTTTTCAATTGACCGCCGCACAATGCGTAGTAACATCTTGACGACTTCGTCATGTCCTTGGCTGAGCGGCCGCGAAGGTCGATCTGGCTGATAGTGACGGAGAAGTCATCTTTACTATACGGATTCGTCATGCCTGAGTCAAGCAGCGAGACGCTTTTCACCGCCCGATTGCGGGAGGCGCGGGATACCAGGGGATGGAGCCAGGCCGAGCTGGCCCAGCGGGCGGATATGCAACCGTCGGCCATCGCGCATTTCGAGGCAGCGCGGCGCAAGCCGTCGTTCGACAATGTGCGGCGCCTAGCCAAGGCGCTCGGAGTGTCGACGGACTACCTCATGGGCTTGGAGACGGCGGTCGCCTTCCGCAACGAGGATCTCCTATCCGAGGCGGACCGTGCTCACGTCCAATCGCTGATCGACCGATTAGCCGGCCAGGCGAAGAAAACATGACGGCAAAGTTCCGGCTGCGAATGGCCACGCAAACGGGTGAGAAATACGCCCGCGACGAGGGCTACAGGTCCTTTCCGGTCCGCCCGATGGACATCGCCCGCAAGCACGGAATCCTTGTCGAGAAGAAACCCCCGGACATGAAGGGGATTTCGGGGGCGCTGATTTTCGCCGAGCCGAACCCGATCATCATCTACTCGACTGAACACTCCAACGAGGGGTTTGAGAATTTCAGCGTCGCCCATGAGCTGGGGCACTATTTCCTGCCCGGCCATCCGGAAGAAATCCTGAAAGGTGGCGGCGCTCATATGTCCCGCGCCGGCTTCAGCGAAGGCGACTCGTCCATCGAACTGGAAGCGGACCATTTCGCCTCGGGCCTTCTGATGCCTGACTACCTGGTTCGTGAAGCGCTCGGATCTGGTCAGGTGGGCCTTGAAGGCATCCGCTCGATGGCGGGCGTTGCCGGCGCATCGCTTACTGCAGCCGCCATCCGTGCGGCGGAATGTGCCGAGTTCCCCCTCTGCATCATCGTCAGTGAAGGGCAATCAGTGCGGTACGCGTTCCCATCGCCGAGCTTCAAGAACCTTGGCCGCAACATTTTCCTGCGGAAGGGGTCGGCTGTGGCCGACGGTTCTGCGACCGCCGTCTTCAATGGTGATCTCGGCAACATCGCGGGCGGGGGCCATTCGGTCGGCGAGTGCCGGCTGCGAGATTGGTTCGACACCGACCGCAACCCCCTTTTGGATGAAGAAGTCATCGGCCTCGGCAAGTACGGCCTGACCCTCACAGTGCTTTCGTCGGAAGAGCTAGTTGCCGACCCAGAGGACGACGACGACGACGAAGAAGCGCTGGCAAAAAGCTGGACGCCACGCTTTGCGTACGATCGATAACCGAGCGCTTGCTGCATAGATAAACCTGCGTTGGCTGAGATCGCTAGCCAGATGCCATGGGACAAATGGTCAGTCGGCTGCGATGGGTCGAAAGCAGACGGGCGGGGGCAGCAGAATGCCAGTTCCGGGCTGGCAGCAGGTGTCCGCTGCTGGCGCAAAGAGGCCTGAGCCGTTTCCCTCAATCCCGAAGCTGCTCGCCCCCCAACCTCGTCGCCCCCTCTGGGTCCCGGCATTCGCCGGGATGAGC
>JAUSPV010000047.1 GCA_030652755.1 Caulobacter sp. | reverse complement strand
AGGCGTCGGGCAGTTCCTTTTCGTTGTTGGAGGTGATGATGACGATGGGGCGGATTTCGGCCTTGATGGTCTCGATGGTCTCGTAGACGTAGAATTCCATCCGGTCGAGTTCCTGCAGCAGGTCGTTCGGAAACTCGATATCGGCCTTGTCGATCTCGTCGATCAGCAGGATCGGGCGCTTCTTGCGCTCGAAGGCTTCCCAGAGCTTGCCCTTGGAAATGTAGTTGCGGATATCCCTGACGCGCTCGTCGCCGAGCTGGCTGTCGCGCAGGCGGGTGACGGCGTCGTATTCGTACAGGCCCTGGCTGGCCTTGGTCGTGGACTTGATGTGCCAGGTGATCAGCTTGCTGCCGAGCGCCTTGGCCACTTCCTCGGCCAGAACTGTCTTGCCGGTGCCGGGCTCGCCCTTGATCAACAGCGGACGCTGCAGGGCGATGGCGGCGTTGACCGCGATCTTCAGGTCGTCGGTAGCGACATAGTTTTCAGTGCCTTCGAAGCGCTGGCTCATCTTCATCCCCCGAGGCGGCGGGGCCGACCTCAAACAAACGTTCAATTGGGGCCAGCCTAAAGCGCTCCGCCGGACATTCAAGCCGGTTTCGGCGGCTCATCCGGTTCGCGGAGAAGGGACGAGGGCGGATCGCTGGCCGGGAAGCTGTGATCCAGTTCCTCATCCAGCAGGGCGTCGGCCTCGGCGTGTGCGATCTCTTCGGGGGTTTTGTGGCCGGCCATGAACGCCTCCCTCGGGACACGGCAGGCGCTCATGGCGCGGAGCTCAATCTGCGCCGGGGTTGATGGAGACGGGATCGCTGGCCGGGAAGGTCTCCTTCAGGCCCTTGTCCAGCTGGCGATCGACGTGCGGGTCGGCGTCGACATCGGTCTCCTCCTCGTCGGCCTCGAGGTCGGAGGGCTTGTCGGCGTCCGTGGGCACGCCGCCCGGTTCACTGCCCGCGGCCGACAGCGGCTCGCGCCCGATGTCGAGGCCTTCGTCGTCGCGGGCGACGTCCAGGTCCTCGTCGATGGCCTCGGCGTCGTCATTGTCGAACGCCTCGTCATCGGCATCGCCCTCCGCGCTGGTCGCGTCGAAGACATCGGGAATCTCGTCGAAATTGGCGATGCGGTCGCCATCCTCGGTCAGGTTGGTCTCGTCCAGGATCTCGGCGCGGTCCTGGGCTTCGGTCTCGAAGTCGGCTTGCGGGGTCATGCGGGGTTCCTGAAAGCGGGCGACGCGCCCGTGGTCCCGGAATCAACCCTCTGCGCGCCCTGCCGTTCCCGCGCCTCCGGCTATATGTCGAAGCCCCGGTCCCGCAGCCGGTCGGCCATTTCGTCCCGTCTCAAGGCCCAGTCTTCCGCCAGCAGGCCCAGGCCAATGACGTCGACGCGCTCGCCGTTCTTGATCACATGGCGGCGGAACAGCGCCTCGCGCTCGAAGCCGTGCAGCATGTGCAGCTTCCAGACCGCCTCGTTGGAGGCCAGGACCTCGCACCACAGCTTGTCCAGTTCCAGCGCCCCGAACACATGCTCGATAACCTGGAACTCGACGAAGGAGCCGACGCCCAGGCCGCGGACGGACGGGCTGGCCAGGTAGTAGGCCCAGGCGCAGCGGCGGTGCGTGGGGTCGATGTCGGCCAGATTGGCCAGCCCGACCGGCTCGCCGTTCACCTCGATGATCCAGTAGCGGCGGCGGTCATCACCGGCCAGGCCGTTGAACCAGCGGTCGTGCTCGGCCGGGCTGATCGCATGGTCCGAGTACATGTAGGCCGCGACCTCGGGACTGTTGCGCCAGGTCAGGAGACGCTGGCGGTCGGGCTCGGCGACGTCGCGCAGAAGGATGGCGGGGGCGGTCACAGGCGGCGGTCTCCTCCGAGGCGATGCAGATCCGGACGGCCGCGGACAAAGGCGCGGATGTCGTCGCTGGTGAAGGCAGGGTCAGCCCGATAGAGCGCCCCGTAAACGGCGCGCACGAACTCAAGGTCGTCGGGCCGGTCGACCGTCCAGCGGACCTCGCCCTCGTCGACGGCCTGATGGTGGAAGGCGAGGGCGAAGCGCTCCGGCCGGCGGTAGAGGAACGGCGTGACGTGCTCGCGGTCGTAGGGGTCACGGGTTTCGGCGTCAGCAGTGCACAGGGCGGTCACGCGGAACACCTCCACGTCCAGGCCCTTGGGAAAGGTCCGCCGCTGGCCGGCGTTGGCGGCATAGTCAGCGCCGGTCGCCGCTTGAAGGGCGAGCGTGGCCTCGATCACGTCCGGATCAGCCAATGGACAGTCCGCGGTCAGGCGAACCGCGACCTCGGCGGGGCCAAAGGCGTCGATGGCGCCGACGAACCGTCCCAGCACGTCGTTCAGTGATCCGCGGAACACCGGCACGCCGGCGTCGTCCATGGCCCGGGCGAGCGGATCGTCGCTGATCTGGTCGGATGTGGCCACGACGATGCGGCGCAGGCTCGGGGCCCGGTTCAGCCGCTCGATCTGCCGCAGGATCATCGGGGCGCCGGCAAGGTCGGCCATGACCTTGCCCGGCAGACGGGTGGAGGACATGCGGGCCTGCAGGATCGCAAGGACCATCGCTGTCAGTCTCCCGTCAGCCGGCGCGAAGCGTCAGGGCCTGGGCGACTTCGCCCATGACCGGCGTCCAGTCCTGGTAGTCGCTCGAGGAGAAGCAGCGGGCCTGCGGATACCAGGGATAGGCTTCGCTCCCTAGCCGGGTCCAGGCGCCGTCGACGCTCATCAGCCAGATTGGCGCGCCACAGGCGCCGGCCAGGTTGATCGTGGCGTTCGAGAACCCGAGCACCAGGTCGGTGGCGCAGCAGAGCGCGGCGATGTCGTCCAGATCCTGCTTGAGGTCGATTTCGGGCGGCTGGAAGATCTCGACCCCGAACTCGCGGCGGGCGAACTCCAGTTCGGCGTCGCAGTCGCCGTACTGCAGGTTGATGAAGCTCACGCCCGGAGTCTTCAGGATCGGGGCCCACTGTTCGAACGGCGAGAAGAAGCGGTGGCGGGCGCTGTTGATCAGCAGGCTCTTCCACAGCAGGCCGACGCGGAGGCCGGGCAGGGGGGAGAGCGCGGATTGCCAGTGCGCGACGCGCGCCGGATCCGGCGTCAGGAAGCGCTCGCGGGTCGGAAAGCCCTCCACGGTCCGGCGGAAGCGGCGCAGCAGCGAGCCGATCGGCGTCCAGAGATCAACCGTCTCGAGGTCCTCGAGGAAGGTCACGGCGCGCACCGAGCGGGCGTCGACCTTGAAGGTGGCGTGCGGGCCGACCTGCGCGCGCGGGAAGGATCGCTGGAAGAGGGGCACGAGCCGCGGCTCCACGGCCAGGATCAGACGGCCGTCGGGGCCAAGGGCTTCCACAAGGTCGGGCAGGACATTGGCGAACATCACCTCGTCGCCCAGGCCCTGCTCGCCAATGACCAGCAGGGTGCGGCCGGCGAGATCGCTGTCCGGCGTCCACTTCGGCCGGTCGATCAGGTAGTGGGTGACGTCGGCGAACGCCGGCTGCAGCCGGGCCTCGTAGGCGTCCCAGCCTTCGCCGACCCGCCCGAGCGCCATGAGGATGGTCGAGCGGGCCAGTTCCATCATCAGCCGCTCGTCCGGCGCCATGGCCGCTTTCATCGCCGTTTCGCAATCCTCCAGCGCGCCCTGGCGGTCGCCGCGAGACAGGCGGGCGTTGCCGCGGTTGTAACGGGCCTTGCTGAACATCGGATCGAGCCGCAGCGCCTCGTCGAAGAAGGTGGTCGAGGTGGCGGGGTCGCCTTCCTCGCCGATCACCGTTCCGAGCGTATTCCACAGCAGGGCGCTGTCGGGCGTCGCGTGAATGGCCGGACGCAGGATTTCGATGGCCTCGGCGAAGCGGCCCTGGTCGCGAACCGCGCAGGCCAGGTTATTGGCCGCCTCGAACGACTCCGGATGGCTGGATAGATAGTGCACGAACAGCTTCTCGGCCGTGCCGACCATACCCATGCGGTAGGCGAGGCGGCCCAGATCGTTGGCCACCTCGGCATGGTCAGGGATGAGGGCCAGCGCCGATTCGTAGCATTTGACCGACAGCGCGAAGTCACCGGCCCGCTCGCGGGCGATGGCCAGAAGGTACCAGCCAAAGCCGTTTCGCTCGTCCATCTCCAGCGCCTTGATAGCCAGGTCGCCGCCGGCCTTGAAATCGTCCGCCTGCAGCGCCGTCACCGCCTGCTGCAACAACGGCTGCACCGCCACCGCCTTCAGCTCGGCCACGGCCGCGTT
Organism: Caulobacter sp.; assembly: GCA_030652755.1. GTDB lineage: Bacteria > Pseudomonadota > Alphaproteobacteria > Caulobacterales > Caulobacteraceae > Caulobacter. Next base: position 32,620 of record JAUSPV010000047.1, on the reverse strand, counting down.
GAGGCGATCAAGGGCGGCGCGGGAGCCGGAGTCACCCGCGACCTGGCCGGACATGCGCGGCGCGGCGGCGGCGATCTGCACGGGCTCCATGCCCAGCGCGATGGCCGAGGTCTGCGGCTTGAGTTTGGGCTGGCGCATGCGCGCGCGACTCCGTGAACGCGGGGACGACGATACCGCCTCCGGATGCGCCGGTTATGCCTAATGCCGCATTAACCAGCGGCGAGGTGTCGCGGGCTGGGCAATGTCCCGTTAACCGTGCGACCTTAGCGTTGCCTTCATCGGGCGGGTGGATTCTCCGGAACGTTGGTTCCGCGGACGAGCGCGCCCCCGACTTCGGAGTGAGACGCCTTGCCGCTGAAACTGTCGCTGAAGCCCGGAGAGAAGTTCGTTCTCAATGGCGCCGTCGTGCAGAACGGCGATCGGCGCGGAGTGCTGGTTCTTCAGAACAAGGCGTCCGTGCTGCGCGAGAAGGACATCATGCAGCCGGAAGAGGCCGTGACTCCGGCCCGGATGATCTATTTCCCGGTGATGATGATGTACCTCGATGAGCCAGGGGCGCTCCGGTACTATGACGAGTTCGTGCGCAGGCTTTCGGAGTTCATGGGCGTAATCCGGAATCCGGACGTCCTGGCCGACTGCGTTTCCATCTCCAAGCACGCCATGAGCAAAGAATACTACAAGGCGCTCATGCTGTGCCGGAAGCTGATTGAGTACGAAGACGAAAGGTTGGGCAATGTCGCTGCAGGCGTACCAGCAGGCCGCGGCGCGGGCTGAAAACCCGCGCGAGGCGGAACACCGCCTCTTCGGTCAGGTCACGCGCGCCCTCATGCAGGCCGCCGACCTGCCGGACACGGACATCAAGGGGCGGATCGAGGCCCTGGACTGGAACCGACGTCTGTGGTCGGCGCTGGCCAGTGACTGCTCGGACCCGGCCAACCAGCTGCCGATTCCGCTACGCGCCCAGATCATATCGCTCAGCCTCTGGGTCAGCCGGCACACCAGTTCGGTGATCCGCCGTGAAGAGGAAATCGAGCCTCTGATCGACATCAACCGCATCATGATGAACGGTCTGTCGGGCGGCGCTGAAGCCGCCTGACCGGGCCTGGCGTCCTGACGTTCCGGCAAACTCTGCCGCCCGGCCATTCGCGCCGGGCGGTTCGCGTTTGAGCTGGCGCCGGCGCTGCAATCGCCCCAAGATTACCCTGTAAAAACAACGGCCTGATTGGCCGTCGATCGCCGTTCATCTGGCCCGCGCCTTGCGATGCGATTAGCGAGCAAGAATGCTCGCCGGCAAAAGCCGGGCATCCCCCCGACCAGAATGGAAGGAAAGCCGATGAATTCGGTCAACACCAACGTGGGCGCGATGATCGCGCTCCAGAACCTCAACGCGACCAACATGGAACTGTCGCAGACGCAGAGTCGCATCAACACCGGCAAGAAGGTGTCCAGCGCGAAGGACAACGGCGCCATCTGGGCCATCGCCCAGACGCAACGCGGCACTTCGCAGGCCCTGAATGCGGTGAAGGATTCGCTCGATCGGGGTCGCTCCACGCTCGACGTGGCGATCGCCGCCGGCGAAAGCGTCTCTGATCTGCTGTTGCAAATGAAGGAAAAGGCCCTGGCGGCGTCGGACACCACCCTCGACACCACCAGCCGGTCCGCACTGAACGAGGACTTCAAGGCCCTGCGTGACCAGATCACCAAGGCCGTGTCGAACGCCGATTTTAATGGGACCAATCTCATCAAGACCGGCGCTACGGCCATCGCGGCCCTCGCCAATGCGGACGGATCGTCCAAGATTACCGTGGCTGCTGAAGTCATGGCCCTGGGCGGATCCATCGTGACCGTCGCTGCGGCGGGCTCGATCGGAACGTCGACCCTGGCTGCGGCCATGATCACGACGGTCTCGACCTCCATCACCAACACCGGCGCGGCTCTCGCTCGCCTTGGCACCAAGTCCAAGGCTCTCGATGCGCACGCGACCTTCGTCGGCAAGCTGCAGGACAGCCTCGACGCGGGTATCGGCAATCTGGTCGACGCTGACCTCGCGAAGGAAAGCGCCAAGCTCCAGGCTCTGCAGACCAAGCAGCAGCTCGGCGTCCAGGCGCTCTCGATCGCGAACACGTCGACCCAGTCGCTGACCCGACTGTTCCAGTAGGCCGCGACGCCGGGCGGGGTTTCAGCAGCCCCGCCCGGCAGCCTTTTCCTCCGGGTCGCCCGGCAGGAATTGCCACCCATGCCCTGAGCTCGGCAGAATTTGCCGGGCGGCGCTATCCCTAACAGACATATAACGCAGCAATTTCAATTGCTTGCACCGGTGCGCGGGGTCGGCCCAATTGGCCCGGCGATTGCTTCCCAGTCAGGTGGGCAAAAGGCCCCCGGCAGTCAAAACGACGTCGGACACCTGGAAGGGAATATCGTCATGGCGCTGAACAGCGTTAACACGAACAATGGCGCGCTCGTCGCGCTGCAAAACCTGAACGCCACGAACAACGAACTGGCCAACGTTCAGGGCCGCATCAACACCGGCAAGAAGGTCGCCTCGGCCAAGGACAACGGCGCGGTGTGGGCCATCGCCCAAACCCAGCGCGGCACGTCCAACGCCCTGAACGCCGTGAAGGACTCGCTCCAGCGCGGTCAATCCACCATCGACGTCGCGATCGCCGCCGGCGAGTCCGTTTCCGACCTGCTTCTGCAGATGAAGGAAAAGGCCCTGGCCGCGTCGGACACGACGCTCGACACCACCAGCCGCTCGGCTCTGAACGAAGACTTCAAGGCGCTTCGTGATCAGATCACCAAGGCTGTCACCAACGCCGACTTCAACGGCGCCAACATGATCAAGGCTTCGGGCAACACCGTGACGGCTCTGGCCAACGCGGACGGCACGTCCAAGATCACTGTGGCGGCGCAGTCGCTGGCTCTCGGCGGCGCCAACGTCACCGTCGCCGCCACGGCCTCGCTCAGCACCGCCACCATCGCGGCGGCGCTGGTCACGACCGTCAGCACCTCGATCTCCAACGTCGGCTCGGCCCTGGCCAAGCTCGGCACCGGTTCGAAGTCGCTCGAGTCGCACCTCACCTTCGTCGGCAAGCTGCAAGACAGCCTCGACGCCGGCGTGGGCAACCTGGTCGACGCCGATCTGGCCAAGGAGAGCGCCAAGCTGCAGGCCCTGCAAACCAAGCAACAGCTCGGCGTGCAGGCTCTGTCGATCGCCAACAGCTCGACCTCGTCCCTCCTGGGACTGTTCCGCTAAGGGCACCGCAAAAGGGGCGGGCGGCCAACGCCGTCCGCCCCGGCCGCGCCGGCGAAGGTCGCGAGACCTTCGCCACGCGCACGTTCAGAGAGACGTCGGTCTGTAGAGGTCGGCGTAAGGAGAGATGAAAGCCATCGCACCCCTGTCGCCGGTTGCATCCACGGGCGCCTTCCAGCCCCCGCCGATCACCCGTCCCGACACCCCCAGGCCGCCGAAGGACGCCGCGCCCCAATCCGCGGATCTGCGTCTGATCATCGAAGAAGATGAGCAGTCCGGCGCCATCGTCTACAAGACTCTCGATCGCCGGACCGGCGAGGTCGTTCGGCAGCTTCCCCGTGAAGAGGTCCTGCGGCTGAAGGACGATCCCGCTTACGACCCCGGCGATATCGTCAACTCGAAGTCCTGACGACGAACGGTCGCGGCGTCTTGCCGCGGCGAACGCAAGGCTTTTCCCGACACGGCTCCCGCCGTGGCGGCCATCATGGTTTACGCGCGTTAACCATACGCACACGATCTCCAGCCAGCTTGGCCTGTGAGGAGGCTCGGTGAGTCGCCTCGCCCTGCGAAGCGCCTTGCTAGGAGAAGCCCTATGGCGATCAGCGTCCATACCAACCAGTCAGCCCTGGTCGCGCTACAGAATCTGAACAAGACCAACGACGACATGGCCGGCGTGCAGAACCGCATCAGCACGGGCCTCAAGGTTCAGGGGGCCAAGGACAACGCCTCGGTCTGGGGCATCGCCCAGGCCCAGCGAGCCGACCTCGGCGCGCTCAGCGCGGTCAAGATGAGCCTCGACCGGGCCCAGTCCATCGCCGACGTGGCGATGACGGCCGGCGAGACCGTCTCTGACCTGATGCTGCAGATGAAGGAGAAGGTGACGGCCGCGATGGACCCGTCGCTGGACACCGTCGCCCGCACCGCCCTCGACTCGGACTTCAAGGCCCTGCTCCGGCAGATCACCCAGGTGGTGAACGACGCCGAGTTCGATGGCGCCAACCTGCTCGACGGTTCGCTGGGCGCCAGCATCCGGTTTCTCGCCAATGCCGACGCGAACTCGCACATTACCCTGTCGGGAAAGAACATGGCGCTGGGCGGCGCCATCGTGACCATGGCGGCGACGGCCTCGATCACCACCGCCACCCTGGCCACCAGCATCCAGGCGGCGCTGACCACATCAATCAGCAACGTCAACCAGGCCCTCGGCGACCTGGGCGCGCAGTCGCGTCAGATCGAGGCGCACAACAAGTTCGTGTCCAAGCTGTCCGACGTGCTCAACACCGGGATCGGCAACCTGGTCGACGCCGACCTGGCGAAGGAAAGCGCGCGCCTCCAGGCCCTGCAGGTTCAGCAGCAACTCGGCGCCCAGGCGCTGTCGATCGCCAACCAGCAGCCGCAGATCATCCTGTCGCTGTTCAAGAGCTGATGAAGCGGGCGCGTCACGGTTCCGCCGCGACGCGCCGCTATCGTAGACCGCTGCGGGGCGGAGCGTCTGCATGATCGAACTGCGTGATCTCGCTCCTGACGACGAGGAGCTTCTCTATCGCTGGCGCGGCGAGCCCGAGGTGGCGCGCTGGATGTCCGACGCCGACGTGTCGGGACGTGAGGCGCACCGCGCCTGGTTCGCGCAACTCTCGAATGATCCCGACCTGCGCGGCTGGATGATCCAGCGGGGCGGCCGGCCGGCCGGCCTGCTGACCCTCACCGGCCTGTCGGGGCACCACCGCCGCGCCGCCTGGAACTGGTTCGTCGGCGACCGCGAAGCCCGGGGCAGGGGCGTCGGCCGCGCCGCCCAGGTTCTGGGTCTCGACCGCGCCTTCGGTGATTTGGGCCTGCACAAGGTCTGGGCCGAAGTCATGGCCGACAACGACGCCGCCATGAAGATCCACACCGCCGTCGGCTTTCGGCGCGAGGGCTACCTGCTGGGCCATGTCCTCAAGGATGGCGCGCCGCGCGACGTCGTGATGCTCGGCATCTTGCGTGACGAGTGGCAGGTGCTTGCGCCCGCGGCCAGGGCCCAACTGGCCACGGCAGGTCTGATCGCCGCCTGAGCCGCGCTTAACGACTCCTCAGCCCTTGTCGGGCAAGCTTTCGACGCGGAACTCCGTCCAGGGCCCCTATGGTCATCTCGATCGACAGCAACGTCCTCCTGGGATTTTACCAGGCGCGCACCGGCGGGTTTGCTTCCGCGGGGGCGACGGGCGTTGGCGCGACGATGGTCGGGGGCAAGCCCAAGTATGCGCCGACGCCGCCCTGGGCGACGACCTCGACCGCCCTCAAATCGAATGAACTGGTCAGGCAGGCCATGGCCGGGCGCCGCTTCATCGACGAAGGGGCCGCCCAGCTCGATCTGCCCGGCGCCAGCAACGACTACAAGAAGCTCTTCGCTTTGTACCAAGGGCTCAACGCGCTCAACGGTCTGGCCGAGCGGGCCAAGGCGACCGGCGTCACCCAGGCCGAGATCAATCGCGTGGCCTCGGTGTTCACCCGCGGCCTGACCGAGATCACCAGCTACACCGACAAGCTGAAGATGGAGACCATGCGGATCACCCGCGGGGACACCATGATCACCAACAAGTCCGAGGTCGGCGTGCCGCGGGCGATCTACAGCTACAAGACCGGAAAGGTCCACACAGGCGGCCACAGCGACGCGGTCGCCGCCTTCCAGGGCGATGTAAAGTTCGACATCACCGTCAAGCGCGGCACGGTCACCCACAACATCGCCATCGACCTTTCGGAAATCTCCGGCGCCCGGTCGATGGGCGCGGTCACCGCCCACATCAACGACAAGCTTTCGGCCGCAGGCCTGCAGTCGCGCTTCAGCGTCGAGCGCACGCCCGGCGAACCGCGCAAGGTGACCACCGGCGGCACCACCGTGACCCTCCCGGCGATCGCCGACGACTATTCGTTCAAGATCAGCGGCGACTCCACCGAGCAGCTGACTTTCTCGGCGGCGGCCACAACGCCGGCGGTCTATGTGACGACCTACGCCGGCAATCCGGACCCCGACAAGAACTCCAAGACCGACGACGGCAAGTTCGAGAGCACGCTGGTCAAGCTGGACGGAACAACGGTCGGCGCGGCAGGCTCGAAGATTTCGTCGGGCGTACTGGAGGGTACGATCGAGACTGTGCGAGCCAGCAAGGTGGGCGCCGACGGCTCGCTCTACGTCCTGGCCGATGTCAACGGCACGGTGGACAACCAGACGGTCAAGGGCGAGCGCGACGTGGCGCTGCTCAAGTATGACAGCGCCGGCAAGCTGATGTACGCCCGCACGCTGGGCGCGGCGGACCAGGCCGAGGGGCTGGCGCTGAGCATCGCATCGGACGGCCGGGTGGCCATCGCCGGCCGGGTGACCGGTGAGCTGAACGGCGCGACGGACGGACCGATCAATTCCACCGCCGCCTCCGGAAAGACCGACAGCTTCGTCACCGTGTTCGACGCCAAGGGCGACGAGATGTGGACCCAGCGCCGGGGCGCGCTGGAGGACGACGAGGCGACCGAGGTCGGATTCGGCGAAAACGGCGTGGTGTTTGTCGCCGGCCGCACCAAGTCTGCGCTGCCCAGCGGCGGTGGAACCGTCGGCGGCTGGGACAACTACCTGATGGCTGTCGCGCCCGACGCCAAGGGTGATCCCCGGACGCTGTTCACCACCCAGTTCGGCTCTGTCGGCGAGGACAGCGTCGGCGGCATGGTCGTCAACGGCTCGACCGTCACCATCGCCGGGGTCGAGAACGGCCGGGGCGTGTTGCGCAGCTTCACCGTCACGCCCAGCGTCACCGAGACGGTGCGCACCGACGACAACGGCTTTGCCAACATCACCACGACCACCACCACCAACGGCGTCCCGACGGTGACCTCGACCGACTATGGGGCGCACAACGGCGGGACCGATCCAGCGAAGGTGACCTCGACCACCCACACCTCGGCGGCCGGCTTCACCGCCGGCGCGACGCGCGACCTGGGGCAGATGGGCGGCGGCGCCATCAAGGGCCTCGGGATGGACGGCGGCTACCTGTGGGTCGCGGGCACAACCTCCAACGGCGCGCTGGATGTCAGCGGCGTGACGCGGGCCTACAGTGGGGCGCAGGACGCCTTCGCGGCCCGGTTGTCGACGGACCTGACCAGCACGGCCGGGGACAACCTCGCCTACTTCGGCGGGGTCGGAAACGATACGGTCAGCGCCATGACCGTGGCCGACGGCAAGGTCTGGGTCGCCGGGAGCGCCAGCGCCGACCAGCCCGGCGCCATGCCGATCTCCACCAAGGACGGCTACCTGGCCAAGATCGACGTGACTTCCGGCGCCGTCGAGGCGCAGCGGGTGACCGGTAAGGACGGCATGGCCACGGCCACCTCGATCGCCGTCGACACCACCGGCGCCAGCGCGCTGGACAAGCTGGGCCTGCCGAAGGGCGCGTTGCTCTTCGCCGACTCCCAGAAGCTGGTCTCGGCGACCTCGGTGCGGGCGGGCGACAGCTTCCAGATTCGCACGACCCAGGGCGGGCGCCTGGCGGCCGTGACCATCGAGGCCAACGATACGCTCGACACCCTGGCCAAGAAGATCGAGCGGGCCGGCGGCTTCAAGGTCAAGGTCGAGGTCGTGGCCGACGGCGAGTTCCGCCGTATCAAGGTCAGCCCGCAGCAGAAGTCGGCGTCGGTGGAAATCCTGCCCGGCAAGGGCGGCAGCGACGCGCTGGAGGCCATCGGCCTCGCGCCCGGCGTCGTGCGCAACACCGTCATCGACAAGGCGGGCAAGAGCGTTTCGGCCGACGGCAAGGGGCCGGTGTTCGGCATCGGCCTCGACATCGACCTGAACCTGAATTCAAAGGACGGCATCGCCGCGGCCATCGCTGCGATCGCCAAGTCGCTGACCCGGGTGCGCGACGCCTACAGATCCCTCGAAACGGCGGCCAAGCCCGTCGTCACCGCCGCGCCTGGCGCCGGCGGGACGGCCCCGGCCTATCTGACCAACCAGATCGCCAACTACCAGGCGGCGCTGGATCGTCTGACCGGCGGATACTGACGCGCACTTGAAAGCGTCGTCACCGCAGGCTAGCGGTTCAGACATGGATTTCTTCAAGGATCGCCGGATTGTCCTGGCCGTCGGCGGCGGCGTGGCGCTGTTGCTCGGCATCCTGATCGCCGTGACGATCATGCGTGGAAGCAAGGCTCCGGCAGAGCCGCCCCCGGCCTCGCAGGGCGGCCTGGTTGTCGAGACCGGACGCGATGACGACACCAGGCTGGATCCGGCCCGGCCGATCCGCTGCTTCGTCGCCGGCCAGTTCGCCGGCGAGATCACCCTGACCGAATGCGCCCAGCGCAACGGCGTCGCCACCGGCGCGCTGGACGTCGGCGTTGACGAAACCGGGGCTCTTGCCGCCGCCGACGCCGCGGGCACCATTCTCGCCCCGCTTCCGCCCAAGCCGATCGCGCCCGCACCTGTCCAGACGGCGCCGACCGCCTCGAGCGAGCCCGCGCAGCCCGCCCCTTCCGGTTCGATGTGCTGGCGCTACTCTGGCGGCGGCTGGTCGCAGGCGGGCTCCATGGATCTCAACAGCTGCGTGCAAACCCTGTTCGCCGGGCAGTGCGAGAAGCGGGGCGGGGCGACCTACGGCCGCTGGGGCGAGCAGACGCTGCGCCTGGTTCGCGACAAGGTCGAGATTTCGCAGGACAACCGCCGCTTCCGCACGCTGGTGGAGCAGGGCGCCAACTGCTCTATCCCGCCGGTGGGTTGAGCCGGGCTCCGTTTCAGGTCTAGGCTCGCTCCATGCACCGCATCGCCCTCACGCTCGTCGCCGCCCTATCGGCCCTGGTCCTCTCGGCCTGCGAGAAGGCCTTCGAGGCGCCGACGGAGCGCGGCATCTGCTACCACATGGCCTACCTTCCCGACGGTGGTTACAAGTTCAACGTCGTGGCCCGCGACATCGACAGCATCGAGAAATGCGCGGCCCAGCTCGAGGGCATGCGCCTGCGCTTCCTGCGACTGGGCGGCCAGAACGCCGAGATGATCGGCGCCTACCAGGGCAGCTTCATCCACCTGCGCCGCGGCGGAATCTTCCGGGCCCAGAAGTGGAACGGCAACCAGTACCTGATGCTGGTTCGCACCGGCGATGGCCGGCTGGTGATGCCCGGCGCCGTCCAGTAGGGCGGGCTTCCCCGAGCGTCAGGCTGCGGCGAAAATGCTGTGCATAAGCTCTTGTCGCCGAGAACAAAATATGAACATGTGGCTATCGTCAAACGTTAACGCCCGTTAGCCTGTGCGCCAGATTCCGGCGCGCCCCGGAGGTCCGATCGGCGGGCCTCGCGAAACGAGGGGGCCAAGGTCGCCGGGCGCGTGAAGGAGATCCCCATGGCGGGCAGCGTCAACAAGGTCATTCTGGTCGGCAATCTGGGCGCCGATCCCGAGATCCGCACCCTCAACTCGGGCGACCGCGTCGCCAACCTGCGCATCGCCACCTCCGAGAGCTGGCGCGACCGCGCCACCGGCGAGAAGAAGGAGCGCACCGAGTGGCACCGGGTCGTCGTGTTCAACGACAACATCGTCAAGGTGGTCGAGCAGTACCTGAAGAAGGGCTCGACGGTTTACATCGAAGGCGCGATCCAGACCCGCAAATGGACCGACCAGGCCGGCGTTGAGAAGTATTCCACCGAGATCGTGCTGCAGAAGTTCCGCGGCGAACTGACCATGCTGGGCGGCCGTGACGGCGGCGCCGGCGGCGGCGGCGCGTCGCGAGACGAAGGCGACTTCGGCGGCTATTCCGGCGGGGGCGCCCGCAGCCAGCCCTCCGGGCCCAAGGAAAGCTTCTCGGCCGACCTCGACGACGAGATTCCGTTCTAGAAGGAGGGCGGGCTCAGCCGCTTGCGCCCTGGCGCAGGCGCGTATGGGCCGCCATGGGAGTGTTCAGGGTGAGACGGCGGCGTCGTCGCAGCCGGGATTGAACCGGGCAGGGCTTCACCCCCTGCCTGCCCTGTGCAATGAGCGGCGCCGTGCCCACGCCCGCTTCCCCCGCCTCCGACCGCTCGTCGTTCTCGCTTGCCGAGTGGGGCGCCATCGGCGCGATCCTCCTCGTCTGGGGGATCAACAACGCCGCCGCCAAGGTGGCGACCGAGGCGCTGCCGCCCCTGCTGGTGGGGGGGCTTCGGTTTGGCGTGGCGCTGATCGTGCTGGCGCCGTTTCTCAAACCGCCTTTCCCGCCGTGGAAGCAGATCCTGCCGATCATCCTGCTGTGCGGGCCGCTGCACTTTGGCCTGATCTACTGGGGCTTCTCGCTGATCGACAACCTCAGCCCGATGGTCGTGGCGTTGCAGCTGTGGATCCCGATGACCGCCTTCTTCGCCTGGCGGATGCTGGGCGAGCGGATGGCGCCGGCCGCATTGGCCGGGATGGTCGTCGCCTTCGTGGGCGTGGCCTGGATGAGCCTCGACCCGCACGGAGCCGCGGACCTGCCCGGTATCGCTCTGGGCCTTGTCGCCAGCGGCCTGTGGGCGTTGGGCACTGTTCTGGTGCGGCGCATGCCCGGCGTGCCGCCGCTGAAGATGCAGGCCCTGACCTCGGTGGTCGCCGCACCGGTGCTGCTGGCGGCGTCCTTCGCTTTCGAGGGCGATGTTGTCGGCAAGGCGATGTCGGCCGGCTGGGTGGTGTGGACGACCATCGTCTGGGCGGGCCTGGCCTCCACCGTCGGCGCCACGGCCCTGCTGTTCTGGCTGGTCCAGCGCCGCGAACCCGGGCGGGTGACGCCCTGGTTCCTGCTAACGCCGCTGGTCTCCTGCGGCATCGGCATCGGCCTGATGGGCGACACCCTGACCCTGCAACTCGTGCTGGGCGGCGGCGCGACCCTGGTCGGGGTGGCGCTGGTGGCCCTGTCAGAACGCCGCGCGGCGGTGCGCGCCGCCGCCGACCGCCAGCTCCAGACCTAGACTCTAGCGCGCGCCGATGACCGCACAGGCGACGCGGTCTCCGGCCCCGCCGATCGGCTGGCTCGTGTAGTCGTCGGCCTTGGCGTGGATGACCAGGGCCGAGCCGTTGGCGTCGAGAAGGCCGGGCTTGTCACCGCCGGCCGACAGCGAGACGAAGGGCGTGAATACCTCGACCATCGCCGTCCCGTCGGTTCCCGCGTGCAGGTTGGGCAGGTCGCCGGCGTCATTGTGGCCTGGGGCGAGGAAGCCGTGGACCACGGCCTTGGCGTCATGGACGTGCCCGCCCGCCGACTTGAAATCGGCCGTCGAGCAGTCGCCCTTCTCGTGGAAATGCAGCCCGTGCCAGCCCGGCGTCAGGCCCTTGGCGTCTACCCGCATCACGACTCCGCGCGCGCCCTCGGTGAGCGTCGCCCGTCCCATATCCTCGCCCGCGGGGCCCTTCAGGTTGACGGTGACCGAGGCCGGCGCGGCCAGCGCGGGGAGGGCGATGGCGGCGGCGGTCACGAAGATTGGGAAAAGGCGCATGGAAAGACTCTCCGGCAGTGGGGAAAACGGCGCCCGAAGGTGGCGCCCGCGGGTCTTGGATGTTAACTAACGGGCGGACGTATTGGGTCCGATTCTGATAGCAAAATCCCGCACTTGACCGACGAAAATAAGACCCCTCCGGATGACGGACGGCGGGGGGCTGTCGCCCCCATCGCCATCGAGGACGAGCTGAAGCGCAGCTATCTCGATTACGCCATGAGCGTGATCGTGAGCCGTGCGCTGCCGGACGTGCGCGATGGCCTCAAGCCTGTGCACCGCCGCATCTTCTATTCGATGCACGACCTGAACATGACTCCGGACCGGCCGTACTCGAAGTCGGCGCGCGTGGTCGGCGACGTGCTGGGCCGCTTCCACCCGCACGGCGACCAATCGGTCTATTTCGCGCTGGCCCGCATGGCGCAGACCTTCTCGATGAACCTGCCGCTCATCGACGGTCAGGGGAACTTCGGTTCGGTCGACGGCGATATGCCGGCGGCCATGCGCTACACCGAAAGCCGGATGGCGCACGCCGCGACCGCGCTGCTGGCCGACATCGACAAGGACACCGTCGACTTCCAGGAGAACTACGACGGCAAGGAACAGGAACCGACCGTCCTTCCGGCCAGGATTCCGAACCTGCTTGTCAACGGCGCGGGCGGCATCGCCGTCGGCATGGCCACCAACATTCCGCCGCACAACCTGGGCGAGGTCGTCGACGCCTGCCTGGCGCTGATCGATAATCCCGACATCGGCCTGGACGAGATCCTCGACATCGTGCCGGGGCCGGACTTCCCCACCGGCGGCGAGATCATCGGCCGCACGGCGGCGCGCACCGCCCTGATGACCGGCCGCGGCTCGGTGATCATCCGCGGCGTGGCCACGGTGGGCGAGCTTCGCAAGGATCGCGAAGCCATCATCATCACCGCCATCCCCTATCAGGTGAACAAGTCCAGCCTGGTCGAGCACATCGCCGAACTGGTCCGCGACAAGAAGATCGAGGGCATCAGCGATATCCGCGACGAGAGCGACCGCCAGGGCATGCGGATCGTCATCGAGCTGAAGCGCGACGCCCAGGGCGATGTCGTCCTGAACCAGCTGTACCGCTTCACCGCGCTGCAGAGCAGCTTCGGCTACAACATGCTGGCGCTGAACCGTGGCCGGCCGTTGCAGATGGGCCTGCGCGAGATGATCGGCGCCTTCGTCGACTTCCGGGAGGAGGTCGTCGTCCGGCGCACCAAGTTCGAGCTCAGCAAGGCGCGGGACCGAGGCCATGTGCTGGTCGGCCTGGCCATCGCCGTCGCCAACATCGACGAGTTCATCCACATCATCCGCAGTTCGGCCGATCCGGCCGAGGCGCGTGAGCGGCTCTGCGCCCGCGACTGGCCGACCGGCGACATGATGCCCCTGATCGCGCTGATCGCCGACCCGCGCACGGTGATCACCGAGGGCGACCAGGTCCGGCTGTCCGAAGAGCAGGCGCGCTCCATCCTCGCCCTGACGCTGTCCCGCCTGACGGGCCTGGGCCAGGAAGAGATCATGGGCGAGGCCCGCACGCTGGCCGGCTCCATCGCCACGCTGCTGGAACTGCTCAGCGACCGCGCCAACATCATGGCCGTCGTGCGCGAGGAGCTGGTCGAGGTTCGCGAGCGCTTCGCCATTGCGCGCCGGACCCAGATGGTCGAAGGCGGCGCCGAGATGGAGGATGAGGACCTCATCCCCCGCGAGGAGATGGTCATCACCGTCACCCACGGCGGCTATGTGAAGCGCACGGCGCTGTCGACCTACCGCAGCCAGAAGCACGGCGGCAAAGGCCGGTCGGGCATGTCGACCAAGGAAGAAGACGCCGTCACCCGCGTGTTTTCCGCCTCGACCCACGCGCCGGTGCTGTTCTTCAGCTCCGGCGGCAAGGTCTATCGCCTGAAGGTGTGGCGCCTGCCGGTCGGTACGCCGACCTCGCGCGGCAAGGCCTTCGTCAATCTGCTGCCCATCGAGCCCGGCGAGAGCATCACCTCGATCCTGCCGCTGCCCGAGGACGAGGCCCAGTGGGACGCGCTGGACGTGATGTTCGCCACCCGCTCAGGCAACGTGCGTCGCAACAAGCTCAGCGACTTCGCCTCGATCAACCGCAACGGCAAGATCGCCATGAAGCTGGACGAGGGCGACTCCATCATCGGCGTCGGCCTCTGTGACCCGCGCAACGACGTGCTGCTGACCACGGCCCTGGGCCGGGCGATCCGGTTCGAGGTCGGCGAGGTGCGCGTGTTCGCGGGCCGCGAGTCGACCGGGGTGCGCGGCATCCGTCTGGCCGAGGGCGACCAGGTGCTGTCGATGGCCATCCTGCATGGCGTCGACGCCACTCCCGCCGAACGCGCCAGCTACCTCAAGTACGAGCGCACCCGCATCAAGTCCGAGAGCGACGAGGGCGACGACGTCGCGCCGGCCGACGACGACGAAGACGTCGGCGAGGCGGATTTGACGCCCGACCGGATCATCCAGCTGCAGGCGGCCGAAGAATTCATCCTCACCCTGTCGTCCGAAGGCATCGGCAAGCGCACCAGCGCCTACGATTTCCGGCGCACGGGCCGCGGCGGCCAGGGCCTGCTGGCCCAGGACCTGACCCGCAAGGGCGGACGGCTGGTCGCCAGCTTCCCCGTCGATCAGGCCGACGAAATTCTGCTCGTGACCGATCAGGGTCAGCTGATCCGCTGTCCGGTGGCCAATATCAGGGTCGCCAGCCGCAACACCCAGGGCGTCATCGTCTTCCGCACCGCCGAAGATGAGCATGTCGTGAGCGTGGAAAGGCTTGAAGCCTCGGCCGAAAGCGGCGACGAAGACGACAACGATAATGACAACGACAGCGGGGACTCCCAGACCCCCGCATAGCGGAAATGACGCAGGGGGTACCGGGTGCAGAGAGTCGGACTCTATCCGGGCACGTTCGATCCGATGACCAATGGTCATCTGGACATCATCGGACGGGCCGTGAAGCTGGTGGACAAGCTGGTGATCGGCGTGGCCATCAACGAGGGCAAGGGCCCGATGTTCAGCCTCGACGAGCGGGTGGCCATCATCCGCGACGAGACCGCCCACCTTCAGCGGGTGGCCGAGATCGAGGTGATCCCCTTCAAGGGCCTGCTGATGCACTTCGCCCGTGAGGTTCACGCCGGCATTATCGTGCGGGGTCTACGGGCCGTCGCCGATTTCGAGTACGAATTCCAGATGACCGCCATGAACCAGCAGCTCGATCGCGAGATCGAGACGGTGTTCCTGATGGCCGATCCGCGGCACCAGGCGGTGGCGTCTCGCCTCGTCAAGGAAATCGCCATCCTGGGCGGTGATATCACCAAGTTCGTGACCCCCGGCGTGGCCGAAAGGCTGATGGGCAAGGTCCGGAAGGGGTGAAGCCGGTCGGCCTCAAGGCCTTCCCCGTCGGCGACGCGGGGCTTGTGCACCGGGCGGCGGCGTTCTACGCGGGCTGACGGGGCGTCATCAGAGAAGGTTTTCCATGAAGGTCGCGCCGTTCGCGCTCGCTGCTGTTCTGTCCCTCGCCGCGGCGACGGGCCCCGCCCTGGCCCAGACGCCCGTCCCGGCCGCGGAGTGGCGCACGCCCGATCCCGAAAACGTCCTGGTGTTCGAGACCAGCAAGGGGCGGATCATCGTCGAGATGGTCCCGGCCGCCGCGCCGGCTCATGTGGAGCGCGTGCGGACCCTGGCCCGGGCCAGATTCTACGACGGCCTGACCTTCTTCCGGGTGATCGACCGGTTCATGGCCCAGACCGGTGACCCGACCAACACCGGGATGGGGGGCTCGGAGCTGCCGGACCTGAAGGCCGAGTTCCCGTTCCGCCGGGGAGCGGCGCCGGCGTTCACGGTCGTCGACCGCCTGCCCGGCGATTTCAACACTCCGTCGGCGACAGAGGTCGGCTTCCTGGGCGTTCTGCCCGTGCGGTCGCTGCCGAGCATGCAGATGATGCTGGCGGCCGACGGCAAGGTGACGTCCTGGGGTCTGTTCTGTTCCGGCGTCATGGGCATGGCGCGGTCGAGCAATCCCGACAGCGCCAACAGCCAGTTCTTCTTCATGCGCGGACCCTATGCCTCGCTGGACAACGACTACACAGCCTGGGGGCGGGTGATCGTCGGCCAGGACGTCGTCGGGGCGATCAAGCTCGGCGAGCCGGTATCCTTGCCCCAGGACGTGATGACCACCGTCCGGGTGCTGGCTGACCTGCCGGCGGCCCAACGGCCGAAGGTCGAGGTGCTCGACGTCGCCGGCCCGACCTTCAAGGCAATGGTCGCCGATGCCAGGTCGAAGGCCGGCGGGCGTCCGCTCAATCCCTGCGACGTCGATATCCCTGCCAGGGTCGGCTGACGGAGGGACGCTCATGCGCCGCGACATCCTGATCTTCGCCGCCGCCACGATGGCTTGCGCCGCTCCGGCGCTGGCCGACCCCGGCCCGGCTGATTGGCGCATGCCCAACGCCGAGGACGTGCTGGTGATCGACACCACCCGGGGGCGGGTGATCGTCGAGCTGGTTCCCGAGGTCGCGCCCGGCCACGTGGCGCGGCTGAAGGACCTGGCTCGGAAGGGAACCTACGACGGCCGGACCTTTTTCCGCGTCATCGACCGGTTCATGGCCCAGACCGGCGATCCCGAAGACACGGGGGAGGGCGGGACCGATCTGCCCGACCTGAAGGGAGAGTTCACCTTCCGCCGCGCCGCTGATACCGCCCTCACGGTCGCCGCCAGCCCCTGGGGGACAGAGGAGGGCTTTCTCAAGTCGCTCCCCGTCGTCAGCCAGGCGATGAGCTGGAGCGAGATGACCGCGGACAAGAAGGTCGCGGCCTGGGGCAGCTATTGTCCGGGCGTGGTCGGCATGGCGCGCGACGATGATCCCGACAGCGCCAACAGCCAGTTCTTCCTGATGCGTCAGCCCTACCTGTCGCTCGACAAGCGCTACACCGCCTTCGGCCGGGTGATCAGCGGACTGGAGGTCATCCGCGCCATCAAGACCGGTGAACCGGTGGCCGCGCCGCAGGACCGGATGGACCGCGTGCGCGTTCTGGCCGATATACCCGCTTCCGAACGCCCGGCCGTGCGGGTCATCGACCCGGCCGGACCCTGGTTCAAGGGCGAGATCGAACGGCTGCGCGAGGAAAAGGGCGCCGACTTCTCGCTCTGTGACGTGAACATCCCTGTGAAGGTGCAATAGCCCCATGACGACCGACGCTGAAAACACCCTGCTGCTGACCACCGAAACCGGCGTGGTCACGATCCAGCTTCGTCCGGACCTGGCTCCAGGCCATGTCGAGCGGATCAAGGAACTGGCCCGCGAGGGCTTCTATGACGGCGTGGTCTTCCACCGCGTCATCCCGGGCTTCATGGCCCAGGGCGGCGATCCGACCGGCACCGGGATGGGCGGGTCGAAGAAGCCGGATCTGAAGGCCGAGTTCTCGCGCGAGCCGCACGTCCGCGGCGTCTGCTCGATGGCCCGCAGCAGCAGCCCGAACTCGGCCAACAGCCAGTTCTTCATCTGCTTCGATGACGCAACCTTCCTGGATGGCCAGTACACCGCCTGGGGCGTGGTCACCGACGGCATGGACCACATCGACGCGCTGCCCAAGGGCGAACCGCCCCGCCAGCCGGGCAAGATCGTGTCGATGAAGGTCGCCGCGGACGCCTGAAGCGCGTCAGGCCGTCAGGGACGGGCGAGGTCGACGACCACGGGGTAGTGGTCCGACCCCAGCGCCGGACCCCGACGGACCGCGACGGTCTTCCAGTCCGCCCCGGCATAGACCTGATCGATCGCCAGGATCGGGAAGGGCGCCCTGAACGCCGGGCGAGAGAACCGGCCGGCCGGCCAGGTGAACAGGGCGCGGGTGCGGCGCTCGATGCCGAACAGGCGGTCCTGACGGCGGAGCGAGAACGACCAGGGCGTCGAGTTGAAGTCGCCGGCCACGACAAGGCTTTCCTTCGGGAACTGGTCCAGAACGCGTGACAGCCTCAGGGTCTGCTGCTGTTGCGGCCCTGCCGGCAGCGGCCAGGTGTAGTGGACGCCGACCACGGTGTATGGGCCGCGCCTGCCCTGGAAGGTGGCCCAGGCTCCCGACAGGTTGGCGTCCGACACTCCGGCCTGCAGGCCGCCCTCGGCGACCGGCGCGCGCTTCGACAGGATCATCGTCGAACAGGCGCGGGGTTCGGCGCAGGTCGTGCGGTGCGGATAGCGAGCCGCCAGCGCCCCGGCGACGCCGCCTGATCGCGCGAAACCCTCCTGGAAGATGATCACGTCCGGGTCCTCCCCAAGAATCCAGCGGGCGGTAGCCTCGGGGTCGCGGTTGCGGCCCCAGAGGTTGAACTGGACGATCTTCAGGGTTGGCCCCTCCACGGGACCGCGCGTCTGGCCGGCGGCGGCGGCGATCTCTGGGCCCATCAGCAGCAGCGCCGACAGGGCGCCGACCAGGGTCAGGCCGGGCGTCAGGCGACCTTTCCGGCCCGCCACGGCCCAGATCGCCAGCCCGAGTAGCGAGCCGGCCAGCAGCCAGGGCGTGAAATGCGTCAGAACATCCAGACGATCGCTGAAGCGGCCGCCCTGGGCCAGCAACAGCGCCAGAACGCAGCCGGCCGTGATCAGCAGCGCGGCGGCGCGGGCAAGGCCGGACAGAAATCTGAGCAGGAATCTCACCCGCCCCGTCTAGCACGCGATTCGTGCACGGTCGGTGCAGGGCGCGCGCGGGTTCGGCGCCGCGTCACTCGCCGACGAAATAGACCATGGCCACCGGCCTCGCCGGCGCCTCGCCGACTTTGAGCAGGCCGCGCAGGACCGGACCCTGGCTCGAGCCCTCGTTTCGGGCCTGGGCCAGGGCTGACGGATCGAACTGGCCGCTGAACAGCACCTCGCCCAGCTTCGGATCGGCGCCCCTGAAGGTCATCTTGCCGGTCGTCAGGCTGTAGGCCTGGGGCAGGACCCGGACGCTGACGGTGTGAGTCTCCCCGCCCATCTCGTTGGTCTGGACGGGGCTGCTGACGTCGTCGAACTGCAGCAGGATGGGTCCGAACACCGAGGCCCGCTCGCCTTTCTCCCACTGCTGGAAGTCGCTCGGCGCGCCTATGCCCAGATGGGTCAGGCGATAGGCGCCGATCTGCACGGGCTGGGATGCCAGATAGAACCCGGACGCGTCGAAGGCCCCCTCGTGTCGGAAGCCCGGTGAAACCTCGACGGTCGGGCTCTCGACGGCCGGCGCGGCGGCGGGCGGCGCCTCGGCGACGGCGGACGGCGGGGCCTCGGCCTTGTCCGCCTTGCGGCTGCAGGCCGTGGTCAGGGCGGCGACGCCGATAGTCAGAGCAACGATTACAAGACGCATGAGGAACCCCGGAGTTGTCCGGTCAATGTGTGTATCGCGGCCGGCGTTGTCCATCGCGCGCTTGACGAAGGCGCGCGGACGTGGCGGTTCGCCCGCCCATGCGTCTGTCTGACTTCGACTTCGATCTCCCCGAGAATCTCATCGCGCTGCGGCCGGCCAGCCCGCGCGAGAGCGCCCGGCTGCTTGTCATCCGGCCAGGCGAGGGACGCCAGGACCTGACGGTCGGCGACCTGCCCTCAATGCTGCGGGCGGGCGATGCCCTGGTCTTCAACGACACCCGCGTGATCTCGGCCCGGCTGGACGGCCTGCGGGAGGGCCGCGGCGAGGGTGGCGGCGACGGCTCGCCGGTGGCGGTCGAGGCGACGCTGCACAAGCGTCTGTCGCCGGACCGTTGGAGCGCCTTCATGCGGCCGGGCAAGCGGCTGAAGGCCGGCGACCGGATCCGCTTTGGCGCCGCGAGCGATCGCGGCTGCGAGGGCGCGCTGCTGGACGCCACGGTGGTGGAAAAGGGCGAGGGCGGCGAGGTGGTGCTGGCCTTCGACCTGTCCGGGCCCGACCTCGACCTGGCGATCAACACGCGGGGGCACATGCCGCTGCCGCCCTACATCGCCGCCAAGCGGGGCGAGGACGATCAGGACCGCACCGACTACCAGACCGTCTATGCGCGCGAGGACGGCTCGGTGGCGGCCCCCACGGCGGGACTTCATTTCACCCCCGATCTGCTGGCGCGACTGGCTGCCGCGGGCGTTTCGCAGCATTTCGTGACGCTGCATGTCGGAGCCGGCACCTTCCTGCCGGTAAAGGTTGATGACGTCGCCGACCACCGCATGCATCCCGAGTACGGCGAGGTCAGCGCCGCCACGGCCGCCGCGCTGAACGCCGTGCGAGCGGCGGGCGGCCGCATCGTCTGCGTCGGCACCACCTCGCTGCGGCTTCTGGAGAGCGCCACGGGCGAGGACGGCGTGATCGCGCCCTGGGCGGACGAGACGGCGATCTTCATCACCCCGGGCTACCGCTTCCGGGCGGCCGACGTGCTGATGACCAATTTCCACCTGCCCAAATCGACGCTGTTCATGCTGGTCAGCGCCTTCGCCGGCCAGACTGTGATGCGCGAGGCCTACGACCACGCCATCGCTACCGGCTACCGCTTCTATTCCTACGGGGATTCAAGCCTGCTATTCCGCGCGCCCTGATGGCCGCTTTCCCCTTCAACATCTCCGCCACCGACGGCGCCGCCCGCACGGGCGTCCTGCGCACCCCACGCGGAGACATCCGCACGCCGGCCTTCATGCCGGTCGGCACCGCGGGCACCGTCAAGGCCCTGACCGTCGACCAGGTGAGGGCGACCGGCGCCGACATCATCCTGGGCAACACCTACCACCTGATGCTGCGGCCCACGGCCGAGCGCGTGCAGCGGCTGGGCGGCCTGCACCGGTTCATGCGCTGGGAGAGGCCCATCCTCACCGACAGCGGCGGTTTTCAGGTCATGAGCCTGTCGGGGATCAGCAAGGTGACCGAGGAGGCCGTGACCTTCGCCAGCCACCTGGACGGTTCAAAACATGTGCTGACGCCGGAGCGCTCGATGGAGATCCAGGCTGACCTGCTGGGCAGCGACATCGTCATGCAGCTGGACGAATGCGTCGCCTGGCCGGCCGAGGAGGCGCGGGCGCGGCAGGGGATGGAGCTCTCCGCCCGCTGGGGCGCGCGGTCCAAGGCGGCGTTCGGGGCCCGCGACGCCCAGGCCCTGTTCGGCATCCAGCAGGGCTCGACCTTCGAAAATCTGCGCCGGGAATCGTCGGAGCGGCTGATCGAGACCGGTTTCGACGGCTACGCCATCGGCGGGCTGGCGGTGGGCGAGGGGCATGAGGGCATGTGCGCGGTGCTCGACTACGCCCCGGCCATGCTGCCGGCCGACCGCCCGCGCTACCTGATGGGCGTCGGCAAGCCGATCGACCTGGTCGAGGCGGTGGCGCGCGGCGTGGACATGTTCGACTGCGTGCTGCCGACCCGTTCGGGCCGGCACGGCCAGGCCTGGACCTGGGACGGGGCGATCAACATGAAGAACGCCCGCTTCGCCGACGACGACACGCCGCTGGACGAGGACAGCGACTGTCCGGCCAGCCGGGACTATTCGAAGGCCTATCTGCACCATCTGGTGCGGTCGGACGAAATCCTCGGCCAGGTGCTGTTGTCCTGGCACAACATCGCCTTCTTCCAGGCCCTGACCGCCGCCATGCGCGCCGCCATTTCAGCGGGGACGTTCGAGGCGTTCCGGCGGGAGTTCCGGGCGCGGCATGTGAAGTAGGCGCCTGCTTCGCGAAGCGTAGCGGCCTCTTACTTGACCGGATACCTAGGTCCCTTGCGGGGCGGTTCCTGTGGCAGGCTGGACTTCAGGTGGCTGGGCGTGGCCGGCGGGTTGCAGCCGCGCGATTCGCCCAGACCCTTGAGGTAGCCGCGGCGAATGCCGCCGGCGGTGATCGCCGCCCGCACCAGTCGGTCGTGCTGCTCGGCGCCCGACAGCCGCCGCACCCAGCTGCGCAGCGGGATCAGGTCCTGCGCGGCCCCGGCGACGAACCCCAGCGCCGTCTCCCCTGCGGCGTCGCGGCCCTTGTCGATCAGGTCGCGCTCATCACCTCCGGAGGCGGGGTCGTCAATGTCGGCGCCGAGCGCCTCGTACAGCGGTCGCACCTGGGCGATGATCTCGGTGCAGGTCGCCGGGTTGGGCCGCCTGTAAGGATCCTCCAGCGCATCGAGCAACACCTGCGGGATCTTGGTTCGCAGCATGTTCAGGTCGCGGGCCGGCGCGCTGACGGCGCCGGTGACACTTCCGCGGTTGACCTGATCGGTGGTCTGGACGCGTCCCGGAGGCGGCGAACTGCCGAGGCTGGCGCAGGCCGTGAGCGACAGGCAGGCGAGGGCAGTGAGAAGTGTACGCATGGCGACAGCATAATCATGCGCCGGACGCAGCGGAAAGCCATTACGGCGGGTTGCCGCGCCGGACCGCCGCCACTATGGTCCGCGCCGCTTCGAACCGGCACAGCCGCTGCTTCGCGAGCGGGCCGGTAGCTCAGTGGTAGAGCATTCGACTTTTAATCGAATGGTCGTGGGTTCGACCCCCACCCGGCCTACCAATCGAAAACGAGACGGCGCTTGGCGTTGCGAGCGCCGGGCTTCGGCCGAGCAGCCAGACCGTCAGACTCGCGGTCGGATGACCGTCAGACTTTCGTTCGCCGAACCTTCTTGATCAGGCCCCGTTTCGTCTGCGCCTGCCAGGCCAGGACATTGTCGCGGGGCAGGTAGAGCTTGAGGATGTTGGTCGCCGCCGTGGGCGAGTGGCCGGTGATGCTGCAGATGCCGGGGATGTCAACGCCGCTCCGCGCGAGTTGGACGACGCAGCTGTGGCGCAGGGCGCGAAGCTGAAGTGCGCAGCCTTCGCCCCGGATGTCCTGAAAGACGTGGCCCAAGCGCTGTTCGTCCCACGGCTTGCCGGTCGCCGCGTCGGTGAACAGGTAGAGGCTGTCCGGATCGCGCACCTCCTCGATGAGCGCTTGGAGCTCCGTGCTGACCGGGATGGTGACCCAGCTGTTGGTCTTGTCCTGCCAGAAGCGGAAGGCGCCGCCGGCGTAGTCGGCGCCGTGCCGAAATCGCCGCACGTCGGTGATCCGCTGGCCGATCTCCCACTCGGTGAGGATGATCGCGGCGACCGAGGGCTGGCCGGCTTCGCGAGCGCGGGCGACCTGCGTATCGACGTCTGTCCGCTCCCAGATCGTGACGCTCGACTTTGGCGCCCCCATCTTGATCGTGGCCAGCGGGTTTGAGGTCCTCCATTCGAGTTGGATGGCGCGGTCCATGAGCATGCTCAGGACGATCTTCAGGTGCCGGCGCGTCGTCGGGCGGTCGTCGTAGAAGGCGAGGAACTCCTCGATCCTCTCCAGCTTCAGGCGCTCGACCGGCGGGTGGCCGATGCTAGCGGACCAATCGCTGATAATGCCCGCGTGGTACTCGTAGCCCTTCTGCGTCTTGGGCTTCTTGTCCTTGAACCGCTGGGTGGACTGCCAGGATCGGATCAGCACCGGCATTGAGCGGGCCGGGCTCTCGACCTCGCGACCGAGCCGAGCGGCCCTAAGCTTCGCCAGCATCGTGATTGCGTCGGCCTGGATCCTCGACACCTCGTCCGCGTCGGTCAGGTCGCCGCGGCGCTCACCGCCGATCGGAAGCGGAATCGCCGGTGACCAGCCGGAGGGCCGGAGCCGGGCCGGAACCTCGAACAGCACCCGCGCGGTCCCGTCCTTGCGCGGCCGCACGGTCACGTACCGGCCGAGATCGAGCAGCACGGAAGGCATCGGGGTCAAATGTCCATTCGTCGCCCGCCGGGGCATGGGGCGCTCCATCCGTGGTGAGGCCGAGCGCCTTGAGAACGGCTGGCCGGTCGAAAATTGTGGATCGTCCGCCCTGGACTGTGGACGGCGGCAGCCAATTGGGGTCCGCCTTCCGCTTCCGGGCGAGGGTGTTCATGGAGAACCGGCCGAGCGCGCACACCTCCTGGGCCGTCATGCGCAGGGGCAGACGGTCAGGAGATGTGCAGGCGAGGGCCTGGTCGAGCATCAGCCGACACCCTCCGCCAGCTTCCGCAGGTGCTCGGCGATGTGCGTGGCCGCGTGATAGCTGGCCGAGTTGATCGTGCCGTCGACTTGGAGCTCGCGGGACTTGGCGAGGCTGTCCGGAGTGATCTCGCCACCCGAGAAGACGGGATCAAGCATGATGGTGTCGCTGCAGAGGCGCATCCGCTCCTCGGCATAGAAGGCCGCATAGTCGGCGGCCTCGGTCAGCGCGTCCGATCTGGCACGCGCGAGCTTGTCCAGCGCCCACGCCAGCGCCCGGCGGTCCTTGCGAAGTTCAATGCCCGGCGCGCCCTTCAGATTGTCTCTCATGCGGCGAAGACGGGCTGTGTGGTCGACAGACTCGGTCATCCCGCCACCTGCTTCAGCCCGCGGTCACGAGCGTCGGTCAGCCGGGCCATCTGTTCCTGAGAGCCGCCCTGATCCGGATGGGCGGTCTTGGCGAGCTCCCGGTGCTTGGCCTTGATCTGGTCGGCCGTCGCCGTGATCGGCAGGTTCAGGATCTCGGTCCAGTGCGAGCCCGGCGGCGCCGGCAGGGCCTTGAACCCCTGGAAGGTCGCCCGGACCAGGTTCAGCGTGCCGTGGCGCAGCTCGACGCGGCGAGCCTCCAGGATGTGGTGGATGGCCTGCAGGTTGGCCGCCGGCGTCTGGTAGCGGTCGACGGCGATGCAGAGCTGCTGGCCTTCCCATGTGAACCAGGCGGCGATGCCGGGATCATCGGGCTTGTTCACGCCGAGGGACACGTTCGACGAGAGCACGATGTTGGTCACCGGCTTGCCGCTGTCCGCACCGAACCGGCGCAGGCTGGTCTCGACGTTGTCCAGTGCCGCCGCCAGGGTGGCCGTGAACTTCCCGGCCTCGCGACGTTGGGTGCGCGGCATGGTGTCGGGCCAGGAGAGGGGGAAGGCGGTGGTCATCCGCGGTGTCCTTCGTCGGTTGAAGTGAGGCGCGGCTGGGCCGGCGCGAAGATCAGGACGCCCACGGCCATCCCGCAGGCAAGGGCGGAGAGCGCCAGGATCAGGGTGAAGCGGAGGGCCTTCATGCGGAGACCCCGGTTGCTCGCTCGATGGCTTGCCGAACCATCCGACGCCAGATGCCGGCTTCGGCGCGGGCGGCGCGGTCAGTCAGGCAGCGCCATCCGCCCTTGATGGTCAGCACCTCGCCGCGCTTCATGAATCGACGGCGGAGCCTGGTGCGCAGGCGCTTCAGGTCCCTGTCGACCAGCCGCCAGTGATCGCCGCAGAGATAGCCAGCCCATCGACCAGCGACGGATCGGCGACAGAACGGGACGCTGCAGGGAGTGCGCTCAGCCACCGTCATGCCGCCGCCCCGAGGTGGGTCAGCACCTGGTCGACATTCGTCCGGTGGACGCGGAAGGACACGGCCCAGACAAACGGGTTGGCGTCCCATGAGCCGGGGCCGTTGATGTGGGTCCAGAGCAGCGAGTAGGCTCCGACTGCCGAAGTGGCGGCGAGGCGGTTGGGATCGGGATCGTGGTCATCTCCAGCGAAGCGCCCGTCTGGCCAACGCTGAATGCCCTCGGCCAGCGCATCCGCCTCGCTGATGTCCTGCAACCGCTCCACCCGGACGTCGGTGATCTCCAGCGTCAGGCGGGAGGCCCAGCGGGGCATGTGGATGCTGACGCGCTTTCGGCGCAGATCGTGCACGTCGTCGGTGGCGTAGTACCGCACGCCCCCTTGACCGTCGGCCGCCCACGTTTCGCGGACGTACAGCAGATCGCCGGGCTGGCCGTAGGGGCAGAGGATCGGCACCTCCATCCTTGCGCTCGGCATGTCGGCGGGGGGCGCGGCCACCCTGTAAGGCACGAGCGCGTCGTCCCGACCGAGGGCTTTGACGCTGTCGGGCTGAGGCTTCACCACCCGCCGAGTCTGCGTCTTCGTCCCCGCCAGCAGGGCGCGGACCATGGGGGCGGAGAACAGGATGGGACGAGCTTTCATGCGGCACCTCGGAACAGGTCAGGTTGAGCGGCGGCCTCGAGCTCATCGGCCCGGGCGTCGGCGTTGTCGGCCCAGCCTTCGAGGACCTCGGCGAAGTCCCGCTGGAAGATCAGCGGCGACTCCCGGCGGATCGCAGCCTCGCGACGATGGGCGGCGGCGGCGAACCGGTAGCTGGCGGCGGTGAGGGGGCGAGGGATCATGCCGCAGCCCTTTCCCGCAGGTGCGACATCAGCTGCACGCCGACGTACCGAGCGTAGGCCGGCGGAATGCCTTGGCTGACCTCGGCGCCAGTGACGTAACGGTCGACACCCATGGCCTCGCGCATAAGGGCGGTCTTGTCCTCGACGCCGATGAAGTCGGCGGTTCCGCGTCCGCCGGCGCTGGCCGCCCGACAGCGGGCGTGGCCACCGTAGACGCCGATTACCGGCTTCTTGCGCGTGAAGGCCGGGATCGGGAGCAGCCAGTTCGTCTCGAACTTCCGCTTGCGCTCCAGGTGGAAGCGCTGCCCCTCGTAGTTGGCGCCGAGGTCGAACATGAAGCCGCTCAGCACCACCGGGTCGATCAGCGGGGCGCCGAAGACGTTCTCGATCACCCACCGTCCGCCCGTGCGCTCGGCCCAACGCTGCAGCATCGCTCTGGTCGGGGTGATCAGGTCGGGATGGCTGGTCAGCTTCGTGCCGTGCGCCTCCTGCTCACGCCGGGCCGACCGGCTAAGAACCGTGTCCTTCAGGCAGGGCGGCGAGGCCCAGATGAAGGGGAAGCTGTCGAGCAGGCGCTCGTCGAGGGTCAGGGCATCGTGGAGCAGGAAGGGACCGGGGTAGCGGGGCTGGGCGACGTAATCGACGCCGGTCGGGTCGAAGCCGGCGGCCTTTAGGCCATCGGCGACAAGGCCGGCTCCGCAGTAGAGGTCCAGGATGCGGGGCCGCGTCATGCCGCCCGCTCCTGGCCAAGCGCCGATTGCGCAGCCACGCCGGCGGCCGTCAGCTCGAAGCCTATGTCGCAGTGGCGGACCAGCCCGCGCTGGACCATCGCGAACAGCGCCCGGACCGTCATGTGCTTCTCGACGCGGCCGCTATGAGGGCTGTCGGGCTTTCGGACAGCATGGTGGATATCCCGAAGCCGCGCCGGGCCGTCGACAAGGGCGTCCAGGATCCGGGACCAGCGGCCGTACGGGCGGAGCGGCTCGGTCTGGTCAGCGCCCAGGTCGATGGCGCCGGGGACGTGCCTGGCGCGGTAGTAGATGGTGGCGGCGGGCTGCATCAGGCGGGGCCCTTCGTGTCGCGCATGGCGGCCAACTGTTCGGCCATCTCGACGAGCGCCAGTTCAGCGCCGCGCTCAAGGATGGCCGTCAGGCTGGGCCTGTATGGGTGTGCCGCCGATGCAGCGTCCAGCCGATCCTTGAGGTCGGGCCGGACGCGCAGGCTGATTGTCGCGCCGCGCTCGCGCATCATGCAGCCCTCCGATCAAGCTCGCGCTGGGCGTTCCACTTCAGGTCTGCCTCCATCGTCGGCTGGCCGAGCATCCAGTTCAGGAAGCCCGCCTCGACTTCGGACCACGGCTTGCCTCGGAACTTGCCGATAGGGCAGGTCGGCAGAAGCCGGGGCTCCCGGGTCCACCCGACCATCTCGCGGGCCGTGGCGCGGGTCAGGAGCGCCTTGAGGATGTGCGCGGTGACGTAGGCGTCAGGCCCGGCCCGGTGCGGCGGCATGGCCGTGTGGTGGTCCAGCGAAAGCAGGCCCTGATCTTCGAGCCAGTACCGCAGGACACCGTTGGAATGACCGGGCGCTTCCGGCCAGACGCGCAGGGCGGCCTTGTAGGTGCAGAGGGTTGGCACGGCATGGGCGCCGAGGAACTTCGCCTCGAACTCCATGTTGTGGGCGGCGATCACTGCCGCAGCCGCGCCCCCTTCCTCCCCGAAGAACGCCGCCGGATCGAACGGCTCCAGGCCAGCGACCTCGGCCATGGTGATGTGGTGGATCGCGCGGACTTCCGGCGGGATCGACCGGACACCGCAGAGCCAAGAGACCGGCGGATCGACCGCCCAGCCGTCGGCGGTCTTGATGAGATCGCAGTACCCGACCTCGCAGACCTCGTGTGGCGGCTCCATGCCCGTGGTCTCGAAGTCGATGACGCGGATGATGTGTTCGGCCATCAGGCGGCTCCCTGGGTGGCTGGTCGAGCGTCATGGATCACGCCGTCGAGCTCGCGCCCCGCTCGGCCGACGCCGACCTTGCGCTGGAGTGAGCCGTAGCCGCCGTGCTGATGATGGGTTCCGCCGCCGATGTGGCCGTTCGGCCAGATCATGATGTCGTCGCCGCGAACGATGCCGTCCGGATCGACGATGGCGACCGGCGCCCACTCGCCGTTCTGCTTGTGGTGATAGGCGACGCCGGCGGCGGCGCACTGGTCGCGGAGGCTGCGGAACCAGTCGGGGTGCGACGGCCGGGCCATGTGCTTGCCCTGGTCGGTCTCCCCGCCGGTGATGACCCAGTCGAGGGCGAGGCCAGGGCCGGTCGGCGCCGGGCCGTTGATGTCCCAGTCGCCATGATATGGAACCCCGCTCTCGAAGTAGCGACCGGTCAGGCTGTTGAGGTGGATGCCGGCCCGAGGCGAGCCCGCGACCCTCGGGCGGAGGCAGACCCGCGTCAGGCCCACCGCTTCAAGGAGGGGCTCCATGCTCACGAAGGCGAAGGCCGGCGAGATCTGCAGCTTGGACTTGAGCAGGATCGGAACGTCGCGGTCCGCCTCGGCCTGGGTGACGACCGTGCAGCCGACGGCGGCGTTGCGGGGCCAGTGGTTCCGAAGGTCCGGATCGTCAGCCGGCCGGGCGAGGCTCTGCGCGAAGAGCTTGACGATGTTCTGCGGCCGCTTGGTCAGCAGCAGCCAGGTCAGGTTCGGCGTGATCCTGATCAGGTCGAACAGCTCGGCCCTCCACTCGGGCGGGACCTGGTTGTCGAACACGTCGGACAGGTGGCTGCAGAAGACGAAGGACGAGGTTCCGTCTCGCGCCGCCGCCCGGTTCCACGTCAGCGGCTTCTTCCATGTCGAGGCAGCCGACCGAACCCGCTCGGCATGCGGTCCCCATTTGGCCTTGCCGAACCGGGTCGCCGTCAGGTGCTCTGCGTAGCAGCCGTCGCAGGCCGGGCTGACCTTGGTGCAGCCGAACCACGGCGCGAAGGTGTGGTCGGTCCAACTGATCGAAGTGACATCGGCCATCACTCACCCGTCCCGTTGATCGCCGCGACCCGGGCGTTGACGGCTTCGGCCAGCGCCTTCGCCATGCCCTCGTTGCGGGCCTTGAGCGTGCGGACGCGGCCGGACTTCTGGGCCTCCTTCCACGCGCCGGCGACTTCCTCGACCGTCGGCAGCTGGTCCAGCCCACGCGTGAACGACGCGGCCCAGTCGATGGGGTCGAAGTCCGGATCCTGCTCGGCCTGGTCTGCGAGCAGTTCGGCGCCGGTGCGCAGGGCGGTCAGCGGATCGGCCGTGCTCGGCGTGTCGCCCGGGAAGTCGTCGGCGGTGTCGTCGCGGATGGGGAGGTCGTCGTCGGCGGGCGGGTCGACGGGCTCGACGACAGCGTCGGTGATCTCGCCGGTGATCTGGTCGACGACCTCGGTCGCGCGGGCGGCGTTGAAGCCCTCTCGGGTCTCGCCGCGCGCTTCCAGCCGCTCGCGGACGTCCGGCCGGGTCGCAGCCGCCGGCGTCACGTCGATCATGCGCTCGTACTCGTCCTGGTCGACGATGCCGCCGAAGCCGAAGGCGTAGCGAGCGCACTGGATCATCGCCTTGTGGCGAAGCATCCGGCGAGGCCACTGCTTCCAGACGTCGGTTCCGCGCTTGCACTCGACCATGTACTCGGTCGCTTCGATCGGGCGGCTGCGGTCCTTGCGGTGCATCCGGCATGTGATGGCCAGAAGCTCGGCGCCCTCGCGGATGTCCTCGAACTCCATGCCGTCGAAGGCCGGGTGGTCGTTGATGATCCGAGACCAGCCGTCGATGCTGACGATGGGCTGAATCCCGCCGCCCTTCGCCGGGAAGGCGTAGAACTCCTTGGTCAGCGGGTTCAGCCCGTACTGGTTGGCGACAACCATCAAGGCCGCGAACTCCTCGCGGCTGACGTCGCCCTTCACCACGGTCTTGCGCAGGGTGGCCTCGAACGCGTCGGCTTCCATACCGTAGCGGTGGGCGACCTCCGCGACGACGGAGCGCCGCGCGGGCTTGGGGTCGATGGTGGCGATGTTGCTGGCGGTCATGTTCTCACTCGGCGGCTTGAAGGAAGGGGTCCGTCGCCTTAAGGATCTCCAGGCGCTCGTCGATGCGCTTGGCCTTGAAGGTGTCGATCGGCAGGGTGGCGGCGTCGGTCTGGTCGCCGCCGGGCCCGTGCCAGCGGCCCGTCGCAACACAGCGGGCGAAGATGTCGGCCGCGGCCCGGACCTGCTGGGCGCCCCGGCGCAGGTCCTCATCACTCAAGGTGATGACCCGCACACAGTGCGGCGGCGCCTTCTCGACGAACACGAGCGTGAAGCTCTGCATCTCGACGCCCAGGACGGTACGCGAGGCCTCGCCGACCAGGGCGCCCTGCATCTGGTAGTGGAAGTCGGCGATGGTCCGCTGGAGGGCGTGGTCGGAGACGCTGACAGTCGTCTTCAGGTCGGAGTAGTCGCCGCCGTCGGTGGTGATGTTGTCCGGTCGGCTCTTGAGCCAGACGCCGGTGAGGGGGTCCTTCCAGATCAGCGAGCGCTCGACGTCGCCGTCGAGGATGCCGGACTTGACCATCGGGTGTTCGGCCAGGCTGCGGGCCATGCCGGCGATCAGCTCGAGCTCGTGGTCGGTGATGATCGTCATCCCGGCCTTGATCTGCTCGGCTCTCCACTCCTTGGCCTCGGCGGTCCGCCAGTCCTTCCACTTCGCTGGCCGTGTCGCGAACTCCTGGTCGAAGCCCTTGCGGCCGAGAAACAGGAGGTGATGCGCGGCCCGGCCGAGGCTGAAGTGCGGCCGCTCGTCGTCGTCGACAGCACGGTTCGGGTTGAGGCTGCTGTCGATCCAGTAGTGCGCGGGGGATTGCTCCCAGATCGTCCGCAGGCCGCTGCTGCTGATCGACGGGCCCTCGCACGGCTGGCCGTGGTAGGCGTCCATCGTAAGGTCATAGACGCCGTCGGCGCTGATCGGCTCGCCGTTCCAGGGGGTGACGGGGAGGGTCATCAGAAGGGCAACTCCGCGAAGTCGTCAGGGTGGGGCTCGGCGGCCAAGTGCTCGGCGACTTCGGCGGCATGCTCGGCGTGCGTCTTGGCGCCCAGGAGCCGCAGCTCGGCGTCGACGGCCGCCTGCGCCTGTTCGCGGCGTTCACCGGTCAGCAGCAGCGCCTGGTAGTAGAGCCCGCGCAGCCGAAAGATGCGGAACGCCCGGTCGGTCGCGGCCTCCTGCGCCTGCGTGCGAGGCTTCCTCGGCTCGGTGTGCGGCTTGACCCTGAAGCGGCTCACGCGACCACGCGCAGGAGAAAGCCCCGTCCCTTCTCGGTGATCACGGCCCGGCTGCGATCGACGGTGCAGAGCCCGGCCGAACCCATGCGGCAGGCGTCGGCGACCTCGCCCTGTTGCAGCGCGTGACCGGCGGCGCCGGCGCGGCTGATGCGCGTGAGCAGGTCGTGCTGGCGTTCGGTGAGGTCGAGCATCAGACCAGGCCTCGCTCGGTCGCCAGCCATTCGGGCAGGGTGACCTCGATCACACCGCCCGCCTTCTCGGCGAACTCGATCTGCGACTTCGGCAGCCAGCACGCCTTCTCGACATCGCCGTCATCGCTGACGAGGATCGCGCGCTCGGTCTGCTGATGAAGTTGGACCGTGATCTCGGTGATGCGGGACTCGCTCACGCCGCCACCCGCAGGCCGCCGCGGGCCTCCTCGGCTTCGTCATCCTCGCCGGCCAACTCGCGGATCAGGGCGAGCAGCCGGGCACGCTGGCGACGCGGGACCTTCGGGAGCGACCGGGCGAGATCGATGCCCTCCGCCGTCATCAGGTAGGCGTGGACCTCGCCCAGGCCGTCGACGTCGATGTCGGACGCCTCGGCCGACATGGGATCGGCCAGGCCCTCGAAGAAGAAGGCGATGCCGACCTGCAGCTTGCGGGCGATCTCGTACAGCTTGCTGGCGCTGACCCGGTTGGCGCCGCGCTCGTACTTCTGCACCTGCTGGAAGGTCAGCCCCAGGCTGTCGGCGAGCGTGCTCTGGCTGACGCCGATGATCTTCCGGCGGGCGCGGATCCTGCCGCCGACGTGCAGGTCGATGGGGTTCGGGGTGGGAGCTTCGGTCAACGTCGGTTCTCCTGTCTGCGGGTGGCAAGCCCGGTGATGCCGTGGCGATCGAATGCCGCGCGCCAGTGCGTGACCTCGTCATCGGTCAGGCCGTGTTCGGCCATGAGGGCCGTGCGTCCGTCGGCGTCGGCAGCGTCCAGAGCCTTGAGCACCTTCAGCTTGCGGTGCGGGTTCCAGAACGTGATGGGGCCAAGGGCGAGCCGTGCGCGGGTTCCGAGGGCGAGGGTCATCACCGCCCCCTCGCCAGAGCGATCCGCGCCGCCTTGGCCTGCTGTTCGATCTCGGCCAGCATGGCGTCGGCCTGTTCGACAGCGGCGCGGGTGGCGGTTCGCGACAGCATGGTCGAGGAGATCCGGGCGACACGGCCACGGACCTCGTCGAAGCGAAGGCGCGCGGTGTCGCCGATCTCGACGCGGTCGGAGCCAACGGGCTCTGGACCGGGGACGGATGCGGCTGGCGGGGCGGAATAGATCACGCGGGCTGCGGTCATTGCTCGACCCTCACCAGCTTACCGTCCTTGGCTGCGTACCAGACGTCCGGCTCGATGCCGTCCTTGCCGACGATTCCGCAGGCGACGGAGAGGATCGGATATCCGGTCCCGTCCCGGCCGCCGCGTTCGACTGCGAACAGCGCGTTGCCGATGGCGCCCATGACCTTGCCGTTGTAGCCCGAGGCCGTCGCCGC
>JAUSPV010000044.1 GCA_030652755.1 Caulobacter sp. | reverse complement strand
GTCATCGTCGGACTTGTTCCGACGACCCATGCGTGGTGATGGCGATCAAAGGGGCGCGGCGCCGCCCCCGCCCCTCGTGCCAAGTCCGTGTTCGTGGATCCTCGCGACAAGCGCGAGGATGACGGGGGAGGGTGATTGCCGTCCTCCGGGCGTCACCGGTGCTGAACGGTGACCACCCGCTGCCTACGCCATCTTCCCCGGCACCACCGGGTGCGAGCTCGACAGCCCCCCATCGACCGCGATGGCCTGGCCGTTGACGTAGCTGGCCTCGTCCGACGCCAGGAACAGCGCCACCTGGGCGATCTCTTCCGGCACGGCGCCCCGGCGCAGGGGGTTGAGCTGGCCGATCTTGCCCTCGGTGCCGCGCTCGCGGGCGCGGTCGAAGACGTACTGGGTCATGCCGGTCTCGGTCAGGCCCGGGCAGACGGCGTTGATGCGCACGCCGGTGCCAGCCAGCTGGTTGGCGGCGGTCTGGACGATGCTGATCACCCCGGCCTTTGAGGCGCTGTAGGGCATGCCGCCCGCGCCCGAGCGGATGCCGGCGACGCTGGCGGTGCAGATGATCGAGCCCTTGCCGTTGGCCACCATCAGGCGGGCGGCGGCCTGGACGGCCAGGAAGACGCCGACGGTGTTGATGCGCAGCACCTCGTTCCAGTGCTCGGCCGTCAGCTCGAACAGGCCGGGCAGGCCGCCGGACACGCCGGCGTTGGCGAACATGACATCGACCCCGCCCAGCATCTCGGCCGCCTCGATGGCCTTGTTGATCACCTCGGGGGTGGCGACGTCGCCGACGATGGCCACGCCCCGGCCGCCGGCGGCGGTGACCATCTCCAGCGTCTCGTTCACCTTGTCGGAGACGTCGGCCAGCACGACCGTCGCGCCCGCCGCGCTGAACAGTTTGGCCGCCGCCCGGCCGATGCCGCTGGCCGCGCCTGTGATGATCGCTGTCTTGCCTTCGAGACTGGCCATGGTTCGCTTCCCCTGCGTTATCGTTCAAACAGATGTTTGACACAGCGGCCGGGGGCTTGGCTAGCCGTGCTTGCTCCGCCAACGCCCTCGCTTTAGGTTCGCGACCTTTCAGGGGCGGCCCCGTCAGGCGATTCATGGTCCAGCATTATCTCGAGTTCGAACGGCCCATCGCCGAGCTGGAAGGCAAGATCGAGGAGCTGTCGCGGCTCTCCGACACCGCCGGGGCCGGATCGTTCGACAGCGAGATAGACGCCCTGCGCACGCGCCTTGGGCAGTTGCGCCGCGAGTCCTACGCCGCCCTGACGCCCTGGCAGAAGGCCCAGGTGGCGCGCCATCCCGAGCGGCCGCACTTCGTCGACTACCTCGAGGGCCTGATCGACGAGTTCGTCGAGCTGCGCGGCGACCGCAAGTTCGCCGACGACCAGGCGATCATGGGCGGCCTTGGCCGCTTTCGGGGCATGCCGGTGATGGTGATCGGCCAGGAAAAGGGCCACGACACCACCACCCGGCTGAAGCACAACTTCGGCATGGCCCGGCCCGAGGGCTACCGCAAGGCCGTGCGCCTGATGGACATGGCCGAGCAGTTCAACCTGCCGGTCCTGACCTTCGTCGACACCGCCGGCGCCTATCCGGGCCTGGGCGCCGAGGAGCGCGGCCAGGCCGAGGCCATCGCCCGCGGCACCGAGCGCTGCCTGACCCTGAAGGTGCCGATGGTCGCCACGGTGACCGGCGAGGGCATGAGCGGCGGCGCCATCGGCATCGCCGCCGGCAACAAGGTGCTGATCCTCGAGCACGGCATCTATTCGGTGATCAGCCCCGAGGGCGCGGCCTCCATCCTGTGGCGCGACGGCGCCCGGGCCAAGGACGCGGCCGAGCAGATGCACATCACCGCCCAGGACCTGATCAAGACCGGCGTGGTCGATCGCATCATCGAGGAGCCGCCCGGCGGCGCCCACTCCGATCCCGGCGCCTGCGTCCAGGCCGTCGGCGACGCCATCGAGGAAGAGCTGAAGGCGCTGTCGGAACTTACGGCCGACCAGCTGCTGCGCCAGCGGGCCGACCGCTACTACGCCATCGGCCGCCAGGGACTGTCCTGAGTTCGGTGACAGTTTGCGAATTGTCGACAGCCGGGACCCCGACGGAGCTGCAATTCGCAAACTGTCACCGAACTCACCGATCCCGCACGCCAGGCGCCAGAATGACGCAGGCGATCAACCTTAACGGTTGCTTTAACTCCCTCTCCGATAGCCTGCGCACGGGGCAGGAGTTGTGGCGTGTCGGACAGGACCGAACCGGTTGAGCGCAAGGGCGCGGGGGCGCCCAATCTCAATCCGAACACCGTCTTCAACCTGTCCAAGGCCACGGTCATGGTCGTGGACGACGAGCCGTTCTCGCTGCGCCTGACGGCCCAGACCCTGCTCGGCTTCGGCGTGGTCACCCGCCATCAATGCGGTTCGGCCGACGACGCCTCGGCCCTGCTCAAGAGCCATCCGGTCGACCTGCTGATCGTCGACGCCGAGATGCCGGGCAAGGACGGTTACGACCTGGTCAACTGGCTGCGGCGGTCGGGCGTCGATAACGCCTGGACGCCGGTGCTGATGATCGCCGGTCACACCCCGGCCTCGAAGGTCGCCAAGGCGCGAGACTGCGGCGCCAACTTCATCGTCGCCCGGCCGCTGACCGCCACCCTGTTGCTGGACCGCATCCTCTGGGTCGCAAAGGATCTGCGCGGCATGCTGGAGACGTCGACCTACGCCGGCCCCGACCGGCGCTTCCGCGAGCTCGGACCGCCGGAGGGCGTGGCCGAGCGGCGCGGCGACCCGCTGAGCCGGGGCAAACTCAATCTGTCCGCCGAAGGGGGCACGGCCACATGAGCGTCAACTGGGTCATGCGGCGCTCGCGCCTGTCGAAACTGGTCAACCAGCCGGGCGGCGTCACGGTGAGCAAGGCGCTGGCGGAAGCGGCCGTTCAGACCGAGGAGTTCCGGGCCGAGGCCATGACCGTCGTCGCGGCGGCGCTGGATGAGCTGGACGCGGTGGTCGCGGCGCCGCCGGCGACCGAGGATCTTCCCGCGTGGCTGGAGCGTGTCTATTTCCTCGCCACCCGCATTTCCGACACCGCCGGTCCGTTCGGGTACGAAGATCTGTGCGCCGCGGCCTTCAGCCTCTGCGAACTGGCCGACCGCCAGCGGCGCGGCCGGGCCCTGGACCTTCCTCCGATCAGGGTTCACGCGGGCGCCCTGCGCCTTCTGCTGGCGGGGGACCAGCCGCCGGCGGCGCGCAAGGCCGTGCTGGCCGGGCTCGCGCAGGTCGTGGAGCGCACGCGTAACCCCGTCGACTGAGGCGGAAAAAGCGGCGCTTGCCTGACGTGGGGTGACGTGGCTGACTATCTTCCAAACAGACGTTCGGGAGAGAAACCATGGCCATCAAGACCCGCTTCACGGAGATGTTCGGCGTCGAGCATCCCATCGCCCAGGGCGGCATGCAGTGGGTCGGCAAGGCCGAACTGGTCTCCGCGGTGGCCAACGCCGGGGCGCTGGGCTTCATCACCGCCCTGACCCAGCCGACGCCGGAAGAGCTGGCGAAGGAGATCCAGCGGACCAAGGATCTGACCGACAAGCCGTTCGGCGTGAACCTGACC
>JAUSPV010000039.1 GCA_030652755.1 Caulobacter sp. | reverse complement strand
CGTCGTCGACCAGGATGCCGATCGAGAAGATCAGCGCGAACAGGCTGACCCGGTTGATGGTGTAGCCCATCAGGTTGGAGGCGAAGAGGGTCAGCAGGATGGTGGTGGGGATGACCACGGCGGTGACCGCCGCCTCGCGCCAGCCGATGGCGAAGCCGATGAGCACGACGATGGAGACGGTCGCCAGCGCCAGGTGGAACAGCAGCTCGTTGGCCTTCTCGTTGGCGGTCTCGCCATAGTCCCGGGTGACGTCGACGCTCAGGCTGTCGGGCAGCAGCGAGCCTTTCAGCGCCTCGACCCGTTCGAGGACCGCGTGCGAGACGACGACCGCGTTGGCGCCCTTGCGCTTGGCGATGGCCAGGCTGACGGCCGGCGCCTCGGACCAGTCATCGCCCTGCCGGGCGAAGCGCCAGGAGCGAGCCTGATCCTCGCGGGGGCCCTCGACCACGTCGGCGACATCGCGCACGTACAGGGCCTGGCCGCTGGCGGAGGGCAGGGCGAGCAGGCCGATCTGGCCGGCGTCGGTGAAGGTCTTGCCGGCGGTGACCTGTACGGCCTCGCCGCCGTTACGGAGCTGGCCGGCGGGGAAGGCGCGATTGGCCTGGCGCACGGTGTCCATCAGCGCCGCCAGCGACACGCCATGGCGGGCCATGCGCGCGGGATCGGGTTCGATGCGGATCTCGCGCGGCCGGCCGCCGACGATGAAGGTCAGGCCGACGTTGTCGACCTTGGCGACCTCGGTGCGCAGCTTGCCGGCCAGCTCGTACAGGGCCTGGTCGCTCCACTGTCCGGCGGCGCCCGGCTTGGGCGACAGGGTCAGGACCAGGCTCGGCACATCATTGATACCGCGCGTCTGGATCAGCGGCTCGGGGATCCCGGCCGGGATCCGGTCCAGGTTTCCCCGGATGCGTTCATGGATGCGAACGGCGGCGGCGTCGGGATCGACGCCGACCTTGAACCGGGCGGTGACCATCACCTGGTCGTCGTCGGCGAAGGTGTAGACGTGCTCGACCTCGTCGACGCTCTTGACGATGGCCTCAAGCGGCTTGCCGACCAGCTCGACGGCGTCGGCGGCCCGCAGCCCCGGCGCCGACACCATGATGTCGACCATCGGCACGCTGATCTGCGGCTCTTCCTCGCGCGGAATGCTCATCAGCGCCAGGAAGCCCACCGCGATGGCGGCCAGCAGGAACAGGGGGGTAAGCGGCGACCGGATGGTCGCGCGGGTCAGCCGTCCGGACAGGCCCAGGTTCATCGCGCCGCCTCCGGCAGGGACAGGACATCGCCGGCCTTCAGGCCGGACAGGACCTCCAGGTCATCGGCGGTCGGACCGGCCCGGGTCTGGACCGGAGTGTCCGAGGCGGCGCCGTCGGTGCGGATGAGGCGCACATAGTCGACGCCGTAGCGGGTTGAGATGTAGCGGCGCGGAATCACCAGGGCCTGGCGCTCGCCGACCCGCACCATCACCGTGGCGCGGCGCCCGACGAGGTCCTGGGGGAGGCCCTGGGCGGTCACGTCGGCGACGACCTGTCCGGCGACGACCGAGGGGTAGATCTGGCTGATCACGCCGGTCGTGGACGTCGCGGCGCCGTCGATCGACACTTGGACGGTGTCACCCAGCCTCAGCGTTCGCGCCTGGCCTTCTGGCAGCTCCAGCCGCACCACGGAGGGTCCGGCGGTGATGCGCGCCACGGACTGCCCCGCCGTCACCACCGAGCCTGGCGGCACGTCGGCGACAAGCACCCGCCCGCCGGCCGGCGCCAGGATCGCGCCCTGGGCGCCGAGCTCGGCGCTGGCCGAGCGCTGCGCCCTTGCCGCGGCCAGCGAGGCGCCGGACGCCTTTGCGATGGCCTCGACCTGATCCATGCGGGCCTGGGCGTAAATGCCCTGGGCGAACAGGGTCCGGGTCCGGGTCAGGTCGGCCTGGGCGCGGGCGGCGTCGGCGGCGGCGGCGGCGACCTGGGCGTCATAGGCGGCGGTCAGCAGCGCGAGACGGTCATCCTTTACCGTGGCGATCAGCTGACCCTTGCGAACGACATCGCCTTCCTTGACCAGCAGCGAGGTCAGCACGCCGGTGATCCGCGCCCGCGCCTCGCCCATGTCCCTTGTGGTCAGGGTGGCGGGAACCGGCTTGAGGTCGGCGATGGTCCGTTCAACGACGGGCAGTCGCCCGGTCGCCGGAGCGACCCTGGCCACCGGCTTCTCCGGCGCGGACTCGCCACATCCGGCGAGCAGAAAGACCGCGGCCAGCGGGATGATCAGGAGCGTTTTCATGGACATGGCGCGTCGCCTGGACTTGCGGACAGAAGAAGTGTGCGAGGATCAACCGGGGTCCCGGACCGAGCCGGTGGCGCTGTCGATGGTGACCGTCGGCAGCCCGGAAGCCTTCCAGGCCATGATGCCGCCGGCCAGGTGGCTGTCGATCGTGTGACGGGCCTTGCGGCACTGCTCGACCGCCATGGCCGACCGCTTGCCCGATCCGCACTGGAGGACCATCAACCGGTCGCCGGCCTGCGGCAGGGCGTCGGGATCGAAGGTCGAGAGCGGAAAGTTCAGGGCGCCGTGAATGCGTTCGGCGGCGAACTCGGCCGGCTCACGGACATCGATGAGCAGGATTTCGTGGGCGTCGAGCAGGGCTCGCACCTGCTGAGGGGTCAGGTCCTTGGTCTTGGGGGCGCCGAACATGCTGTGCTCCTCTTGTGGCTCACCCGGTCAGTCGACCGAGCAGAAGTGATGCGAAAGCGCTTCGACCACGGCCCGGGCGGCGTGGCTCTGAAGGCCGTAGTAGACCGTCTGGCCGTCCCGGCGCGCCGTCACGACGCCGTCGCGGCGCAGGAGGCCCAGATGCTGTGAGGCAAGGGTCTCCCGCACGCCCAGCGTCTGCGCGAGCGCGCCCACCGACTGCTCCCGCTCAAGGAGCGAGCAGACGATCATCAGCCTGTGCGGATTGCCGAGCGCCTTCAGGAGGTCGCAGGCCTGATCCGCCGAAGCCTTCAGGGCGTGGTCTTGTAAATTCATAGTTGCGCATATGCGGTAAGATGAATATGAAGTCAAGCCACCAGCGCCGATCACCCTGCACCTGGCGACATCGGGCCGTTGTGATCCATATCAAGGCGCGTTCATCGGTACGGCGCCTCAATCAAGAGGTGTGGAGGAGGCTGACCATGGCCAAGCCGCGTATTGTCATTCTGGGCGCCGGTCTCGGCGGCGCGATCGCCGCTTTCGAGATCAGGGCCGCTGTCGGCGATCAGGCGGAGGTCAGCGTCGTCTCGCAGGGCGACACCTTCCACTTCGTGCCGTCCAATCCCTGGGTCGCGGTTCACTGGCGCAAGCGCGAAGCCATCGAGGTCAAGCTGCCGCCGGTGTTCAAGAAGAAGGGCATCGCCTTCACCGGGCTCGGCGCCCGCCGCGTGGACCCGGCGCACAATCGCATCGAACTCTCCGACGGCGCGACGATGGACTACGACTACCTGGTGATCGCGACCGGTCCTGAACTGGCCTTTGACGAGATCGAGGGCCTTGGCCCCCACGGCGGCTTCACGCAATCGATCTGCCATGTCGATCATGCAGAGACCGCCGCCGCGGCCTTCGACCGCTTCGTCGAGAACCCCGGCCCGATCGTGGTCGGCGCCGTGCAGGGCGCGTCCTGCTTCGGCCCGGCCTATGAGTTCGCAATGATCCTGGACACCGAGCTTCGTCGCCGGAAGATCCGTGACCGCGTTCCAATGACCTTCGTCACCTCCGAGCCCTATGTGGGCCACCTCGGTCTGGACGGGGTCGGCGACACCAAGGGCATGCTCGAGAGCGAGATGCGCGAGCGCCACATCAAGTGGATCACCAACGCCCGCGTGACCTCGGTCGAGGCCGGCGTCATGCATGCCGAGGAGATCGCCGATGACGGCGCGGTCAAGGCGACGCACGACATCCCCTTCGCCTTCTCGATGATGCTGCCGGCCTTCCGGGGCGTGGAAGCCGTTCGCGGCGTCGAGGGCCTGACCAATCCGCGCGGCTTCATCATCGTCGACAAGCACCAGCGTAACCCGACCTTCCCGAATGTCTTCGCGCTCGGCGTCTGCGTCGCCATCGCGCCGACGGGCAAGACGCCGGTGCCGGTCGGCGTGCCCAAGACCGGCTTCATGAT
>JAUSPV010000032.1 GCA_030652755.1 Caulobacter sp. | reverse complement strand
TCCTGAGCAGCCGCGAAGCGGCGTGTCGAAGGACGCACAGAGCCCCTACTCCCGATCCCCCCAGGCCAGCTTCACCGCCAGCGCCACGAAGATCGCCCAGCGCAGGTCGTTGTAGCTGACGGCGATGCTCTCGGTCAGGCTGACCAGCGAGTAGATGACCAGGAACGGCAGGGCCAGGTAGGCGCCCTTGTCGCGGAACACCGCCACCAGGGCGGCGATCAGGGTCTGGGCGTAGAACAGGCCCCAGGCGATCAGGCCGGCCAGGCCCATGCCCAGCCATTGCTCCAGCCAGCTGTTGTGAGCGTGCTGGGCCTTGAAGCCGGCGTCCTTGGTGATCCAGGCCAGCGGGCCCCAGCCGCTCTTGTCATCCCAGACGGCCGAGTAGCCGAAGCCGGTCCAGGGCCGCTCCTCGATCTGGCGCATGACGGCGGCCCAGATCTTGGTGCGGCCGGTCAGGGTGGCGTCCTTGCCGAGCAGCTCCAGGAAGACGTCGGCGGCGAACAGCAGGAAGGCGGCCAGCAGCGCCGCGCCGGTCACCGCCGCCCAGGTGGCCGCCACGCCCGAGGCCGCGCCCCGCCGGCAGATCCAGACGAAGGCCAGCGCCGCCCCGCCCAGGCCCAGCGAGACCAGCGAGGTCTTCGACGTCGACAGCAGCACCAGCCCCAGGGCCAGCCCGGCCAGCGACCACCACAGCCAGGCCCGTTTCGGGACCAGCAGGGCGGCGGCCCCGAAGATCGAGAAGGCCATGGCCATGTTGCCGCCCAGGGCGTTCTTCTCCATCCACACGCCGCGCCAGGCGCCGGGGAACAGCTCGGTCATCTTGCCGAACGGCAAGACCAGGCCGGCCACGAACGAGGCGACGGCGAGCAGGCCCAGCGCCGTGGCCATGATCTCGGCCATGGTCGCCCAGCGGAAGCGAACGGCCAGCACCACCCCGGTCAGGGTGGTGGCGAACAGGGCCACCAGACGGCGCACCGTGGCGTCCGGCGCGATCGACCAGACCACCGACAGGGCCGTCACCGCCATCAGGCCGACCAGAAACGGCTGGCGCAGGGTCGCCATGGCCGAGTCCCACGGCCGCATGGCCAGGATCGCCACGCCGGCGGCGTAGGCCGGCAGGTAGGCGTTGCGGATGGCGGCGGAGCTGGCGGCGTCGAAACGGGCGCCGAAGATCGGCAGGATCCAGCCCTGGCTGTAGAGCAGCAGGCTCATCACCAGCATGACGAAAGCCAGCACGTCCCAGACGTCGATGCGGTGCGCGGCCGTCCGCTCGGCCTCCCAAGGGGCGGCCGCCCAGGTCACGGCAGGATCCTGCGCAGGAAGGCCGGAGCCTCCACCCGCGCCCGGTTGAAGAACACGCCCGACGGCCGGCCGCCGGCGGCGGTGATGGCGTCACGCAGCCGGGCCGGGGCGCTGACGTCCGGCTGGTCGGCGGACACGACCAGCACCGTCTGGTCCATGAAGGGCGCCACGGTCAGGGCCGCCTGCGAGCGGTCGGCCGAGGGACTGTCGACGATGACCAGGTCGGCGTGGCGCTTGAGCGTGTTCCAGTAGTCGCTGCTGGGCAGGACGTGCACCGCCTGCTTGCCGCGCAGGGCGTCGGCGCGGAAGCGGGTGACCCAGAAGCGGTCGCCGCCGACCTGATGGGCGACGAGGAACCGGGAGTCCGGCGCGAGCGTCCCGTCCGGCATCGGCGTCGGCGGCTGGACGGTGAAGAAGACGCCGCCGTCCGGCGTGGCCGACACGGCCTTGCCCAGCTCGCCGTACAGATCCGGGCGGGCGGCGATGGCGGCATGCTGCGGCGAACTGAACAGATCGAGGTCGACGAGCCAGACCGTCCGACCGGCCCGGCGGGCGGCGAAGGCGGCCAGTTCCCGGGCCACGGTCGAGGCCCCCTCGCCCCGCCGCGCGGCCACGAACTGGATGGCGCGGGCGCGACCGGGCGCCGGCGGCCCGAGGGACGCCCAAAGCTCAGCCGCTTCAGCGCTCAAATCCACCATGGCTCGAATCGTTACGCGCCCAAGTCTGACAAGCTAACGCATGAAGGCAGGGCGGGAACCTGCCGACGTGCCGCACAGAATGGGGACATGCACTTCAGTGCGTGTCCCCCGCCGCTTTCCCCCATGCATCGTCGGCGCACCAAGCTGCTCGGGACACGCACTGAAGTGCATGTCCCGGCCTCACCGTCCCTTGTACGCCGCCACGCCGAGCACCGGCATGTCCAGCGTGCGCGAGGCCGAGGCGGGCGTCGGCAGGCCGGGACGCAGGAACACCCGGATCAGGCCGGCGCACAGGGCGGAGAAGGCCCCGAACAGGAAGGCCAGGGCGAAGACCGGCTTGCGCAGGCTGTCGCCGCGCGTCGGCGCCACGGCCCGGTCGACGATGCGGATGTTGTCGTTGGTCTCCGAGGCGATCTGTCGCGCCGCGTCGTCCTGGCGCTCCTTCACCGTGAAGTCGCGGACGCTGGACTGCAGCACGTCGCGGTCCATGGTCAGGGCCTGGTACTGAGGCTCGATGATCGCCAGCCGCTGAAGCTGGGCGGTCGCCTGCTGCGCCTGGCGGGCGTAGGCGGCCAGCGACTGCTCGAGTGCGGCGACCTCGGCGGCGGTCTGGATGCGGTCGGTCTGCAGCGTCTGGTGCACGGGGTTTACCCCGATGCGGCGGGCGCCGTCGGTCTGGGTGCGGCCGGTGTTCATGCCGGCCTCGAGCTGGCCGATCTGCGCCTCGACATCCTTCACGGGCTGGGCGCCGGGCAGGTAGCGGGACAGCATCTCCTCCCGCTGCAGCCGCAACGCGGCCAGCCGGGTGGCGGCGGCCGGGTCGATATCGCGGAACAGGCCGATCTCCGGCGCCACCTGGGCCAGCTGGCCATCCAGCGTCGCCAGCCGGGCCCGGCGGTCCTGCAGGGTCACCTCGGCCATCTGGCGCTGGGTTTCGATCTGGCCGATCAGGCCCGTCAGG
The DNA here is from genome assembly GCA_030652755.1 of Caulobacter sp. Lineage (GTDB taxonomy): Bacteria > Pseudomonadota > Alphaproteobacteria > Caulobacterales > Caulobacteraceae > Caulobacter. The sequence continues at coordinate 15,671 of JAUSPV010000032.1, read as the reverse complement.
GCGCCCTTCTGGGCGTTGAAGTCGCCGATGTCGTTGGTGGTCAGGAACTCCTGGTAGGCGGTGTCGGCCTGGACCAGCTGATCCTCGAACAGCACCCGCTGGCGCTCCAGCACCGGCGAGGACGGCTGGATCAGCACCGTGCGGCGGTAGATCAGATACTCCTCGAGCAGGGTGTTGACGGCCCGGGCGGCCATCTCGCCGCTCTCGTGCTCGAAGCCGATGCGGACGACGGGATTGTCCGGCGCCGAGCCGACGGTGAGGTTCTTGCCGAAGTCCTCGACCGCCTTGGCCATCACCTGGGCCTTCCCGGCCGGCGGCGCGGCGGCGTACTTCTCGCCAAGCGCGGGATAGAGAGCGCCCAGCCCGATTCGACGGATGGTCCGCTCGCGCAGCTGGGCGCTCATCAGGATCTCGACTTCCGACTGCACCAGCGAGTCGTTTTCCGGCACCGCGCCGCGGGCGGCGTCGCCGGCGCGAGGCTCGTAGACATACTCCTGGCCCAGCTGGACCAGGATGCTGGCCGAGGCCGGATAGGACTTCTTGAGCGTGAAGGCGAAGGCCGCCCCGACGCCGAAGATGACCAGGAAGATCAGCAGCATCAGCCAGCGTTCGCGCCACAGCAGGGTGATGAAGTCGCTCGGCGCGTAGCGCGGCCGCGAGGCCCAGCCGGGGGCGGCCATCGCGCGACCCGGCGTCGGGTCGTGCGGGAGCGGCCTCCAGGCGCTTTGCGTGCTCATGCGAATCTTCGGACTCTGCGGCTTCTACCGGAGACGACCGTCGCGGAGCGCGATTAACACTCCGTTACCCCTTTTCCTTAACGTTTGGATCATGCGCGCAAACGCCCCGTCCCGAGCTGTCCTCCTGGCCTGCGCCGCCCTGCTGGCGGCCTCGCCGGCCATGGCCGGCGGGGCGGCGGCGGCGGGGTTCCCCAACATCGGCTACGCCGACTGGACCGAGCAGGAGCCGGAGTACCGCTTCTATCCGGGCGACACGATCGACATCACCGTGCCCTCGGCGCCCGAGCTGGCGCGCACCGGCGTCATCGTCCAGCCCGACGGCCGCATCACCATGCCGCTGGTCGCGCCGGTCATGGCGGCTGATCGCACGATCGCCGAACTGCAGGATGAGCTGACCCGCGCCTACGCCAGCCAGCTGCTGCGGCCCGAGGTGGTCATCCAGATCAAATCGGTGGGGGCGCTGAAGGTCTTTGTCGGCGGCGAGGTCGGCGCGCCCGGGGTGTTCGACATGCCCGGCGACATCAACAGCCTGCAGGCGGTCATCCAGGCCGGCGGCTTCCGGCCCACCGCCAAGGTCGATCGCGTCGTGATCATCCGGCGCGGGCCGGGCGGCCGGGCGATGATGCGGACGGTCGACCTGAAGGGCGCCCTGAAGAACCCGCTGGGCGCGGACCTGGCGCCCCTGCGACGCTTCGACATCGTCTATGTGCCGCGCAGCGGCGTGGCCGAGGCCGGCCTGTGGGTCCAGCAGTGGTTCCGCGATCTGTCGCCGGTCAATTTCGGCTTCAGCTACGCGATCAACGGCCAGAACGGCATCCAGTAGCGCCTAGCCCTGGGCGAGCCACTGCCGCGCCTGGCGCTGGGCTTCGGCGACGTCGGCCGGATCCATCTCGCCGCTCAGCTCCTTGCGGTAGACCTTGGCCTCGAGCGATCCGCGCATGGCGGCCAGGTTGAACAGCATGTGGGCCGAGACATAGTCGAGCGGCGCGCCGCCCTGTCCGGTCGAATAGAGCAGCCCCATCCGGAACAGATCGTCGCCCGACGAGTCCGGTCCCGGCAGCGGCATGGTCGCGGGAGCTTCGCTCTCGACGCTCGCAAGCATGGTCTTCTTCCCTTCAAACCCCTCTCCGGACGGTTCTGTCTCGGAGCCGATGCCGACAGGAAAATACCCCCGCGCTGAACATAAGGTTAACCGCGCCAAAGTCCTGTATTCAAAAACGAATACAGGACTCGTTCACCTCCGTTACTGCCCGTAAAGCTGTGTCGCCGCCGCGTTAAAATACGGCGTCGGCGGGCCTCAGGCCGACTGCAGCTTGTCGAGGGTCCGGGTCTCGAAATCGGAGGCGTCATGGCGCTCCGGCAGGCAGCTGGCCGGGTCGCCGAACACGCGGTTGACCATGCGGCCGCGCTTGACCGCCGGACGGGCGCCGATCTGGTCGGCCCAGCGGTTGACGTTCTTGTAGTCCTGGACCTGCAGGAACTCTCCGGCTTCGTAGAGGACCCCCTTGGCCAGGGCGCCGTACCAGGGCCAGATCGCGATATCGGCGAGGGTGTAGTCATCGCCCGCCAGGTATTCGCTCTCCGCCAGGCGGCGGTCCAGCACGTCCATCTGGCGCTTCACCTCCATGGCGTAGCGGTCGATCGCGTACTCGATCTTGAACGGCGCGTAGGCGTAGAAATGGCCGAAGCCGCCGCCCAGGAACGGCGCGGACCCCATCTGCCACATCAGCCAGGAATAGGCTTCGGCCCGCGCGGCGACATCGGTCGGCAGGAAGGCGCCGCCGAACGTCTCGGAAAGATGCATGAGGATGGCGCCGGACTCGAAGACCCGGATCGGCGTCTCGCCGCTGTGGTCCATCAGGGCCGGGATCTTGGAGTTGGGGTTGGCGGCGACGAAGCCGCTGGAGAACTGGTCGCCCTCGTTGATCTTGATCAGCCAGGCGTCGTACTCGGCGCCCGCGTGGCCGAGCGCCAGCAGCTCTTCGAGCATGACGGTGACCTTCACGCCGTTGGGCGTGCCCAGCGAGTAGAGCTGCAGCGGGTGCTTGCCGACCGGCAGGTCCTTGTCATGCGTCGGACCGGCGATCGGCCGGTTGATGTTGGCGAACCGGCCGCCGTTGTCCTTGTTCCAGGTCCAGACCTTGGGCGGGACGTACTCGGTTGCGTCGGTCATAGGGTTGTGGCTCCGCCCATCGTTTTGATTGTGAACGCAAGATGGGGCCCCTCCCCCTCCCCGCGCAAGGCGCCGGAACCCGAATCCTGACCGACCCGTTCAGCCGGCGTTCAGGCCGGGCGATTCACCCTGTCCACAGTCGAGGGACCCTTGCGGCAGGGCTGTGCCGCGGGACGACAACAACGTTCGAGGAGACCTTCGCCATGAAGCGTCTGATGTTAACTCTGGCCGCCGTGGCCGCCGTCGCCGGTCCGATCGCGGTCAGCGCCAGTGAAGCCAACGCCCAGGACCGCGGTCGCTATGACCGTGGGGATGACCGTCGCGGCGACCGCTACGACCGGCGCGATGACCGGCGGGACTATCGCGGTGACCGTCGTGATGATCGTCGCGACTATCGCGGCGACCGCCGTGACGACCGTCGCTGGGACAGCCGCAGCCGCTGGAATCGCGGAACCCACAACGGCTACTACTACAACAACCGCTGGTACTACGGTCCGCCGCCGGCCGCCTACTACGGCCGTCCGGCCTATCGTCCGGGCTACGCGGCCTGGCGCCGCGGCGCCTACCTGCCGCCGTCGTACCGGGACCGCGGCTACGTTGTCTACGACTACGGCCGCTACGGCCTGCGCCCGCCCCCGCGCGGCTACTACTGGTACCGGGACGGCAACGACTACCTGCTCGCCGCCCTGGCCACCGGCCTGATCCTGGACGTGATCATCAACCACTAGCCGGCGACCACCACCGACATGAAGAGACCCCCGGAAGCGCTCGCTTCCGGGGGTCTTGTCTTGGCTCGCCAGGCGCGTGACGCCGACTTGTCAGTAGCCGTCGGGCAGGTCGTCCTCGGCCTCGATCTCCTTCTTGGAGACCTTCTTGTCCTTGACCGTGGCCTTGGCGAAGATCAGCTCGACGACCTTGTCTTCGTAGAGCGGCGCGCGCAGCTGGGCCTGGGCGTTGGGGTTGGAGCGGAAGAACTCGAACACCTGCTGGGCCTGCTGGCCGTACTGCATCGCTTCGCGCTGCATGGCCTGCATCAGTTCCTGGTCGGTGATCTGGACGTTGTCGCGGCGGCCGATCTCGGCCAGCACCAGACCCAGGCGCACGCGGCGCTCGGCGATGCGGCGGTACTCTTCCTTGAGCACATCGTCGCTCTTGTCGGCGTCTTCCGGCGGCAGGTTGCCGGCGGCCTTGTCCTGCTCGACCTGTTGCCAGATGCCGGCGAACTCGGCGTCGACCATCTTCGGCGGCAGGTCGAAGGTGTGACCCTTGTCCAGCTCGTCGAGCAGGGCGCGCTTGAGCTTGAAGCGCGACTGGTTGTCGTAGCCCTGCTGCAGGTTCTTGCTCAGCGTCTCGCGCAGCGTGGCCAGGTCCGACAGGCCGAGGCGCTTGGCCAGCTCGTCGTCCGGCTCGGCGTCGACCGGCGCGCGGACTTCATGGACCTTCACGGCGAACTCGGCGTCCTTGCCGGCCAGTTCTTCGGATTGGTACGGGGTCGGGAAGGTCACCTTGACCGTGACGTCGTCGCCCGGCTTGGCGCCGACCAGCTGGCCTTCGAAGCCCGGAATGAACTGGCCCGAGCCGAGCGTCAGCTCGAAGCCCTCGCCCTTGCCGCCCGGGAACTCGACGCCGTCGACGCTGCCGACGAAGTCGATCAGCACCTGGTCGCCGTCCTTGGCCTTCAGCGACTTGCCGGTGCGCGGCGCGAAGGTCTTGGCCTGCTTGGCCAGGTCGGCCAGGGCCTCGTCGACTTCCTTCTCGCTCGGGCTGTAGACCGGGCGGGTCAGCTTGATGGACGCGATGTCGATCGGCTCGAAGTCGGGCATCAGTTCGAGCGACAGCTCGTAGGACAGGTCAACGCCGCCGGCGATGACCTTCTCCATGTCGGATTCGGGCTTCAGATCGGGCTGCGAGGCCGGACGCAGCTTGTTGTCGTCCAGCACCTTCTGGGTGGTCTCGTTGAGCGCCTGTTCGATGACCTCGGCCATCAGGGCCTTGCCGTGCACGCGCCTGACATGGGCCGCCGGGACCTTGCCCTTGCGGAAGCCCTTGATGTTCATCTGCGGCGCGATCTCGGCGATGCGGGCGTCCAGCCGCGCAGCGAGCTCGTCGGCCGGAACAGTGACACCGTAAACGCGGCTGAGGCCTTCACCAGACTTTTCAACGATCTGCATCGACATTCTTTGAGTCCCGGACGACCGGCCCGGGGGCCGCTTCATCCGCCTTGGAGTGGAAACGGGTAGCGCGCCCTGATCGGGGCGGCGCAAAGCGGTGGCCCTTATGTCACGCGGGCCTATTGTGGCCAAGTGCTTCTTGGCAGGCATACGGGGAGTCCGCCGCCCCCTTCGCCGAGGCGTCGGAGGGCATCTGCTTCGACCGACAGGGCGGGGCTTGTTCCCCGGAGCCCGCAAGGCGAAGCAGCATGGTGCGGATGAGAGGACTCGAACCTCCACGCCTCGCGGCGCTGGAACCTAAATCCAGTGCGTCTACCAGTTCCGCCACATCCGCAGGTCCGGCGCTTCCCTACGGGATCGGCGTCGGCGGCGCCAGAGGGCCGCGGCTCAGTCCTGGGCCTCGGCGTCGATCGCCCTGAGGCGGGCGCGGGCCTGTCGCTGTTCTTCAGCGTAGGTTTCTCCGTCGCCGTATTCGGCGAAATGCGCATAGCGGGCGTGAGCGCCGAGGACCCGGCGCGCGTGCTTGATCGGGCACCAGTACTGTTCGGTCCGCGCCGCCACCTCGCGAACGTAGGCGACGACCCCGTTGGCATACGAACAATAGGCGCAGTTGAGCTTTTCGATCAGGTTCAGATAAACCAGTCCCGACCGGTCGAAGGCCATGTAGCGGCTGCGTTTGACCTGCGGGATGCCGTACACCCGGAAGCAGACCGCCTGGTAGACCGAGACCCACAGGTCGAGGATCGCGAACGGCAGGATCAGGGAGTAGATCACCGGCGCGATCAGAACGACCAGCGGCCGGGCCCGAAACAGATAACGCGCCAGACCGGTCTTCAATTCCCGGTGCCGACGGACAACTTCCGCCTCGAAACGGGCGCGCCCCTGTTCAAGTCCAAAGCGAAGGCCGGACCTGGCCTTGGCGAATTCCTCCTCCAGTTCCTGCTCCAGTTCCTGGAGGCGCTCGAGGATCGTGTCGACGTGATCGGTCATCGGGATTTCCACGCTGGTCAGCCGGCCCCGAACGGACGAGATCCGGCAACCAGTCTCAGGCGGTTCCGCAACCGCCGCTTTGATCTCCGACAGTTTTGCGCTTTGAAGAGCGCGACGATGTTGGGAGCCGATCGCCGATGACGCCCGAATCCATCCTTGAACCCGACCTGCCGATCATCGATCCGCACCATCACCTGTGGGACCGACCGTCCCAGCCGCCGGCGCGGGAGGGCGGGCATCCGTTCGAGGACGTGGTGCGGCTGACGCCCCGCTACCTGCTGGACGAGCTGAGGGCCGACGCCGGCAGCGGTCACAACGTCGTGGGCACCGTCTATGTCCAGTGCGGCGCCTTCTATCGCGCCGACACTGAAGCCGCGATGGCCCCGGTCGGCGAGGTCGAGTTCGTGAACGGCGTGGCGGCGATGAGCGCCAGCGGGATCTATGGCCCCTTCCGCGCCTGCGCCGGGATCGTCGGCCACGCGGACCTGCTGCTCGGCGACGGCGTGACGCGGGTGCTGGAGGCGCTGGTCGCGGCCGGCAATGGCCGCTTCAGGGGCATTCGTCACATGGTCGCCAGCGATCCCGATCCGGCCGTGCTCGGTCCCATGGCCCACACGCCGGGCGGGCTGATGGCCGATGCGAAGTACCGCGAGGGCTTCGCGCGGCTCGCCCCGCTGGGCCTGACCTTCGACGCCTGGCTGCTGGAGCCGCAGCTGCCCGGGCTGATCGACCTGGCCCGCGCGTTTCCCGACCAGGACATCGTGCTGGACCACGTCGGCACGCCGCTGGGCATCGGCGCCTACGCGGGCAGGCTGGCCGAGCGGTTCGACGTCTGGCGCGACAACATCCGCGAGCTGGCGAAATCGCCGAAGGTGACGGTGAAGCTGGGCGGGCTGGCCATGCCGTTCGCCGGCTTTCCGGGCCTGGACGGACGGGCCCGGCCGTCATCGGCGGCGCTGGCCGACCTCTGGCGGCCCTACATCGAGACCTGCATCGAGGCGTTCGGCCCGGACCGCTGCATGTTCGAGAGCAACTTCCCCGTCGACCGCTGGGGCTGCGACTACGCCACCCTGTGGAACGCCTTCAAACGCATCGCCGCCGGAGCGTCCGACAGCGAGAAGGCGGACCTGTTCGCGGGGACGGCGCGGCGGTTTTATGGCGTTTAGGCCGGGGACTGCTTCCGGTGTCCCGCTTGGGACATCGGTAGCTGTCCCTCGAAACCGTCAGACGGCGTTGAGGGACAGGAAATCATGTCCCCAAGCGGGGACACGATATCCAGTCCCCGCTGCTACCGCGCCATCCAGGGCTTCGACTTGCCGGTCTGCTGCGCCGCCGCCTGCTGGCGCTGGAACTTGCCGCCGCGCGGGGCGGCGGGCTTTGCGGCGATGGACGCCTTCTTGAGCCGCAGCGCCTTCTGCATCGGCGTCTCGTCGGGCGGCGGGGGCTGATCGTCGGACATGGCGACGGTTTCTCCGGGCGCGCCGCGACGCGCGGCGAAGTCCCGTGCTAGGCCTAGCACATGGCCGGAACCGATATCGAGATCGCCGGGGTTGAGAAACGCTATGACGGGCATGTCGCCCTGGCCGGCGTCAGCCTGAGCATCCCCGCGGGGCAGTTCGTGGCCCTGGTCGGCGCGTCCGGCTCCGGCAAGACGACGCTGCTCAAGACGCTGAACAGGCTGATCACCCCCGACGCCGGCGCGATTCGCATCGGCGGCGAGGACATCGCCGAGGGGCCGCCGCACCGGCTGCGCCGGCGGATCGGCTACGTCTTTCAGGAGGTCGGCCTGTTTCCGCACCTGACCGTGGGCGAGAACATCGCCGTCACGCCCAGGCTGCTCGGCTGGACGCCGGAGCGCATCGCCGCGCGGACCGATGACCTGCTTGCGCTGGTCGCCCTGCCCGCCGCGATGGCGAGCCGCGCGCCGGCTGAACTGTCCGGCGGCCAACGGCAGCGGGTCGGCGTGGCCCGCGCGCTGGCGGCCGAGCCGGGCATCCTGCTGATGGACGAACCGTTCGGCGCCCTGGACCCGCTGACCCGCGACGCGCTGGGGACAGACGTCCTCGCCCTGCACGAGCGGCTGGGCCTGACCACGGTGATGGTCACCCACGACATGGCCGAGGCGGTGCTGCTGGCCGACCGCATCGTGGTGCTGCGCGACGGCGCGGTCGTCGCCGACGGGGCGCCGGAGGCTCTGGTTCGCGACGTCATCGACCCGGGCGTGCGCGACCTGCTGGAGGCCCCGCGGCGTCAGGCGCTGAGGCTGGCCGAGCGGCTGGGAGGCGGCGCATGAGCGAGGCTTTCGCCCTGCTGCCGGTCTATCTGGCCTGGCATGTGCTGCTCAGCGCCTCCGCGCTGGTCCTGGGCGCCGCCATCAGCCTGCCGCTGGCCGTGGCCGCCAGCCGCAGCCCGCGCCTGCGTTGGCCCTTGCTGGCCGGCGCCGGGCTGATCCAGACGATCCCCAGCCTGGCCCTGCTGGCGCTGTTCTTCCCGTTGCTGCTCCTGCTGTCGCAGCTCAGCCAGACGGTGACCGGCCACGGCTTCTCGGCCCTGGGCTTCCTGCCGTCGCTGCTGGCGCTGACGCTGTACGCGGTGCTGCCGATCCTGCGCACCGCCACGACCGGGCTGATGGGCGTCGATCCGGCGGTGCGCGAGGCGGCCGACGGCGTCGGCATGACCCCGCACCAGAAGCTGTGGCGGGTCGAGCTGCCGCTGGCCCTGCCGGTGATCATGGCCGGCGTGCGCACCGCCGCGGTCTGGACCATCGGGGCGGCGACCCTGTCCACCCCGGTCGGCCAGACGAGTCTGGGCAACTACATCTTCGCCGGCCTGCAGACCGAGAACTGGATCTTCGTGCTGTTCGGCTGCGCCGCCTCGGCGACGCTGGCCATCTGCGCCGACCAGCTGCTGGGCCTGATGGAGGCCGGCGCAGCGCGGCGGGACCGGCGGCGCGTGATCGCCGGCGGCGCGGGGCTGCTGATCGGCGTCGCCATCGCCCTGCTGCCGCTGGTCAGCTTCGGCAAGCCGGCCGGCTACACGGTCGGGGCCAAGAATTTCTCCGAGCAGTACATCCTGGCCGAACTGATCGCCGGGCGGCTGGAGGGCGGCGGCGCGCGGGTCAGCCGCAAGGAGGACCTGGGCAGCGCCGTGGCCTATCGCGCCCTCGCCGCGGGCGAGATCGACGTCTACGTCGACTACAGCGGCACCCTGTGGACCAACGTCCTGGGCCGGACGGACAATCCCGGCCGCGAGGCGGTGGTGGCCGAGCTGACCACGCGGCTGAAGGCGCGGGACGGCGTGGCCGTTCTGGGCTCGCTCGGTTTCGAGAACGCCTACGCCTTCGCCATGCGCCGGGACCGGGCCGAGGCCCTGGGCGTGACGTCGCTGGCCGACCTCGCGCGGTTGTCGCCCCGGCTGAAGCTGGGGTCCGACATCGAGTTCCTGTCGCGGCCGGAGTGGAAGGGCGTCGACGCCGCCTACGGCTTTTCCTTTGGCCGGGAGACCAGTTACCAGCCGACCTTCATGTACCGCGCCCTGGCCAGCGGCGACGTCGACGTCATCTCCGCCTTCTCCAGCGACGGCCGCATCGCCGCCAACGACCTGGTGGTGCTGACAGACCCGAAGGGCGCCCTGCCCCCGTACGACGCCGTGGTGCTGGTGTCGGGCAGGCGCGCGGGCGACGCGCGGCTGCTGGCGGCGCTTGAGCCGCTGATCGGCGCGGTCAGCGTCGAGGCGATGCGGACGGCCAACTACAGCGTCGATCGGGACAGCGGGAAACTCAGCCCCGCGGCAGCGGCCGGCGAGCTGGCGAAGACGCTGGAGTAGCCACCACGCCTGTCATCCCGGCCGAAGCGCAGCGGAGAGCCGGGACCCAGAGGCGGCGCACGGCATCGGCTGGGTCCCGGATCGGCCTGCGGCCGTCCGGGATGACAGAGATGACGTCAGCGCTTGTAAAGTTCCCCCAGAACCCCGACCGCCAGGCCCGGCAGGTCCTCGGCGATCAGGCCCGGGCCGTGGCGGCGCGCGCATTCGGCGTGGATCCAGCTGCCCGCGCAGGCGGCCTCGAAGCTGTCCATGCCCTGGGCGATCAGGCCGGCGATGAAGCCGGCCAGCACGTCGCCGCTGCCGGCGGTGGCCAGCCAGGGGGCCGGCTCGACATTGACGGCCGCCCGGCCGTCCGGCGCGGCGATGACGGTGTCGGCGCCCTTGAGCAGGACGATGGCCCCTGCCCTCGCCGCCGCCTGGCGCGCCGCCTCGATCCGGTGCGGGCCGGCTTTGAGCAGGCCGGGAAACACCCGCTCGAACTCGCCGGGATGGGGGGTGAGGACGTCGTCGCGATCCAGCGCCTTGAACAGGTCGGCGGGCTTGTCGCGGAACACGGTCAGGGCGTCGGCGTCGAGCACCAGGGCCGCGCCGGTGCGGGCCAGGGCCGAGACGCGGGCGCGGGTGTGGGGGGTGACGCCGGCGGCCGGGCCGATGACCACCGCGTCGGCGCTGTCGGCCGCCTCGATCAGTTCGGCGTCGCTGTCGAAGGCGCGCAGCATGATGGCTTCGAGATGGGCGGCGTTGACCGCCACGGCCGACAGCGGCGAAAGCACCGTCACCACCCCGGCGCCGATGCGCAGACCGCCGCGGGCCGCCAGCCGGGCCGCGCCCGTGGACGTCTGCTCGCCGCTGACCACCGCCAGCCGCCCCCGGGCATGCTTGTGCGAGGCCGAGTCCGGCCAGGGGAACCGCTCCAGCCACAGGGCGGGGCCGTTCTCCAGCAGGGTGGCCGGCGTCGGCCCCAGGCCGATGTCGGCGACCACCAGCTCGCCGCAGGCGCTGCGCCCGGGCTCCAGCACATGGCCCACCTTCTTGCGATGGAAGGTGACCGTCAGATCGGCGCGGACCGCCGAGTCGCCGAGGCGCTCGCCGCTGTCGCCCGAGACGCCGCTGGGAACGTCGATAGCCACCACCCTGCCCTTCAGGGACGGCGTCATCTGGGCGAAGCGCAGCGCCTCATTGGCCAGCGGCTTGCTGAGCCCGGCGCCGAACAGCGCGTCGACATAGAGCTCGGCCGGGCGGCCGGCGGCGCCCAGCGCGCGGGTCTCGCCCCGCCACTTACCGGCCATGGCCCTGGCGTCAGCCGTGGACGGCGCGCCGAAGGTCTCGACCCAGACCGGCCAGCCGCGCCGCTTCAGCAGCCGGGCCACGACATAGCCGTCGCCGCCGTTGTTGCCGGGACCGCAGAGGACGGCGACCTTGCACGGCTTGAAGCGGGCGCGGATGGCCTCGGCCACCGCCGCGCCGGCCCGCTCCATCAGCACCAGGCCGGGGGTTCCGGCCGCGATGGCGGCCTGGTCGGCGGCCGTCATCTCCGCGACGGTCAGGATCTCGGGCGCGGACATGGCGACTCTTGTGACTAGAGGACTTGAGTCGAAGCTTCGCGCCCGCGGGCCACCAGGATCAAGACGCCATCACCGTTGATCTCGAAGGTCTGGATCGAGCAGTGGTCGGGGCGGAAGCCCATGACCAGGTCATGGCCCTCGGCCGTCGAGACGGCGGCGTTGATGGCGACGTAGTGGCTGAACACGGCGGTCTGCGGATAGCCGGCCACGGCGGCGGCCACGCCGCGCCGCCAGGCGTCGTAGTCCAGATCGCCGACGATCTCGCCCCAGCGGCCGGCGAAGGCGTTGCCCAGCCAGGCGCCGCGGTCGTCATGGCTGACCGTCGAGGGCGTCGGGATCTCGCCGACCATCGCGTCGATGATCAACTCCACGCCGAGCGCGGCGGCGAACGGCGCGGCCGTCTCGCGGCAGCGGCGCAGCGGCGAGGACACCACCTTCGTCGGCCGCTCCGGCTCGGGGAGCGCCAGCAGCGCCTCGGCGGCGGCATGGGCCTGCATGCGGCCCACATCGTCCAGGCCGGGATCGCCGTCGTCGTTCGAGTCGCCCCAGGTGGCGGCCGGCTTGCCGTGGCGGATCATGTAGATGCGGGTCATGCGGAATCCTGCTCAGCTTTCTGAACCGACTGATCTGTGATGAAGCCGAGTGCTACCCAGCGAGCCGCTCTGTAGCATCCCCACAGCAGCAACAGGCCAATTGCCCACCACTGGAAGGCCCACGCGCCAAACTGGACCGCACGCCAAACCTCAAAGTGCTTGATCGGCCCAAATGGATCTCGCTCTTGGGGCAGGACTGTGGAGAACGCCCCCCAAGGGCCAGGATCCGCAGGCTGAGGATGGTCTGCGGCATACCGCTTCGCCATCCTTAGAGCCTCCCGATGACTTCGGGCGGTCACTGCGAAGCTCTCGCCGCTCGGAAGCGTGATGTCGTAGGTCGGAGAGGGTACGTGGCCTTTTTCGTAACCGTAGGAACCTGACACCCCGACGGCCAAGACCACATAAGCTCCGGCCAAGGCAGCCGCTGTGCGCTTTAGGCCTCGTCGCCAATTCATCGCGTCCCCCGATCCCCAAGCCAAGACCTTAGGGATGACAGAGGGGTCGGTAAATCAGTGATCAGCGCTCCCTCTCTTCCTCCAAGCCTAGTCCGGCGTGAACAGGTTCCGCTTGCCGTCCGGGTGACGGCTGACCGTGCCGGTCCGTCCCACGCCCTCGCGCGCCTCGAAGCTCTTCAGGGTCGCCTCGTCTTCCGGCAGCACGGCCATGAAGCGGTTGTCGTGCGAGTCGCGGCCGACGATGATGCCCATGTGGTAACCGTCGCGGGTGTGGACGATGGTGTAGGTCTCCACCGTCGCCGGGCCCTGGGGATGCTCCTCGATGGCCGGGTGCGGCAGGGCGTCGATCTGGCGCTGGATCACGGCCGGGTCCTCACGCTCCCAGACGCCCTCGACCGGCGTGGTGGAATAGATGCCCGTCGACTGCTTGGTCAGGTACCAGCCGTTGGCGGTGCAGAGACCCCAGCCGCCGGGCTTGCCGCGCAGCTTCTCGAGCATCGTGACCACCGAGTGCATGGCGTAGTTGTTCCCCGGGCCGCCGAAGTACGGCAGGCCGCCGGTGACCGTCAGGCCGCGCGGGTCGTCCAGCGAAAGGCCCAGCGCCTCGGCGCCCACTTCCACGGCGATGGGGAAGCAGGAATAGAGATCGATGAAGTCGAGGTCGGCCGGGCCGATCCGCGCCATCTCGAAGGCGCGCTTGCCGGTCAGCTCCATGGCCGGGCTGGAGTGGAAGTTCTGGCGGTCGATCGGGTGCCACAGGTCGCTGGCGTCGGCGCAGCCGTGCAGGAAGACCCACTTGTCCTCGGGAACGCCCAGCTCGCGGGCCTTCTTGACCGAGGCGATCAGCACGCCGGCCGACTGGTCGACCTCCATGATGGCGTTCAGGTACTTCGGATAGGGAAAGCTGACCCAGCGGTTCTGGCCGGTCACCTCGACCAGCTCGGTCTCGCTGCGCTCGGTCGGGAACCAGGCGTGCGGGTTGGCGGCGGCGACGCGGGTGAAGGGCGCGAACAGCTTGCCCAGGCGCTTCTGATGGTCGGGAATCGAGCGGCCGTCGCGGGCCCGCAGCGCGTTCTCGAACATCGGATAGACGTTGATCGGCCGGTTCAGGCCGTGGGCGTTCTCGTAGTCCGTGGTGCCCGGGCGCGGGTCGCCGATGCGCCTGGGCTCGGCCTCGATGGCGAAGGGATCATCCCAGCCGGCGAAGCCCGCCCCGCCCTTGAGCCGCTTCATCAGCGAGCCGAGGAACTCGGCGCCGGCGGCCAGCACAAGGTCGTTCTCGCCCCGGGCGATGCGCTCGCAGGCGGTGTTGATCAACTGCTGGGGGCTGTTGCCGCCCATGTGGGAATAGATCTCCCACGACGGCTCCGCCCCGACCGCGCGGGCGAAGCTGGCCGGCGGATTTTTCAGGCGCGGGAACGGCAGGTTCTGGAATCCGCCCGGCGCGTCGATGGTGAAGCCGACGACGGCGACGCCGTCGAGTTGCGAAAGCATCGACGGATCGAGCCCGGCGTCGACGGCGGCGCGTTCCGCCGCGACTTTGAGCAGGTCCAGCGGCGAGGGCGAGGTCTCGGCCGCGCCCCGGTAGGTGAATTGGCCGCCCCCGATGAGAACCGGCGTGTCGTCGCGCATCGTTCCACTCCCTCGAACCGCGTTTTGACCCCAGCTACCCCCTTCACGCGGCGGCAACCAAGGGCTTTGCCCTCCTGCCCTTGTCTTGGGCGCCGGGCGCCTGTTTCATAGGCGCCGGAAATCTTTCGCTGCAGCGCAGCGCACGTCTCGCGGCTCGGCCCTTGAAGCGGCCGCGCGGCGCGTGCTCCGTCCCGCCAACCGCCCGCCCAGAGGCCCGCATGAAGAAGATCGAAGCCATCATCAAGCCGTTCAAGCTGGATGAAGTTAAGGAGGCCCTGCAGGAGCTGGGCGTCCAGGGCATGACCGTGCTCGAGGCCAAGGGCTACGGGCGCCAGAAGGGTCACACCGAGCTCTATCGCGGGGCCGAGTACGTCGTCGACTTCCTGCCCAAGATCAAGATCGAGGTGGTGGTCGCCGACGACCAGCTGTCCGGCGCCCTTGAGGCGATCCAGAACGCCGCCCGCACCGGCCGAATCGGCGACGGCAAGATTTTCGTGTCCGAGGTCACCGACGTGATCCGGATCCGCACCGGAGAAAGCGGCGCGCTGGCCGTCTAGGCCGCCGCCTCAACAACAAGCCACCACCAAGCCGAGGGGATAAGGCACATGGGAAAGACCACCGCTAAGGACATCCTGGCGCAGATCAAGGACAAGGACGTCAAGTACGTCGACGTCCGCTTCACCGACGTTCGCGGCAAGATGCAGCACGTCACCTTCGACATCGACCTGGTCGACGACGACTTCCTGGAAGACGGCACGATGTTCGACGGCTCGTCGATCGCCGGCTGGAAAGCCATCAACGAGTCCGACATGAAGCTGCGTCCGGACCTGGACACCGCCTACATCGACCCCTTCTACCAGCAGACCACGCTGTGCCTGTTCTGCGACGTGGTGAACCCCGACGACGGCACCCCCTACAACCGTGACCCGCGCTCCATGGCCAAGACGGCCCTGGCCTATGTGAAGTCCTCGGGCGTGGGCGACACGGTGTTCTTCGGCCCGGAAGCCGAGTTCTTCATCTTCGACGACGTGAAGTGGTCCACCGACCCGCACAACACCGGCTACAGCTACGACTCCATCGAGCTGCCGACCAACACCGGCAAGTCCTATCCGGAAGGCAACATGGGCCACCGCCCTGGGCCCAAGGGCGGTTACTTCCCGGTCAACCCGATCGACAGCGGCCAGGACCTTCGCGGCGAGATGCTGGAAGTCATGGGCCAGCTGGGCATGAAGCCGGAAAAGCACCACCACGAGGTGGCGCCCGCCCAGCACGAGCTCGGCCTGAAGTTCGACACCATGATCACCATGGCCGACCGCCTTCAGCTCTATAAGTACGTGATCCACAACGTGGCCCACGCCTACGGCAAGACGGCGACCTTCATGGCCAAGCCGATGTTCGCCGACAACGGCTCGGGCATGCACGTCCACCAGTCGATCTGGAACGACGGCAAGCCGCTGTTCGCCGGCGACCAGTACGCGGGCCTGTCGCAGATGTGCCTGTGGTACATCGGCGGCATCATCAAGCACGCCA
>JAUSPV010000014.1 GCA_030652755.1 Caulobacter sp. | reverse complement strand
CCAACATCCGCTACCGCATCGAGGAAAAGAAGGACGTCACCACGCAGCTGCTGCGCTTTGTAGAGCGCGAGCACGCAGGCGAAGCGGGCGTGGTGTATTGCCAGTCGCGCAAGCGCGTGGAAGAAATCGCGGACACCCTGCAGGACGCCGGCATCAAGGCCATGGCCTACCACGCGGGGCTCGACAGCGCGCTGCGCCAGCAGCGGCAGGACCGCTTCCTGCGCGAGGAGGGCATGGTCATGGTGGCGACGATCGCCTTCGGCATGGGCATCGACAAGCCGGACGTCCGCTTCGTGATCCATGCCGACCCGCCGGCCTCCATCGAGGCCTACTGGCAGGAGATCGGCCGCGCCGGCCGTGACGGGCAGCCGGCCGAGGGCATCACCCTCTACGGCTCGGCCGACATGGCCTGGGCCCTGCGGCGGATCGAGGGCCGCGAGTTCGCCGACGAGGTCCGGGCCGTGCAGGTGCGCAAGGTGCGCCAGCTCTACAACATGCTTGACGGCACGGCCTGTCGCGCCGCCGGCGTGCGCCGCTACTTCGGCGAGGAGGGCGTCGCCCGCTGCGGCCAGTGCGACCTCTGCGTCAGCCCGCCGGCCGCGATCGACGCCACTGTCGCCGCCCAGAAGGCCCTGGCCGCCGTCCATCGGCTGGGCGGCCGCTTCGGACGCGGCCGGCTGGTCGACCACCTGCTGGGCAAGACCAGGGACGTGTCGGAGTCGGAGGCGGCGCTGTCGACCTGGGGCATCGGCAAGGAGTTCAGCGCCGCCGGCTGGCGCGACCTGATCGATCAGCTGCTGTTCGAGGGGCTGCTGCGCGAGGACCCCAACGACGGCCGGCCGCTGATCGGTCTGGGCGACGCCGAGGCGGTGAAGGCCACCTATCGGGGCGAGCGCAAGGTGGCGGTGCGGACGCCGCCGGAAGGCGCCGACGCCTCGGGCCGCATCGGCCGGTCAACCGCCCGCAAACGGGGCAAGACGGCCGGCGACGAGCTGACCGGCGACGCGGCGGTGCTGTTCGAGGCCCTGCGCGCCTGGCGCCGCGACGAGGCCCATGAGCAGCATGTGCCGCCCTACGTCATCTTCGCCGACCGCACCCTGCAGGACATCGCCCGCCTGCGCCCCCGCTCGGCCGGCGACCTGCTGCTGGCCAACGGCGTGGGCGCCTCCAAGCTGGAGCGCTACGGCGAGGCGGTGCTGAAGGTTGTGCGGGAGAGCTAGACGTCCACCGCCGCGTCCAGCGCGTTCTCCTGGATGAACTCGCGGCGCGGTTCGACCAGGTCGCCCATCAGGCGGCTGAACATGTCGTCGGCGTCGTCGGCGTGGTTGACGCGGACCTGCAGCAGGGTGCGGGCTTCCGAGTCCAGGGTGGTTTCCCACAGCTGCTCGGGGTTCATCTCGCCCAGGC
>JAUSPV010000011.1 GCA_030652755.1 Caulobacter sp. | reverse complement strand
CGCCAGCCGAGATGGCGGCAAACGGGTTGGTGCCCGAGGAGCCGCACAGGCGCACGGTGGAGGTGGACGCATTCTGCTCGTGGTCGGCGTGCAGGATGAAGATCCGGTCCATGGCCCGGGTCAGCACCGGGTTGGGCTTCCAGTCCTCGGCCGGCACGGCGAAGCACATGCGCAGGAAGTTCTCGGAGTAGGACAGGTCGTTGCGCGGGGACACGAACGGCTGGCCGATCGTGTACTTGAAGGCGCGGGCCGCGATGGTCGGCATCTTGGCGATCAGGCGATGGGCGCTGATCTCGCGCTCGCGGGCGTCATCGACGTTGATGCTGTCCGAATAGAAGGCAGACAGGGCGCCCACCGCGCCGGTCATCACCGCCATCGGGTGGGCGTCGCGGCGGAAGCCCTCGAAGAAGCGGTCGAACTGGGCGTGCAACATCGTGTGGTAGGTGATGTTGTGGTCGAACTTGCTGAACTCGGCCGCCGTCGGCAGCTCGCCGTGCAGCAACAGGTAGCAGACCTCCAGGAAGCTCGACTTCTCGGCCAGCTGGTCGATCGGGTAGCCGCGATGCAGCAGCACGCCGGCGTCGCCGTCGATGAAGGTGATCTTGCTCTCGCACGAGGCGGTGGACGTGAACCCCGGATCGAACGTGAAGGTGTCGGAGTCCGCGTACCATTTGCGCACGTCGACGACGTCCGGTCCCGTCGACCCCTTGAGGATCGGCAGGTCGAAGGTCTTGTCGCCGATCGTGAGCACCGCCTTATCGGTCATGCCTGATCCCTTTTCGTGAGAAACACACGGATCGCCCGAACGGGCGTTTGAGCGTGGTTATAGCGTCTTACGCGAGCGGTGAAAGCGCATCGTTAAGACGGGCCAACGCCTCATCGCGACCAAGCGACGCAAGCGTGCGATGCAGGTCAGGCGATGCGCTTCCGCCGGTCAGAATCGCGCGCAGGGCGGGCCCGAACTTGCCAAAACCCACCCCTTCGGCCTCGGCGAAGGCCTTCAGGAGCGCTTCCAGCGCCTCGGCGCTCCAGTCGTTGGTCGCGGCAAGTTGATCGGACAGGCGCCGAAGGCGGGCGCGGGTGTCGTCGGTCAGCAGGCCCAGGGCCTTCTCCGTCAGCACGATGGGACGCGGCTGGAAGACAAAGACCAGCTGGTCGGCCAGCTCGACGATGGTCTTCGCCCGCTCCTTGACCAGCGGGATGGTGCGCAGCGCCTGGGCGCGTCGGGCCTCGTCCAGCGGCTCCCCGCGCGCGGCGAAGACGTCTGCAACCAGGTCGGTCAGGCGTCCGTCGTCGGCCAGGCGGATGTAGTGGGCGTTGACGTGGTTCAGCTTGGCCCAGTCCAGCTGGGCGGCGCCCTTGTTGGCGTGGGCGATGTCGAACCAGGCGATGGCGTCGGCGTCGCTGAACAGCTCGTCGTCGCCGTGGCTCCAGCCCAGGC
>JAUSPV010000008.1 GCA_030652755.1 Caulobacter sp. | reverse complement strand
TGCTGAGCAGCGGCCGCAGGCCGCGTGTCGAAGCACGCAATGACCCCACAACGAAAAAGCCCCGGACCTTGCGTTCCGGGGCTCTTCAAACGTCTCTGACCCGAAGGATCACTCGCCGGTGGAGGCGGTTTCCTTGGTCGGGCGGTTCATCTGGCGTTCGGCGATCCGGGCCGACTTGCCGCGACGATCGCGCAGGTAATAGAGCTTGGCGCGACGGACGACGCCGCGACGCTTCACTTCGATGCTTTCGATCATCGGCGACATGATCGGGAAGACCCGCTCGACGCCTTCGCCGAAGCTGATCTTGCGGACCGTGAAGCTCTCGTGGAGGCCGGCGCCCTGACGGGCGATGCAGACGCCTTCGTAGGCCTGAACGCGCTCGCGCTCGCCTTCCTTGATCTTCACGTTGACGCGGACGGTGTCGCCCGGCTGGAAATCGGGGGTGGTGCGGAGCGTGGCGAGACGCTCGGTCTCGGCCTTCTCGAGTTCCTTGATGATGTTCGCGGCCATCGGTCAGTCCTTTTTTCGTTGGGCTTGCCCCTGTTTCGAGGGGGGGCCCTTTGGTTGTCGGTTGGCGAGGTGGCGGTCCCAGAGGTCGGGCCGTTGCTCGCGGGTCGTCGTCTCACGCATCTCCTGCCGCCATTCCGCGACCTTCCTGTGGTCGCCGCCCAGCAGCACCTCGGGAATGTCGAGCCCTTCGAACGTCCGCGGCCGTGTGTACTGCGGATGCTCGAGGAGACCGTCCTCGAAGCTTTCTTCACTCAGTGACTCCGGCTGTCCGAGCACTCCCGGCACCAGACGGACGCACGCCTCGATCGCCACCATCGCCGCCGCCTCGCCACCGGCCAGGACCGCGTCTCCGACGGAGACCTCCTCGAACCCCCGGGCGTCGAGCACCCGCTGGTCCACCCCCTCGAACCGGCCGCAGAGGACGATGATCCCCGGCGCCTCGGCCCACTGCTTCACACGCGCCTGGGTCAGGGGCCGACCCCGGGCGCTCATATACAAAAGCGGCCGTCCCGCGACGTCGACACTGTCGAGCGCCGCCGCGATCACGTCCGCCTTCATCACCTGTCCAGGACCGCCACCCGCGGGGGTGTCGTCGAGGAAGCCGCGCTTATCCTTGGAAAAGGCGCGAATGTCCACTGTTTCAAGGCGCCACAGGTCCTGCTCGCGCCAGGCCGTGCCGATCAGCGACACGCCGAGCGGCCCGGGGAAGGCCTCGGGGAACATGGTCAGGACGGTGGCGGTGAACGGCATGGGCGGGTGTTTAGCGGGTGAAGGCACAATTCGCGAATCCTCCCCGCTCGCGGGGAGGGGGACCGGCGGAGCCGGTGGAGGGGCGGCGCAGGCGGATCAGAAATGGGCACGTTGCACGGCCGTCAACCGTCCGCCATCGGCGCTGCCCCTCAGTCAGGCTCCGCCTGACAGCTCCCCGCAAGCGGAGAGCATTTCGCGAGGCTACTCCTCGCCCATCTTCAGATGGATCTCCTCAGCGAAGTCCGGGAACGGCGGGGCGGCGTACTTCAGGGCGCCCATCTTCCCCGCCACGCACTGGGCGATCGGGTGGTCGCTGGTGTGGCGCACGGCGTCGAAGGCGCCGGCCTTGAAGCTGAGCACGACGGTGAAGTTGGGCCGTCCGGTGGTGGTGGCGCCGGGCGCGCAGGCCTCGAAGATCGGCGGCATGGCCCTGGTCAGCGGCGGGTAGAGCCGGTTGAGGCGGTACATCTGCGCCTGGGGATCCTTCTCGTACGTCTCCGCCCGGGCCATGGCCTCGGCATAGGCGAGCGCGGTGTCGGGCGCGGCGGCGAGGATGCTGACGGCGATGAGGGCGGGCAGGATCAAGAGACAGTCTCCAGCGTATGCCCCACCTCTACCGCGACAGATGGCGACAGCAAGGCCGCTTGCCCCCTCCCCCGCGCGGGACTAATGCGATCCTCATGCAAGAGAGCGAAAACCTCATCGAGACCCTGTCCCTCGAACCGATCGAGATGAACCTGTTCAGGGGCGTCTCGCCGAACGACGGCTTTCCGAGGATCTTCGGCGGCCTGGTCATCGCCCAGGCGCTGATGGCGGCCTACGAGACCGTCGAGGACCGGGTCTGCCATTCGCTGCACGCCTACTTCATCCGGCCGGGCGATGTGAGCATTCCGGTGCTCTACGAGGTCGACCGCTCGCGCGACGGCGGCACCTTCACCACCCGTCGGGTGATCGCCATCCAGAACGGCAAGCAGATCTTCAACCTGGCCGCCTCCTTCCAGGTTATGGAGGAGGGTCTGGAGTACCAGTCGACCATGCCGGCCCACCCCTCGCCCGAGTCGGTGGCGACCGAGATGGAGCAGGCGCTGGCCGAGAACCGCGACATCCCGGCCCAGATGCTCGAGCACATGAAGCGTCGCCCGGTCGAGGTGCGCTGGCCCGATCCGCAGAACATGTTCAGCCCGGTGCCCAAGCCGCCGCGCAAGCAGGTGTGGATGCGGGCCAAGGCCCCGATCGGCGACTCGATCAAGCTGCAGCAGGCGGCGCTGGCCTACGCCTCGGACATGGCCTTCATGGAGACCGCGCTGCGGGTTCACGGCCTGACCTGGCGCACCCGCGGCCTGCAGTCGGCCAGCCTGGACCACGCCATGTGGTTCCACCGGCCGACCGACTTCAACGAGTGGATGCTGTTCGACCAGGACTGCCCGTCGACCTCCCAGGGTCGGGGCTTCATCCGCGGCGAGATGTACACCCGCGACGGCGTGCTGGCCGCCTCGGTGGCGCAGGAATGCCTGATGCGGGTGAAGGCGTAGGGCGCAATTCCTCTCCGGAGCGCAGCGAAGGGGAGGTGGCCTCGCGGAGCGAGGTCGGAGGGGCAGGCGCCGAGGCTGGACAACTATCCGCCGTGCACCGCGCTCAATTCTGATGCGCCCGCGCTGCCCCACCACCATGCTCCGCATGGTCCCCCTCCCCGCGAGCGGGGAGGAAGCCGGGTCAGTCCTCCACCCGGATCTCCACCCGGTCCGGATAGAAGGCCAGGTAACCGCTGATCGCCGCCACCGCCTCGAACGGCTGCTCATAGGTCCAGACCGCCGCCTCGCCGCGCGCGCCGGCTTCGGGAATGGAGAAGTAGGCGGAGTCGCCCTTGTAGGGGCAGTATGTGGACTGTGGCCCTCGCTCCAGCCGGGCCATGTCGACATCCTTGCGCGGCACATACTGCACCGGCCGGTAGCCGGCCTCCTGGAACGTCAGGGCCTCGGCCGTGTCGGCCAGCACCCGGCCGCCGACCGAGACGACGACCCGTCCCGCCGTCGGTGTGATGGTGATCGGATGGTCCGGGCCCGGAACCTTGATCTGCCGTTCGCTCATGGCTGCCTCCCGCTGACACCAGGACATGGGGCCGCGGGAGACGATTGCCAGAGGCCGGCGGCTTAAGCCTTCTCGAGCGCCCGCTCGACCTTCGCCGTGGCCGCCTTGCCGTCGTAGACGAACTCCGGCGCGTCGAGGTCGACCTTGGGCAGGACGTCCTTTTCCATCCAGTAGTCCTGGCTGTGCTGCCACTCGGGCTTGTCGCCGCGGCGGGGCAGCAGGTGCATGCCGCGCTGCAGGTAGCCGGGATTGAAGTTCTCGCTGTCGATCCAGTCGAGCAGCGGCATGTCCTTGTCTTCCGGCCGCAGCGCCACCTCGACCCGCCTGGCGCCCTTCTCGTCCATGTGGGCCAGCAGGCGGCAGACGAAGTCGCCCAGCAGGTCGGCGCGCAGGGTCCAGCTGGCGCGGAAGTAGCCGAACACCCAGACCATGTTGGGAACGCCGGTGAACATCATGCCGCGATAGGTGACCGTCTTGCCGAAATCGAGCGGCTTGCCGTCGATCACAAAGTCGATGTCGCCCAGGACGTTGAGGTTGAAGCCGGTGGCCGTGACGATGATGTCCGCCTCCAGCTCCTGGCCGGACTTCAGCAGGATGCCCTTTTCGGTGAAGCGGTCGATGTGGTCGGTGACCACCGAGGCCTTGCCCTCGCGAACGCCCTGGAAAAGGTCGCCGTCGGGCACGAAGGCGATGCGCTGGCGCCAGGGGCGGTAGGTCGGGGTGAAGTGCTTCTTCAGCGTCTCCTCGTCGCCGCCCAGGCACATGCGGACGCCTTCCAGCAGCTCGTTCTTGACCGTCTCGGCCTCCTCGAAGGAGCGGCGGGTGAACAGGTCCTGATCGTGCAGCAGCTTGCGGCGGACGATCTCGTGGGTCCAGGCCGGGTCGATATCGAGCTCGCGCAGGACGTCGGCCAGCTCGTTGACGTTGCGGCCGGGGATGAAATAGGTCGGCGACCGCTGCAGCAGGGTGACATGGGCGCAGTCGGCGGCGATGGCCGGCACGACGGTCGCCGCCGTGGCGCCAGACCCGATGACCAGCACCTTCTTGTTCTTGTAGTCGAGGTCTTCCGGCCAGGTCTGCGGGTGGATGATCTGGCCCTTGAAGTCGGCCATGCCCTCCCACTCGGGGGTATAGCCCTCGCCCTGGCGGTAGTAGCCCTGGCACATCCACAGGAAGCCGGCGGTGAAGGTGACGGTCTCGCCGGTGTCGGCGCGGGTCGCCTCGATGGTCCAGAGGTTGTCGGCGCTGGACCAGCTGGCCTTGCCGATGCGGTGGCCGTAGCGGATGTGTCTGGCCAGATCGTCTTCCTCGATCACCTCGCCCATGTAGCGCAGGATCTCTTCGGCGGTGGCGATCGGCGCGCCGGTCCAGGGCTTGAAGCGGTAGCCGAAGGTGTAGAGGTCGCTGTCGGACCGGATGCCCGGGTACTTGTGGGTCAGCCAGGTGCCGCCGAAGTCCTCCAGCGCCTCCAGCACGAGGTAGCTCTTGTCCGGCTGCTGATGCTTCAGGTGCCAGGCGGCGCCCACGCCGGAGATGCCGGCCCCCACGATGAGGACGTCGAAGTGGTTAGTGGTCTGTGTGGCGCTCATGGCATGCTCCGATCCCGGTCCCTCGGGAACGCCGCCTCAGGCCCGGTGAAGGGGTCTGATGGGTCGCGGGCCGTGTGCACACGGCTCCTTCCGGCGTTCCTCAGGCAGCAGCCTAACCCAGGAAAGCCGGCTTTCGTTGATCGAAATCAACGAAAGTGATCATTGTTCACAAATGTCGCGGGAGAGGCCTCGTCCCCACCCACACGTCGCCACACGTCATGGCCCGACTTGTTCGGGCCAGCCATGCGTGGTGACCAAGGGTTATGAGCGCCGAAGGCTCGTGTCGCCTACGGACAGGCCGTGTTCCTGGGTGGCCCGAACAAGTCGGGCCATGACGGAGAGCATTTGGGCTCAGTGCCGCACTTCAACTACTCGACCTCGGCCGGCCGCACGGCGACGATCCGGCCCTCGGCGATGTTCACCTCGGGCACGGCCTCGCGGGTGAAGGGCAGGTACCAGGTGGCGCCGCCCTCTTCCGGGATGATCTCGAGAATGTCGCCGGCCCCGAAGTCCTGCACCGACTTGACCTTGCCGACCGGCGCGCCGGCGGGATCGACCACGGCCAGACCGATGAGATCGGCGAGATAGAACTCGTCTTCGTCGGGTTCAGGCAGGCTGTCGCGAGGGACGAACAGGCGCAGGCCGCGCAGGGCGTCGGCCTGTTCCTTGGTCTCCACCCCCTCGCAGCGGCAGATCAGGCCGCCCTTGGCCTCGCGCGCGGTGGCGATGACGAGGGCGGGCGAGCCGTCCTGGCGCTTGAGCGCGCCGAAGCGGGCCAGGGCCAGGGGCTCTTCGGTGAAGGCGGCGATCCGCACCTCGCCGCGGACGCCAAAGGCGCCCGCGACGCGGCCGACGGCAAGGAGGCGGTCATGGGTCATGGTCGCCGTTCCCGATCCCCGCCATTCCCGCCACAGGGGCGAGGATGACGGAGGTTGGGGTTAGCCTCAGGCCTTTTCTTCAGCCGGGACGTCTTCAGCAGCGGCTTCTTCGGCCGGAGCTTCAGCGGCCGGGGCCTCTTCAGCGGCGGCTTCAGGAGCGGCTTCAGCGGGAGCTTCTTCAGCGGGAGCCTCAGGAGCGGCGGCTTCTTCAGCGGCGGCTTCAGGCGCGGCGGCTTCTTCAGCAACGACCTCGGCCGGGGCTTCCACTTCAGGCTCGGGTTCCGGAGCCGGCGGGTTGGCGGCCAGCTCGGCGGCGGCGGCGGCGCGGTCGGCTTCACGCTGGGCGCGCTCGGCGGCGCGTTCTTCCGACTTCTTGCCCGGCTTGCCCTTGTTGGGGTTGTTGCCGTGGGCCCACTGGCCAACGCCTTCGGCCGCCAGGAAGCGGGCGACGCGGTCGGTCGGCTGGGCGCCCTTGGCGATCCAGGCCTGGATCGACTCGAGCTTCAGCACCACGCGGGGCGCCGGGCCGTCCTTGGGCAGGAGCGGGTTGTAGGTGCCGACCTTCTCGATGAAGCGGCCGTCGCGGGGCGAGTGGCTGTCAGCGACGACGATCGAGTAGTAGGGGCGCTTCTTTGCGCCGCCACGGGCGAGACGGATCTTCAGCATTTCGGGTAGTCCTCTGGTCTAAAGTCTATTTCTTGAAGGGGTTGAAACCGGGAGGCAGCGAGGGGCCGCCGAGGCCCGGAAGTCCTCCCGGGGTGGGTGCGCCGCCGCCCAGGCCCTGAAGCCTCTGCTGCAGCTGTTCGAGTTCCTTGGGGTCCGGAGCGGCCTGCTTGCCGCCCCCGAGGTTTTTCAGACGGTCCATGCCGCCGCCGCCGCCCAGCATGGAGGCCATGCGGGCCAGGCCCGCGCCGCCGTTGCGGGTCATCATCTTCATGGCGTCGGCCATCTGCCGGTGCTGCTTGAGCAGGCGGTTGACCTCGCTGACCTCGACCCCGGCGCCGGCCGCGATGCGGCGCTTGCGCGAGGCGGCGAGGATGTCGGGCTTGCGCCGTTCCTGCTTGGTCATCGAGCCGATGATGGCGCGCTGGCGCTTGATCATCCGG
This sequence comes from Caulobacter sp., assembly GCA_030652755.1. Lineage (GTDB taxonomy): Bacteria > Pseudomonadota > Alphaproteobacteria > Caulobacterales > Caulobacteraceae > Caulobacter. The sequence goes on along the minus strand of JAUSPV010000008.1, from coordinate 37,912 downwards.
TCGTCCATGCCGGACTCGGCGATCTGCTTCTTCATCTTCTGGACGCCGGGCAGCATGCCCATCAGGCCTTCCATGCCGCCCATCTTTTCCATCTGGGCCAGCTGGTCGGACATCATCTCCAGATCGAACTGCCCCTTGGCCAGCTTCTTGGCCATGGCCTCGGTCTTGGCCTGGTCGAGGTCGGCCGAGGCCTTCTCGACCAGCGCTACGACATCGCCCTGGCCCAGGATGCGGCCGGCCACGCGGCGGGCGTCGAAAACCTCGAGCGCCTCGACCTTTTCGCCGGCGCCGAGGAACTTGATCGGCAGGCCGGTGACGGCCCGCATCGACAGGGCCGCGCCGCCGCGTCCGTCGCCGTCGGCGCGGGTCAGCACCAGGCCGGTCAGCGGCAGGCGCTCGTGGAAGGCCTTGGCGGTGCGCACCGCGTCCTGGCCGGTCAGGCTGTCGGCGACCAGAAGCGTCTCGGTCGGCGAGGCGATCTGCGCGATCTGCGCCGCCTCGCTCATCATCTGCTCGTCCAGCGTGGTGCGACCGGCCGTGTCGAGGATCAGGACGTCATAGCCCGACAGCTTGGCGGCCTGGACCGCGCGGCGGGCGATGTCGACGGCGCTCTGGCCGGCGACGATCGGCAGGGTCTCGACGCCGATCTGGGTTCCCAGCGTGGCCAGCTGCTCCATCGCCGCCGGACGGCGGGTGTCGAGCGAGGCCATCAGGACCTTCTGGCGGTCCATCTTCGTCAGCCGCAGCGCCAGCTTGGCGGCGGTGGTCGTCTTGCCCGAGCCCTGCAGGCCGGCCATCAGGATGATCGAGGGCGGGTTCAGGGCCAGCTGCAGGCCGGTCGGCTCCTCGCCGCCCAGCATCTCGACCAGGCCGTCATAGACGATCTTCACCACCTGGTCGGCGGGGCGGATCGAGCGGATCACCGCCTCGCCGAGCGCGCTCTCGCGGGCCTTGGCGATGAAGTCCTTGACCACCGGCAGGGCGACATCGGCCTCGAGCAGCGCGACGCGAACCTCGCGCAGCGCCTCGTCGATGTCCTTTTCGCCGAGCACGCCGCGCCCGGAGAGCCGGTCGAACACGCCGCCAAGTCGTTCTGTAAGGCCTTCGAACATTCGGGTTCTGAACCGTCATCCCAGGTCGGATGGCCCAAACGCAATTCGCCCCCGTGGACGATCACGTCGACGGGGGGCCTCGCCGTCCTCGTCCTGCCATGAAGTCCGGCCGGGGTCGTGACGGTGGAGGGCGCTGAACTGCATCTGCGCCGGAAGGCGGGCCTTATGCGCGGAAAAGGCCGGGAAATCAAGGGAAGCGAGTCGCGGCCCCGGCGGCGGCCCGGTCGAATGAAGAAGGGGCCGCGGCTCATTCGAACCGCGGCCCCTGTATCGGGTCCTAAGAGGTCGGGAAGCCCCGGACCTTGAGGAGCGCCTTCACGTCCGGGTCACGGCCGCGGAAGCGACGGTAGGCGTCGGCCCGGTCGGTGGTGTTGCCCTCGGCCAGGATGATCGCCTTGTAGCGCTTGGCGATGTCCGGATTGAACACGTCGCCCGACTCCTCGAAGTAGGCCCAGGTGTCGGCGTCCATCACTTCCGACCACAGGTAGGAGTAGTAGCCGGCCGAGTAGGCGTCGGACGTGAACAGGTGATTGAACTGCGGCAGGCGGTGCCGCATCACGATCTCCCTGGGCATGCCGAGCCGCGCCAGGCTCTCGCGCTCGAAGGCGTCGATGTCGGTCGGCGGGTCGGCCCGGGTGTGCAGGTCCATGTCGACCAGGGCCGACGACAGGTAGCTGACCGTCGCGTAGCCCTGGTTGAAGGTCTGCGAGGCCTCGATCTTGTCGACCAGCGTTTGGGGCATCGGCTGGCCGGTTTCGACATGCTTCATGAAGCCGTCGAGGATCGGCCGGCTCAGCACCCAGTGCTCATGGACCTGCGAGGGATACTCGACGTAGTCGCGCGGCGTGTTGCCCAGCGCCGGATAGGTCACCGACGAGGACAGGTAGTGCAGGGCGTGGCCGAACTCGTGGAACAGGGTCTCGGCGTCATCCAGCGAGATCAGCAGCGGCTGGCCGGCCTCGGCCTTGATGAAGTTGTTGTTGTTCGAGGCCAGCACGTTGTCGACGCCGTCATAGGTCGAGTGGGCCCGGTAGGTGGTCATCCAGGCGCCGGACCGCTTGCCCGGACGGGCGAAGTCGTCGGAGTAGAACAGGCCGACGTGACGGCCGCTGGCCTTGTCCTTGACCTCGAACACCTCGACGTCCGGATGGAAGCCCGGGACGGTTCCGGCGGCCAGCGGGATGAAGTCGAAGCCGTACAGACGCTCGGCCATGTAGAAGGCGCCGCGCTTTACGGCGTTGAGCTCGAAGTAGGGTTTCAGCTCATTGGCGTCGAGGTCGTACTTCGCCTTCCGGACCTTCTCCGCATAGTAGAGATAGTCCCAGGGCTCGATGTCATGGCCGGCGATCTGGCGCATGTCGGCCACTTCCTCGGCGACGCGCGCCTTGGCCGGGGCCCAGACGCGGTTCATCAGGTCCATCGCCGCGGCCGGGGTCTTGGCCATGGTGTCCTGCATCCGCCAGTCGGCGTGGTGGGAGAAGCCCAGCAGCCTGGCCCGCTCGGACCGCAGCTTCACGATCTGGGCGATCGTGGCGTTGGTGTCGTTGGCGTCGCCGTTGTCGCCGCGGTTCACGAACTTGCGCCAGACCTTCTCGCGCAGGCCGCGGTCGCTGGCGAAGGTCAGGAACGGATCGACGCTGGACCGGGTGTTGACGATGGCCCAGCCGGATACGTTGCGCGCGCGCGCGGCGGCGGCGGCGGCGGCCTTGTTCGACGCCGGCATCCCGGCGGTACCGGCCTCGGTCGGGATGACCGTCCAGGTCTTCTCGTCGGCGACGACCTTCTGGCCGAAGCTGGTGAAGGCGTTCGACAGGTCGGTGTTGATCCGGCCCAGCTCGGCCTTGCCGGCCGCGTCTAGCGCCGCGCCGTTGCGAACGAAGCTGTCGCGGCTGCGGACCGCCACACGGGTCTGTTCGGCGGTCAGGCCGGCCGCGCCGGCGCCGTCGGCCACTGCCTTGACGCGCCGAAACAGCGCCTCGTTGAAAGTGATCTCGTCATTGGCCGCCGACAGCAGGGGCGACACCTCGGTGTCGACCGCGTTGTAGTCGTCCGAGCCGATGTTGCTGGTCATCACGCCAAAGATCGACAGCGCGCGGTCGAGCGGCGCTCCGGCCATCTGCATGGCCACCAGGGTGTTGGCGAAGGTCGGCGGCTCGGGATTGTTGGCGATCGCCTGAACCTCGGCGCGCTGCAGGTCGATGCCCTCGAGAATGGCTTCGCGCAGCTTGGGCGCCGTCACCTTGTCCCACGGGGGCACGCCGCCGTAGGGGCCGGTCCAGGTCTGCAGCAGCTCGGCGTTCGGCGTCTGCTTCGGCAGGACCGCGCGAGCGATGGCGGCGTCTTCGGCGAGCGTGCCGGGGGCGGCGCCGCCCCCGACAAGGCCGCCGGCCGAGGCGCAGCCGGAAACGGCGAAGAGGCTCGCGCCCCCGATGAGAAGTTGGCGTCGATGCATGATCGCTCCGTGATCAAATAGCTTTGTGGCGGACCCTAGGCCCATTCCGTCTGACCGTCACATGAACGGACTGTAATGACCTTCATACGCTTCCGTTGCGCGAAGCGGACCTCTAAAGCGGAAGGCATGTCCATCGGCGTCTTTGATTCCGGGGTAGGCGGCCTGTCCGTCCACCGCGCGCTCGTCGAGCGCTTCCCGTCGGCTGACTTCATCTACCTCGCCGATCAGGCCAACGCCCCCTACGGCGGACGGCCGGGCGAGGAGATCGTCGATCTGACCAGGGCCGGCTGCATCCGCCTGTTCGAGGCGGGCGCCAGCGTGGTGGTCCTGGCCTGCAACACCGCCTCGGCCATCGCCCTGCGCCGGCTGCAGCAGACCTGGCTGCCGGGCTACCGGCGCGAGACCGGCCGGGCGCTGAACGTGCTGGGCATCATCGTGCCGACCATCGAGGCGGCGACCGGCCTGCCCTGGGAGCACGAGGCCGACCGCCGTGGCGAGCAGGTGCAGAAGGTCGACATTCTGGGCGTCTTTTCGACCCCGGGCACGGCCGGCAGCCGGGTGTTCGAGATCGAGATCGACAAGCGCAAGCAGGATCTGGCGGTGTTCTCCGAGCCCTGCCCCAACCTCGCCCGGCTGATCGAACAGGACGCCGAGCGCCAGGTGCTGGCCGCCGAGATCGCCGGTCATGTCGAGGCGCTGCGCCGCCGGATCGGCCGCCATCCGGACCGGGCTATCCTGGGCTGCACCCACTACGAGATCGTCGCCGACCTGTTCCGCGAAGCTTTGCCGCCCGGCACGCCGCTGATTCACCAGCCGGACTCCACCGCCGACGCCCTGGCCCGCTACTTCGAGCGCCATCCAGAGTATGGGCTGGGGGCCTCCGGCGGACGACGCTTCCTGACCACGGGGACGCCGGGGCCGCAGAGCGGCCTGGTCGCGACCTTCTGGGGGACGCCGTTGGTGTTCGAAGCGGCGTGAGCACCGGGGCCGGATCCGAGCGCCGCCCCTCACGCTGAGGCAGCCGGAGGCGCCGCGTGGTTCAAACGCTGCGGGAAACCGAGCTCCGTCAGGCCCTGGGCCTGACTACGCCTCGGGCGTCGGCGGCTGGGCCGGTGCGCGGGCGGTGCGCAGCTGCTGCGCTTCCGGGAAGAAGAAGGTCACGACCGGGATCAGAAGCGCGGCGGCGACGAGGCAGGCGGCGGAAATACCAAAAGTCCAAAGCATGTCGAACAGGTCTCGGGCGGCCGCCAGGCCGGAGCAGTTCGACCGCCGGGGCGGTTCACTCTCGACGGCGGCCTTCACTCCCTAACCCATATAGGGCGTCGAGGTTCCGATAGCGAGGAAGGCCGGGAGCTCCTCGCCCGGCTGGGGGGAGGGAGAGGGTCGAGGAGCTCCCGGATCACGCGACCCGGGGGGCGTGGGGCGCGTGCTGGTCTTGGCTGGCGCTGTCGTTGCGCGCCTGACGAAGACGGAGATGGGCGGTCGCTGGTCACAAATCCAATCGATCTTTCTTTGCGGGACGATAGAGCCGATCATTGCCGCGGACCTGGGCGAGGTCTATCGTCCGGCCATGCTCCCCACCCTGCGACAGCTTCAGTACCTCAAGCTCCTCGCTGACCACGGCTCGTTCAGCCGGGCGGCGGAGGCCGCCCACGTCACCCAGCCGACTCTGTCGGCCGGCATCGCGGAGCTGGAGAAGATCCTCGGGGCCCCGGTCGTCGACCGGGCCCGCTCCGGCGTCATCCTGACCGCCGCCGGCGAGGAGGCGGTACGCCGGGCGCGCGTGATCCTCGATCAGGCCGAAGACCTGGTTCAGGCGGCCCAGGGCGCCGGACAGCCGCTGAGCGGCCGCTTCCGGCTGGGCGTCATCCCGACCATCGCCCCCTTCCTGCTGCCCCGGGCCCTGCCGGTGCTGCGCACGACCTTCCCCAAGCTGCGGCTGTTCCTGCGCGAGGACCTGACCCACCGGCTGATCACCTCGCTGCGGGCCGGGGCGCTGGACGCGGCCCTGATCGCCCTGCCCTACGACATGGCCGGACTGAACTGGGCCCATGTGGCGGACGACGAGCTGCTGGCCGCCGTGCCCGACGGCCACCCGATCCTGGGCAAGTCCAACAAGATCAACCCCGAGAGCCTGGCGCCCAAGGACCTGATCCTGCTGGAGGACGGCCACTGCCTGCGCGACCACGCCCTGGCCGCCTGCGGGCTGGAGCCGCCCAGATCGACAGACGAGGAAACCTTCGCCGCCACCTCCCTGCCGACCCTGGTGCAGATGGTCGGTTCGGGCCTGGGGGTCTCTTTCCTGCCGGCCATGGCCGTCAACGCCGGCCTGACCGAGCACGTCAACGTCACCACCCGCCCCCTCCAGGCAGAGCACCCCAGCCGCGAGATCGTCGTCGCCTGGCGGGCGGGGTCGAGCCGCGCGGCGGAGGGCCGGCTGCTGGCGGAGGTGCTGCAGGGGGTGTGAGGCCCTTGCCTTCGCGTCCGGGGACCGGGATGGTCCGCGCCATGGACCCGCTCCACGGAACCCGAGCCATGCGCAAAGCCGCCAGAACCAAGGCCCTCTACGCCGGGTCGTTCGACCCCGTCACGCGCGGCCATCTGGACATCATCGGCAAGGCGCTGATGACCTTCGACACCGTGCATGTCGCCGTCGGGACCAACGTGAAGAAGACGCGGCTGTTCGGGCTGGACGAGAGCCGGCGCCTCATCCGCTCGTCGATCGTCGAGCAATGGCCGGACGCGGCGTCCGGCACATCGGAGACCCTGTTCGACGGCGCTCTGGAGGTCGGCGAATTCGCGGATCAGAGCCTGCTCGCCTACGCCCGGACGATCGGCGCGACCCACATCGTGCGCGGTCTGCGTCAGGCCAGCGACTTCAATGACGAGTTCAACCTGCATGGGGTCGCCGAACGCATCGATGCGTCGATCCCGATGGTCCACTTCATCTGCGAGGCGCGCTACCTCCACGTCTCCTCGAGCACGGCCCGCGAGCTCGACGCCTTCAGCGAACGCATCGACTGGCTGGTGACGCCCTCGGTTGAAGCGGCTTTCGCGGCGCGACGGGGCTAGCCAGGGACAGGAGGGGACATGCACTTCAGTGCGTGTCCCCATCAGCTTCAGCAAGCTGCAGGGGACACGTACCGAAGACGGTACATGTCCCCGTTCCGTGCCGGACCGATATATCGCTCTTGACTCCCTGCCGATCCGATATATCTATCGTTTCGATATATCTAGAAAGGCTCTAAAACATGCATCGCCATTTCGGCTTTCACAAAGACCACCACCACCGCTTCGGCCGCCACGGCTTTGGCGGACATCATCATCACCTGCGCGGCGGGCGCGGCCGGATGGGCCGGTTCTTCGACCACGGCGATCTGAAGCTGGTCATCCTGCGGCTGATCGCCGACGCGCCGCGCCACGGCTACGAACTGATCAAGCAGATCGAGGAACAGGCCGGCGGCGCCTATTCGCCCAGCCCCGGCGTGGTCTATCCGACCCTGACCTGGCTGGAGGAGATGGGCTTCGTCTCCGCCGCCGACGCGGCCGGCGGACGCAAGCTCTACACCGTGACCGCCGAGGGCGAGGCGCACCTGCGCGCGAACGAGCCCCAGACGGCCGGAATCTTCCAGCGCATGGCCGAGGCCGCCGCCGCCAGCGCCGCCTTCTCGCCGCAGATCCTGCGGGCCCGCGAGAACCTGCGCACCGCGCTGAAGCTCAAACTGACCGGCGGCGCGCTGAGCAAGGAGCAGATCGCCACGATCTGCGACGCCCTGGACGCGGCGGCGGCGGCCGTGGAGCGGGCGTGATGCAGAGTCTGGCCGCCGTCTCGACCGCCAACGCCGCCCGCTACCTGACCCAGCTGTGCAAACACTGGTCGCACCGGTTCGCGGTCGTCTTCGACGACGCCAGCGGCCGGATCGAGCTGCCGGCCGGCGTCTGCCGCCTGACCGCCGGGCCCGGCAAGCTTGGCGTGGTCATCGAGGCGGCGGACGCGCCGACGCTGGACCGGCTTGAGGGCGTGGTCGCCGAACACCTCAACCGCTTCGCCTTCCGCGAGGGACCGCTCGCCTTCGCCTGGAGCCGCACCGTGGGCTGATCATCCGTCCACGCCGCGATTGATACAAATCCGTCGTGGAACCATCACCGGTGCGTCTCACCGGATGACTAAAGCGACCCCCGTCATGCAACGCGCGCTCAGACCCGAAATCGGGCGGGTGCGCCCTTGGGGGTTATCCGATGAAGAAGTCCGCGCTGTTCGCGCTTGCGGCGCTCGCGCCGCTCGCGCTTGCCACACAGGTCCTGGCCGCCGAAGAGGCGACCGCCACCGCTGAGGCCCCGACCACGGTCGGTGAACTGATCGTCACCGGCGAGATCACCTATCGCAACCGCACCGACGACGCCGCCCCGGTCCTGTCCTACGACCAGGGCTACTTCCAGCGCTTCGAGCCGGTCTCGGCCGGCGACGCCCTGAAGCGCGTGCCCAGCGTCACCTTCCTGTCGGACGTGCTGGAATCGGACGGCGCCCGCCTGCGCGGTCTCGACCCCGGCTACACCCAGATCCTGATCAACGGCGAGCGCGTCCCCGGCGCCTCGGCTGACCGCTCCTTCTTCGTCGACCGCATCCCGGCCGAGCTGCTGGAGCGGATCGAGATCATCCGCGCCCCGTCCGCCAACCGCAGCGGCGACGCCATGGCCGGCGCCCTGAACATCGTCCTGCGCGACTCGGCCAGCCTTGACGGCGGCTACGTCCGCGGCGGGGTGACCTACTACGACGACCAGGAGTTCGCCGAGAACTTCGGCTTCTACTGGGGCGGCGCCCTGGGCGAAGGCCGGCTGCTGATCGGCGCCAACGTGCAGGGCCGTCGCGCGCCGAAGCTGAAGACCAGTTTCCGCTACGACGCCCCGGGCGGCACCCTGCAGAACATCGAGGACCAGACCGATACCCGCGACGGCGCCGACTACTCGTTCAACGCCAACTACGTCACGCCGTTCGCCGGCGGCGAACTGACGCTGGACGGCTACTTCGTCCGCACCGATCGCCTGCAGGATGAAGACTCGATCGAGTACCGCAGCGGCCTGCGCAATGACGCCAACATGCTGACGCTCAACGACAACGACGTCGACATCCTCACCGACAGCTGGTCGCTGCGCGGCAAGTTCGTGGTCGAGATGCTGGGCGGCGAAAGCAAGTTCAAGCTCGGCTACTCGGCGATGACCGACGAGCAGGTCGAGTTCGAGAAGGAGCTCGAGTTCCTGCGTGACGGGACCCCGTTCCCGGACGCCGACCGCTTCACGCACGACAACACCGATACGACCCTTGAGGACGCCGAGCTGTCTGCCGAGTTCGAGCACGAGCGTGACCTGGGCGGCGCCAGGCTGACCTTCGGCCTGCAGTACAATGGTAAGGAACGCGATCTCGCCCTGCTCGACAGACGCTCGCGCTTCAACATCGCCAACGGCGTCAACAGCGGCGCGACTTTCCCCGCCCCCGGCGTGTTCACCGTCCGCAGCGACGTCGACGTCAACATCGAGGAAACCCGCCTCGATCCGTTCGTCATGCTGTCGGGCAAGACCGACGGCATCCGCTGGGAAGCCGGCCTGCGCTACGAGACGACGGACACCAGGATCACCGACGACAGCCTGGGCGTCGCTCCGGCCGACCGCGTGACCAGGAACGACTACACCGTGCTGCTGCCCTCGGCGAACCTGCGCATCAACGTCGGCGACGGCGGCCGGATCAACCTGTCGGCCGGCCGCACCGTGCGCCGCCCGAATTTCGACAAGCTGCAGCCGATCCTGCTGATCGAGGAATATGGCGACGACGACTTCATCGGCAATCCGAACCTCAAGCCCGAAACCGCCTGGGGCTTCGACATCGGCTATGAGCGTCGTCTCGGCTCGCGCGGCATCGTCGGCGTCAACGTCTTCTATCGTGATGTGTCCGACCTCATCGAGGACGTGAACACCGGCCTCGAAGGCGACGGCGGCGCCGGCACCTTCATCTACACCGTCGACAACGTGGGCGACGGCAAGGTCATGGGCCTGGAGTTCGACCTGTCGACCCCGCTGAGCTTCATGGGCCTCGACAACACCGGGGTGTTCCTGAACTACAGCTGGCTGGACAGCGAGGTCGACGATTTCGCCGGCAAGCGCCTGTTCAATGGCCAGTCCAACTACGTCTACAACGTCGGCTTCATCCAGGACATTCCGAGCTGGGCGGCCGCCTTCGGCGTCACCTACCGCAAGCAGGGCGACGCCAACGACCGCGTCGCGCTCGAGGAAGTGCGGACCCGGTACGGCGCTGACCTGGAAACCTTCATCGAGAAGCGCTTCGGCGAGAACCTCGTGGTTCGCCTGACCGGCCAGAACCTGCTCGACAGCTCCAAGGACGAGGTGTTCGACAAGTTCGGTTCGTTCGCCGATCAGGCCGCCCGCATCCATGACGAGTACGAGCTCGAGACCGAAAAGGCCGGCCCGGTGTTCCAGCTGACCGCCCGCTGGGCGTTCTGATCCACCCACGGCTCTGAAACGACAAAGGCCCCCGTCTCGCGACGGGGGCCTTTTCTGTTCCGGCGGTAAGGCGCCGATCAATCCATCAGCTGCTGGGCCAGGTAGGTGAACTCCAGCGCGTAGCGGGTGGCGCTTTCCTCGAGGTTGGCGGCGGCGGAGTGACCGCCGTCGATGTTCTCGTAGTAGACGTAGTCGTAGCCGAGGTCCTTGAGCCGCGCCGCCATTTTGCGGGCGTGGCCGGGGTGGACACGGTCGTCCTTGGTCGAGGTCTCGATGAAGGCCTTGGGATATTTCCGGCCGGCCTTGAGGTTCGAATAGGGATCATAGGCCGCGATCCAGGCCCGCTCTTCCGGCAAGGCGGGGTCGCCATACTCCCCCACCCAGGACGCCCCGGCCCCCATGCGGGTGTAGTTGAGCATGTCCAGCAGCGGCACCTGGATGACGATGGCGTTGTAGAGATCCGGCCGCTGGGTCAGGGCCACGCCCATCAGCAGGCCGCCGTTGCTGCCGCCCATGGCGCCCAGGCGCCGCGGGCTGGTGATCTTGCGGTCGATCAGGTCCTGGGAGACGGCGAAGAAGTCGTCGAACACCTTCTGGCGGTCGCCCTTCAGCCCCGCCTGGTGCCAGGCCGGGCCGTACTCGCCGCCGCCGCGGATGTTGGCCACCACATAGACGCCGCCGCGCTCCAGCCAAAGCTTGCCGACCGTCGCCGAGTAGCCGGGCGTCATCGACACCTGGAAGCCGCCGTAGGCGTAGAGCAGCGTCGGGGCCTGGCCGTCGTACTTCAGGTCCTTCGAGCGGACCAGGAAGTAGGGCACCTTCGTGCCGTCCTTCGAGATGGCGAAGAACTGCTCGACCACATGGCCGTCGGCGTTGAACCGCGCCGGCGAGGCCTTGATCGTCTCGGCCTTGCCGCTCGCCGCGTCGGCCAGCCAGTAGGTGGTCGGGGTCAGGTAGTTGGTCACGCTGACGAACAGCCGATCATCGGTCTCCGACGCCGAGCCCAGGCCGATGGTCGCGTTGCCGGGCAGGTCCAGGGCGGCGCTGGTCCAGCCCGCCGCGGTCGGGGTGTAGACCAGGGCCTTGCCGGTCACGTCCTCGAACAGGGCGACGATCAGCCTGTTGCGGCTGATGGTGATGTCCTCGATCGACTGCCGGGCGGTCGGCCGCAGGATCAGGGTCGGCTGCGCGCCGGCGGCGTCGGCCTTGAGCGCGGCCAGGTCGAAAGCGGCGAGGTCGCCCTGCTTCAGACCGTGGGCGTCCCAGTCCTGCTCCAGGCTGAAGACCAGCCGGCCCTGAACCAGGCCCTTGATCGAGCTCTTCAGCGGGAACGGCAGCTTCACGACGCCGGTGTCGCCGACGAGGTAGTACTCGGCCTCGAAGAAGCTGGTGGCGCGCGACAGCATCACCGCCTGGACGACGCCGTCCGGGTCGCGCAGCACGAAGGGCGAGACGGCCACGTCATCGACCGTGCCGCGGAACACCTCGGCAGCCGACGACAGCGGCGTTCCGCGCGTCCAGCGCTTGACCACGAAGGGATAGCTCGACTTCGTCATCGTGCCCTCCCCCCAGTCGCGGGCGACCAGCACGGTGTCGCGGTCGATCCAGACGATGTCCTGCTTGCCCTCGGGCAGCACGAATCCGTCGGTCAGGAAGGTCTTCGTGACGGCGTCGAACTCGCGGTAGACGACCGCGTCCTTGCCGCCGTCCGAGAGGGTGACCAGGCAGTAGCGGTCGTCTGGCGCCAGGCAGGGCGCGCCCTTGTAGACCCAGTTCCGCTCCTCGGCCCTGGCCAGGGCGTCGACGTCCAACACCGTCTCCCAGACCGGATCGGCGGTGCGGTAGCTGTCCAGCGTGGTCTTGCGCCAGACGCCGCGCACATGGGTGGCGTCCTGCCAGAAGTTGCTCAGCTTGCCGTCGCCCGAGAAGCTGACGCCGGGAATGCGGTCCCGGGCCTGCAGGATCTTCAGCGCTTCGCCGCGCATGACGCCGTAGCGGGGATCGGACTGCAGGGTCGGCAACGAGGCGGCGTTCTCCGACCGCGCCCAGGCCATGGCCCGCTCGCCCTCGATCTCCTCCATCCAGCTGTAGGGGTCTTCGGACGCGGGAACGGCGGGCGGAGCGGCGAAAGCGGTCAAGGCGGTAAGACTCATGGCGGCGGCAAGGATGTGCGAACGCATACTCAGTCCATCAGCTGACGGGACAGGTAGGTGTAGTGCATCGCCCAGCGGCGGGCGTTGGCGGACGGGTCGGCGGCGTTGGCGTGGCCGCCGTCGGTGTTCTCGAAATACAGGTAGGGCGCTCCGACCTCGCCCAGCCGCGCCGCGAACTTGCGGGCGTGGCCGGGGTGGACGCGATCGTCCTTGGTCGAGGTGGTGATGTAGGCCAGCGGATATTTCACGCCGGGCCGGATGGCCTGGAGCGGCGACCAGGCGCTGATCCAGGCGGCGTCCTCGGCCTTCGTCGGATCGCCGTACTCGCCGATCCAGGACGCCCCGGCCGGCAGCAGGTGATAGCGCATCATGTCCAGCAGCGGGCTCTCGACCACCACCGCGTTCCACAGGTCGGGCCGCTGGGTCAGGGCCACGCCCATCAACAGGCCGCCGTTGGAGCGGCCATAGGCGCCCAGCCGGCGCGGACTGGTGATCCCCCGACGGATCAGGTCCTCGGCCACGGCGAAGTAGTCATCGTAGGCCCGCTGGCGGTTCCCCTTCAGCGCCGCCTCGTGCCAGGCCGGGCCGAACTCGCCGCCGCCCCGGATGTTGGCCACCACGTACGTACCGCCGCGCTCGAGCCAGAGTTTGCCGATGACCGGGTCGTAGACCGGCGTCTTGCTGAGCTGGAAGCCGCCGTAGGCGTGCAGCAGGGTCGGGTCCTGTCCGTCGTGCCTGTGGCCCCTTGGGTGAACGATGAAGTAGGGGATCTTCGTCCCGTCCTTCGAGACCGCCTCCTTCTGCTCGACGACATGGGTCGAGGCGTCGAACCGGGCCGGCAGGGTCTTCACCACGGTCGCCTTGGCGTACTTCAGCGGCGCGTAGCGCAGGCGGGTCGGGGTGGTGAAGCCCTCTTCCGTGAAGAACAGGCCGTCGCCGGAGTCGGCGGTGGCCACGATGGCGACCGCGGCATTGTCGAGGCCGTCGGTGGTCTCGGCCCGCCAGCCAAACTCGCCCCGATACTCGAAGCTCATCAGCCGGCCGCGCACGTTGTCATAGACGACGGCGGCGACGCGATTGTCGGTGACGGCGACCTGGTCGATCGACTGGCGCGGGCCCGGCGCAAACAGCGTGCAGGGATCGCAGGCGTTGCTGATGACGATGTCGCCACCGATGTCGGCCGACGACGGGTTCAGGGCCTTGAGCGGCGAGATCGAGATCAGCGCGCCCGAGGCGAAGGTCCTGGGCTCCTTGTCGCCGGCGATACGCGGCCGGGTCCAGGACTCCTCAAGGGTGGCGACCAGCTTGCCGTCGATGAACCCCTGGATGGTCGATCTCTGCGGCAAGGCGGTCGCCTGGACCCCCTTGTCGGTGAGCAGAAGATGCTCGGTATGGAAGAAGTCGACACCGCGCTGGAGAACGACCACGCGCTCGCCCTTGCTGTCGCGGTAGACGGCCGGCGTGACGCTGACGTCCTTGACCCCGCCGCGATAGACCTCCCGCGCCTCAGCCAGCGGCTGGCCGCGCCTGAGGGTCTTCACCACGAAGCCGTAGCCGGACTCCGTCGTCGTGCCGGGCCCCCAGTCGCGGGTCAGGATCAGGGTGTCGGCGTCCAGCCATTCGACGGTCTGCTTGCTCTCCGGCAGGCGGAAGCCGCCCTCGACGAACGCCTTGGTCTTCAGGTCGAACTCGCGGATCTCGACGGCGTCCTTGCCGCCGTTGCTGAGCTCGACCAGGCAGCGGTCATGGGTCGTCGGGCGGCATTCGGCGCCCTTCCAGATCCAGTTGGCGTTCTCGGCGCGGGCCAGGGCGTCGAGGTCCAGCACCGTTTCCCAGACCGGCGCGTCGGTGCGGTAGCTGTCCAGGGTCGTGCGCCGCCAGAGCCCGCGCGTGTTCGTGGCGTCCTGCCAGAAGTTGTAGATGTCCTTGCCGTGAAAAGCCGGCGTCGGAATGCGGTCCTGGGCCGACAGGATCTTGAGCGCCTCGGCTTCCAGGCCGGGGTAGCGCCGATCGCCGGTCAGCGCCGGCAGCGCCCTGGCGTTCTCCGCCCGGACCCAGTCCATGGCCGCCTCGCCGTCGACGGACTCCAGCCATTCGAACGGGGTCGTCGCAGCCAGGACGGGGGTGGCGGCGAGCACGGCCATGGCGGCCAGGGCGGACATTTTCATGAGAACGAACCCGGAGAACGCGATTTCGGGGGCAAGCATAGGCGGCGCGATGGCGACAGCAAGGCCGGCGGCGCCTATTCCTCGTTGGGGATGTTGAGGATCTGGCCGCAGGCCTTGCAATGCACCGCGTCCGGGTCATGGCGGGACAGTCCGCACGCCGGGCAGGGATAGTTGACCTTGTGCGGCCGCACCAGCAGCTGCATCAGCCGGATGAACAGCGACACCCCGACCAGCATCACGAAGATCGACAACAGGCGGCCCCAGGCGCCGGGCAGGGTGATGTCCCCGTAGCCGGTCGTCGTCAGGCTGGTGACCGTGAAATACAGGGCGTCGATCCAGCCTTCGATTCCAACGTCCCGTCCCATGAAACTGGAATAGACAAAGCCGGTAATGACAAAGACGAAGGTCACCAGCCTGACGCCGGCCTTGGTCAGTTCCTCGTAGCGGGTGTCGTCGAAGCGCCGCCCGACCGTGCGCCAGAAGAACTCGCTTTCGACCAGGGTCCACAGGCGCAGCACGCGCAGGAACCCGAGATTGGCCAGCCAGGCCGGGAACAGCAGGGTCGCCAGGATGAACAGGTCGACCCAGGCGATGGGGCGCTTGAGGAAGTACTTCAGGCTGGACGAGGCCATCGCCCGCGCGACCAGATCGGCGATCATGAGCGCCGCGATGCCGTAGTCGATCAGATAGAAGATCGGACCCTGGTCCCTGATCAGGGGGGCGCCGATGAAAAAAGCGATGATCGCCAGATCCACGACGATGACGCCCAGCCGGAACCGGACCGCCGTCGGGGAGGAGCCGTGGTAGAGACTGCGCAGGACGACGCGCACGTGCCGGAACCGGTCCTTGCCGTTCGACGGGGCGTCATCCTCGATCATGACCTCTTCCTAGACTCAGACTCTGACGAAGGCGACCGGTTCGCCTATATTGGCGTCATGAGCCGTCCGTTCCTGAAGATGAACGGCCTCGGGAACGCGTTTGTCGTTGTCGAGGCGCGTGACCAGCCTTTCGACCCGTCGCCGGACGAGGTGCGGGCGATCGCCGCGCGCTATCCGCACGACCAGCTGATCTCCATCGAGCCCTCGCGATCGCCGGACACGGCGGCCTATGTCCGATTCTGGAATTCCACCGGCGAGGAGGTCGGCGCCTGCGGCAACGGCACGCGGGCGGTGGCCTGGCTGCTGATGGAGGCCGGCCACACGGACCAGGTGACCTTCGACACCGACGGCGGCCCGCTGAGCGGCAAGCGCGCCGGCGATCACGTCGTCACCGTCGACATGGGCGAGCCGCGCCTGGCCTGGGACCAGATTCCGCTGGCCGAGGCGATGGACACCCGCGGCATCGAGCTGCAGGTCGGCCCCATCGACGCGCCGCATCTGCACACCCCCGGCGCGGTCAGCATGGGCAATCCGCATGTGGTGTTCTTCGTCGACCGGGAGCCCGACGACGCCCTGGTGCGGGGCTCGGGCAGCCTGATCGAGCACCACCCGCTGTTTCCGGAAGGCGTCAACGTCGGCTTCGCCTTCGTCAAGGCGCGCGACCGCATCCGTCTGCGCGTCTGGGAGCGCGGCGCGGGCCTGACCAGGGCCTGCGGCACCGGCGCCTGCGCCGCCCTGGTCGCCTGCGCTCGCCGCGGACTCACGGACCGCAAGGCGACCCTGGAGCTGGACGGCGGCGACCTGACCATCGAGTGGCGCGAGAGCGACGGCCACGTGATCATGACCGGCCCGGTGGAGCTGGAGTTCTCGGGGCGGCTGTAGCGAGATCATCACGCAAGGGAACCCGACCGACCGCCATCTTGTTGACGACAGGCGACGTCATTGAGGAGGCAGCCATGTCCACCCGTCTACAGATCGCTGCGGTCGTCTATCTGATGGTCCAGGGCGTGCTGTTCGGATTCGGCGTCATCGCCATCCTGGCGACGCCCCTGACGGTTCACGCGCCGATCCTGATTCCCGCGCTGATCGTGGCGAGCGGCCTGGTGTCCCTGCCGATCAGCTGGTTCATCGCCCCGCGCCTGCGGCTGCGTCACCGCGCCCGCGGAGCCTCCCCGCGTTCCTGAAGCGCGTTCTTTCAGTGATGCCTGCGACCGGGCTGTAGGACCTTGAGTTCACGGAACGGCTGCAGGCAGCCGGCGCACTCGCATAACGCCGTTCCATCGGCTTGCGCGCAGGGTTAAGCTTTCCGCCGCCGGTCACGGGGCCTTTGTCGGGAGGGTTCGCCGGCAGGGGGACTTCCATGAGGATGATCAACACATTGGTCGCCATCGCGGCCGGCGCGACAATGTTCGCCGCCGCCGGCGCCGCCCAGGCCCAGGGGGCCGTATCGCCCGCCTGCGCCGCGCTGGAGACGGCCGCCGAGGGTGCTCTGGGCGCGCCGGCCACGGTCGCGCCGGCCAGCATCGGCTATGTCGGCTACACGGACGTCGACGGCTGCCAGGTCAGCTTTTCCGGCACCGGCGAGACGTTCGGAACCAGTTTCCAGGCAGTGGCCGCCAAGCTCGACACCCTGCTGACGGGCGAGGGCTGGACCCGCGATCCCAACGCTGACGCCGACGGTCCGACCGGCACGGCGGGCGGCTACAGGAAGGGTTCCGACCTGCTCGCCGTCAGCGTCAGCTACGACACGCCAAAGGGCGCCTGCCGGGAGGACGCGCCCGTCGCCAGCTGCCAGCCGATGGCGGCGCAGATGAACTACGCCATCACGCTTGGCCTGCGGCCGGCGTCCTAGGAGAGCCTGACATGAAACGCCTGATGCTGGCGGCGATCGCCGCTCTCTCCCTCGCCGCCCCCGCCTCCGCCATGGGAACGGCCGGGGTGATCCTCGATCCCAAATGCCTGTCCGAAGCCGCCTGGGAAGTCGATCCGACCGCCGCGCCGATCAAGATCTTCGGCTGCCGTCCGGTGGAGAACATCCCGGCGCCCGACGCCGAGGGCTGGACCACCTACACCCGGCCTCTGGAGAACGGCACGGACGCGGGCTTCACCAAGGTGAAGATGCTGCCCGGGCCGACGCCGACCACGATCCAGTTCCTGCTGGTCGACAGCGGCGGCGGCAGCGGGACCTTCGGCTACAAGGTGACCGGCGTCCCAGGCGGCGACGGCGTGTTGCAGAACCCGACGGTGGACATCTGGAGCGGCGGCGACTGACCTACAACCGGTACTCCGCCTCCAGCACGTACCGCGACCCTTCCGAGGTCTGGTGGCTGGAGTAGAGCCCGAAGCGATCGACCGCGAACAGCGGCGACCTGAGCAGACTGTTGGCCTCCAGCCAGGCGGCGACGGCGACCGGGTCGGGGCGGCGCAGATAGGCCATGGTGACGTGCGGGCGGTAGGCCCGGCCCTCGCCCTTGAGGCCCGCGCGGCGGGCGGCGGCCTCGCACTTGCCGGCAAGGCTGTTCAGCGGCTCGCTCCTGGCGACGCCCGCCCAGACGGCGTGAATGTCCCGCCCCTCGCCGAAGGCGCCGACGCCGTCGAGCTCCAGTCCGAAGGCCGGCCGGGCGATGGTCGCCAGCTCGATGTCGAGGTCCTCGGCCACCCTCGGCTGCACGTCGCCGAAGAAGCGCAGCGTGATGTGCAGCGCCTCCACCGGCCGCCACCGCGCGCCGTCCAGCCCGCGCATGCGGCTGGTCAGCGGCTGGCCGATGTCCTCGGGAACGGCGATGGCGGCGAAGAGGCGGATCATGGAGTCATCAAGCTGAGCGAGGGGGCGCGAGGGGACAGGTTAAGATGTCCCTTGGGACACCTTAAACTGTCCCCGACACCGACACCCTAAGGACAGGGGTTGGGCCGCTGGACGTGGATGGCGTCGACCGCCTTCTCCAGCTCGGGCGTCCACTCCAGATCGAACGCGTCGATGTTGGTCTTCAGCTGCTCCATGCTGGTCGCGCCGATGATGGTCGAGGCGACGAACGGACGGGTGTCGCAGAACTTCAGGGCCAGCTGCGCCGGATCGATGCCGTGGTCGCGGGCCAGGGTGATGTAGGCGGTGAAGGCTTCCTCCGCCCCCGGACCCTCGTAGCGCTGCATGCGGTTGTAGAGCGCCTTGCGTGAGCCCTCCGGCAGGGCGCCGCCCAGGTATTTCCCGGTCAGCCAGCCCTGGGCCAGCGGCGAATAGGCCAAGAGGCCGATATCCTCGCGTATGCCCATCTCGGCCAAACCGTACTCATAGACGCGGTTGGCCAGGTGGTAGGCGTTCTGGATCGAGGCGACGCGCGGCAGGCCGCGCTTTTCCGATTCCTGCAGGAACCGCATCACGCCCCAGGGAAACTCGTTGGAGAGGCCGATGGCGCGGATGCGGCCGGCCTTCACATGGACGTCCAGCGCCTCGAGGATCGACTCGAACGGCTCGTAGTCGTCGTCATAGTCCTTGAAGGTCATGCCGCCGAAGGTGCGCACCGCGCGGTCGGGCCAGTGCAGCTGGTAGAGGTCGAGGTAGTCGGTCCGCAGGCGCTTCAGCGAGTTTTCCACCGCCTCGTCGATCTGGGCCTTCGTCTGGCGGGCGTTGGACTTGTCGGCGCGGATCCAGTCCAGACCGCCGAATACCGAACCCCGGCCGGCCACCTTGGAGGCCAGCACGATCCTGTCGCGCTTGCCGGACTTTTCCAGCCAGGTCCCGATGTACTGCTCGGTGCGGCCTTGCGTCTCCGGACGCGGCGGGCTGGCGTACATCTCGGCGGTGTCCCAGAAGGTGACGCCGCGCTCGAAGGCGTAGTCCATCTGGGCGTGGGCCTCGGCCTCGGTGTTCTGCGACCCCCAGGTCATGGTGCCCAGGCAGCAGCGGCTGACGTCGATGCCGGTGCGGCCCAGTTTCGAATACTGCATTCAAATCCCCCTCGTTGCGCCCTTGGCGGCGCTTGCTTCACGTTCGCTAGCAGATTTTCGTCGTGGCGAGGCGCGATCCGCCCGGATCGCGTTCCGAAACCCGTATGGCCCTAACGCACGGCGGCCAGCACCCTGGCCACCACCGGCGCCAGCCGGGCGGCGATGATGCTCACGCCCTGGGCGTTGGGGTGGATGCCGTCGCGCTGGTTCAGGCGACGGTCGCCGGCCACCCCGGCCAGCAGGTTCGGATACAGAG
Organism: Caulobacter sp.; assembly: GCA_030652755.1. Taxonomy (GTDB): domain Bacteria; phylum Pseudomonadota; class Alphaproteobacteria; order Caulobacterales; family Caulobacteraceae; genus Caulobacter. Next base: position 18,435 of record JAUSPV010000008.1, on the reverse strand, counting down.
TGACGCCGTGCTTGCGCGCCAGATCGGCGTAGAGCGCCTCGACATCGCGGGCGTAGGACCGGCCCAGCGCGCTGGGCACGGTGATCCCGGCCAGCACCACGGGGATGCCGCGCGCCTTCAGCTTCTGGATGATGCGGTCGAGGTTGGCGCGGGTCTGTTTCGGGTCCAGCCCCTGCAGCAGGTCGTTGGCGCCCAGAGCGACGACGCAGACGCTGGTGTCGCGCTGGACGCTGAAGTCGACCCGGGCCAGGCCGCCGGCCGTGGTGTCGCCGCTGACGCCGGCGCCGCGCACCCGCGCGCCGGGCACGGCCTTGGCCAGCTCACGCTCCAGCTTGGCCGGCAGCGCCTCGCGGGCCGGCAGGCCGTATCCGGCGGTGATGGAGTCGCCGAGCACGGTGACGACGCGCGGCCGCGCCTGGGCGAGCGCCGGCGAGGCGGCGGCGGCGAGCAGCAGGCCGGCGAAGGCGCGACGGGTGAACGGACGGTAAGGTGTGCGATCCATGGCTTCGTCCTACATAGGGTGTACAGGCCCACCGGAAAACGTCCCCCGCACATGTTCGACGCATCGACCACGACGCCGCTCTCCCTCGACGCGGTCACCCTGACGCTGCCCTCGGCCGCGGGACCGGTGGAAATTCTTCGGGGCGTCAGTCTGACAGTCGAGCCGGGCGAACGTGTGGCGGTGGTCGGGCCGTCCGGTTCGGGCAAGTCGTCGCTGATCGCCGTGGCCGCCGGGCTGGAGCAGCCGACCTCGGGAACCGTGCGCCTGTTTGGTCAGGACCTGGGCCGGCTGGGCGAGGACGGGCGCGCGAAGCTTCGCCGGGGCAAGGTGTCGCTGGTCTTCCAGTCCTTCCACCTGCTGCCCAACATGACGGCCGAGGAAAACGTCTCCGCGCCGCTGGAGATCGCCGGCCGCAGCGCGGCGGGCAAGACCGCCCGCGACTGGCTGGCCCGCGTGGGTCTCACCGAACGCCTGCGCCACTATCCGCACCAGCTGAGCGGCGGCGAGCAGCAGCGGGTCGCCCTGGCCCGCGCCCTGGCCATCCAGCCCGAGTTGCTGTTCGCCGACGAGCCGACCGGCAATCTCGACGCCGCCAACGCCTCGGGCGTGGCCGAGCTGATGTTCGAGCTGGTCGCCGAGACCGGCGCGGCGCTGGTGCTGGTCACCCACGATCCGGCGCTGGCGGCCCGCGCCGACCGCCAGATCGTCATGGGCGGCGGCCTGGTGGTGGATCCGGCGTGAGCGAGCTGCCCCTGTCCTTCCGCTTCGCCGGGCGCGAGCTGCGCTCGGGCGTGGCCGGCTTCCGCATCTTCCTGGCCTGCCTGGCCCTGGGCGTCGCCGCCATCGCCGCCGCCGGCTCGACGGCGGAGGCCTTCCGGCGCGGCCTGGCGTCGGAGGCGCGGGAAATCCTCGGCGGCGACCTGCGGGTCAGCGTCGAGGGCCGCCGCTTCACACCCGCCGACCGGACCCGCTTCGAGGCCCTGGGCGAGACCGCCTACTCCGTCGCCTCCATGGCCATGGCCGAGACCGCCACGGGCGAGCGGCGGCTGGTCGAGCTGCGTGGCGTGTCGGGGAGCTATCCGCTGGCCGGGACGGTGGAGATCAAAGGCGCGGCCACGCTCGCCGAAGCCTTCCTGCCGGAGGGCGACGCCGCCGGCGCGGCGGTGGAGCAGACGCTGCTCGACCGGCTGAACCTGAAGCTGGGCGACCGCTTCCTGGTCGGCGAGGCGCCGTTCGTGGCCCGCGCCGTGCTGATGTCGGAGCCCGACCGGCTGGGTCGCGGCTTTTCGCTGGGCCCGCGCGTGCTGACCACGGTCGAGGCGGTCGAGAAGGGCGGATTCCTGCAGGAAGGCCTGCCCGACACCGGCGAGACCGTCCGCATCGCGCTGAGACCCGACCTTGCCTCCAACGCCTCGGTCGACCGGCTGGTGAAGGGGCTTCAGGCCCGGGACTTCTCCGCCCGCGGCCGCAACGACGCCGCGACCGGCATCAAGCGGCTGATCGACCAGCTGGAGTATTTCCTCGGCTTCATCGGCCTGGCCTCGCTGGTCGCCGGGGGCCTGGGCGTCGCCGGCGCCGTCAGCGCCTATCTCGAACAGCGCAAGGCCTCGATCGCCATCCTCAAGGCGCTGGGCGCGGAGGGCGCGCTGATCCGCAACACCTACCTGATCCAGATCGGCGCGCTGTCGCTGCTGGGCGTGGCCATCGGCCTGGCGATCGGGGCGGTCGCCCCGCTGGTGCTGGGACAGCTCGCGGGCGACGACCTGCCCGTGCCGGCGCTGTTCGCCGTCTATCCCATGCCGCTGGTCAAGGCGGCCGCCTTCGGCCTGCTGGCCGCCGCCGCCTTCAGCCTGGCCCCGCTGGCCCGGGCCCGGACGACGCCGCCGTCGTCGCTGTTCCGGCGCGATCTCGGCGGCCGGCTGACCTTCGGGGTCGAGGTCATTGTCGCCATCCTCGCCGGGCTGGGTCTGGCCGGTCTGGCCGTCATCACCGCCCCGACGCCGATGGCGGCCGGGATCATGATCGCCGGGGTGGCGGTCTCGTTCGGCCTGCTCTGGGCGCTGGGGCGCGGCGCGGCCTGGCTGGCCGGCAAGGCGCGCGGCCTGACCCGGGGGCCGGTGAAGATCGGCATCGCCAACCTCGCCGGACCCCGCTCGGCGGCCCGCACGGCGGCGCCCGCCATCGGCCTTGGCGTCGCCCTGCTGTCGGCGGTGGTGCTGATCCAGTCGGCCCTGCTAAACCAGATCAGCACCGTGGCGCCGAAGACCGCCCCGGCCATGGTCTTCACCGAGATCCCCGGCGAACGAATCCCGGAATTCGACGCCGTGGTCCGTCAGGCGTTCGGCCGGCCGCTGACCGACCAGAACTGGCTGCGCGCGCCCTATTTCACCGGCCGGATCGTGCGGGTGAAGGGCGAGATCGTCGACCGCGAGCAGATCGCCGAGGGCGAGCGCTGGGCCTATGACAACGACATCGGCATGTCGGCCATCGGGGCGGAACCCAATGACGCCGGCATCGTCTCCGGCAAGTGGTGGGCTGACGGCTACGCCGGGCCACCGCTGGTGGCGCTGGAGGAGGACGCGGCCAGGGGCGGCGGCCTGAAGGTCGGCGACCTGATCACGATCTCGGTGCTGGGTCGCGAGATCGACGTGAAGGTGGCGGTGCTGCGCAAGGTCGAGTGGGGCGGGTTCGGCCCCGCCTTCGCGGTGATCCTGAGCCCCAGCGCCCTGGAGGGCGCCAGCCTGCGGCAGGTGGCCATCGCCAAGGCCGACAAGGCCCAGGAGGACCGCGTCACCCGGGCGCTGGGCCAGTCGTTCCCGATGGTCAACGTCATCAGCGTGCGCGAGCAGCTGGAGGCGGCGACGGATATGTTCGACCGTCTGGCGCTGGCCGTGCGCGGCGCGGCGGGCGTGGCGGCCCTGGCCGGACTGCTGGTGCTGGCCGGCGCCATCGCGGCCGGCGCGCGGGCCCGGGCGCGGGAGGCGGCGACGCTGAAAGTGCTGGGCGGCTCGCGGCTGCAGATCCTGACCGCCTATGGCGTCGAGTACGGCGCGGTCGGGGTGATCGCCGGGGTCGCGGGCGTGGCGCTGGGCTACACGGCGGCCTGGCCGGTGGTGGTTCTGGTCTTCGAGGCCGACTGGAGCGTCGATTGGGGCGGGGTCGCCGCCCTGCTCGGCGGCGCCTCGGGCCTGGCCTTCATCGGCGGCCTGCTGGCCGCCATGCAGGCCCTGTCGAAACGCCCCGCCCCGGTTCTGCGCACTGAATAGTCCGGTTCCGCTTGCGTCAGACCGCTTCACACCCGATATCTAGCGAGCGTCCATCAGGGGCGCCTTGAAAGGGTTTTTCCATGAGCGACTTCGAACGCGGAAGCGCGCGCTCGATTCCGCAAACGGCCGACATGTCGATCGACGCGGGACTGCGCGCCTTCATGCTCGGCGTGTACAACAAAATGGCCTTGGGCCTGCTGCTGTCTGCGGCTCTGGCCTACGCCACCTCCTCGATCCCGGCGATCACCAGCCTGCTGTATGTGACGACCGAGACGGGCCGCCTGGCTGGCTTCACGATGCTGGGCCAGATCGTCCGCTTCGCGCCTCTGGCCATGGTGCTGGTGGTGATGTTCACCGCGCGCAACATGACCGCCAAGCAGTCGGGCATCTACTACTGGACCCTGGTCACCGCCATCGGCGCGGGCCTGGGCATCTGGCTGCTGGCCTACACCGGCGCCTCGGTCTTCATGACCTTCCTGATCACCGCCACCTCGTTCGGCGCGCTGAGCCTGGTCGGTTACACCACCAAGAAGAACCTGACGGGCATGGGCAGCTTCCTGATCATGGGCGTGTGGGGCCTGATCATCGCCAGCCTCGTGAACATGTTCATGAACCTGCCGGCGCTGTACTGGATCATCAACGCCCTCGGCGTTCTGATCTTCTCCGGCCTGATCGCCTACGACACCCAGCGCCTGAAGATGACCTACTACGACGTCAAGGATCACGGCGAGAGCATGGCCGTGGCCACCAACATGGGTGCGCTGAGCCTCTACCTGGACTTCATCAACCTGTTCCAGTTCCTGATGGCCTTCCTGGGCGTTCGCCGCGAGTAGCGGTCACAAGGACTAAAAAGAACGAGGGCCCCACCGGGAAACCGGCGGGGCCTTTTTCTTGTCCGCCGCGGGGCTGCCCGTCAGGCCCAGCGATGGTTCCTCGGCCGCTCGCCGACCTGCGGTGTGAGCGCGGGGGGAAGCGCCACAACCGGGCCCCGAAGGTGCGCCGCGGCCGGCCCGAGCCGGGCGTCGACGGTCGCCCGGTCGGTCGGCGACAGCGCCGCATGGAGCGTCCGCAGATCGATCAGGCAGGCCGCGCAATAGGGCGAGACCGGCGTCCGCCAGCGGGCGCCCCGCAGGTCGAAGACCGCTTCGCGCCGCCGGTCCGTGACGGCGTCCAGGTTGGCCGCCAGCTCTGTCAGGTGCTCATGCGCCGCCAGCTTGAGCAGCGGATCGAGGTCGGCGGGGGCGTCCACCGGCCGGAGCGCGGCCGCGGCGGCCTCCGGTGTCAGGGCCCAGAGCCGCGACACCCAGGCCAGCACGTTGGGCGCTGTCTCGCGCATGATGGCGGCCGGCGTCGGGTCGGAAAAGAAATGCCGGAACATCGGGCCGAACAGGCCGAAGTCCGCCGCCACCGGCCGCTCGCCGAACAGGAAGGGGCGACGGGCGAAGATCGGCTCGAGCGCGGCCAGCGCATCGGCGTAGATCGCCTCGACCAGCGGCGCGGTTTCACGGGTCACGCCGTCCTCGCGCAGGAAGGTGCGCTGCTGGCGGCGGCGGATGATCAGGGCGCGCAGGCCCAGCGGCCCGGGCACATCGCCGAGGATGGTGCGGCCGAGCTGTCGGCCCATCAGCCGCGAGTCCTCGTGAAAGGCCCAGCGGTAGTAGAGCGCCGGCCGCCACAGCCACTCGTCGAAGGCGTCCTCGAGGAACAGGCTCAGGAAGGCGGCGACCGGGCCGGAGGGTTGCAGCGCCGGCTCGGGTCGCTCGGCCTCGAAGTGGCGGAGGATGGCCGTCGTGTCCGTCAGCCACCGGCCGTCCGGAGCCTGCAGCTGCGGCATCTGCAGCACCCCTGTCGCCCGGCCGCAGGCGCGGAAGTCGGCGGTGTCCATCTCGACGAAGTCGAACGGCACGCCTTTCACCCGCAGGTAGCCCTCCAGCTTGCCGGTGAAGTACGACTGCTTGAGCCCGTGAAGGCGCCAGCGCCTCGTCATGCCGCCTTCGCGCGTCGGCGGCGGATCAGCAGCACCGCGCCGGCGATCAGGCCGCCGACGACGCCGAGCAGCAGCAGGCCCATGATGACGATCCTCGGCCGCTGCTTGCCCATGGCGTTGTCCATAAGCTGGTTCTGCGTCGTGTAGCCTTCCGGCAGAGGCTGGACGCCGACCCTGGCCTCATAGGCGGCGTAGTCGGCGAGCATCTGCTTGAAGAGGGCCGGCTGCGCCTGTGCCAGATCCGTGGTCTCGCCCGGATCCTTCGCGAGGTCGTAAAGCCGCCACTGGCCGTCGCCGACCGGCGGCATGTCGCGGACGATCTTGTGGCTGCCCCGGAACAGGGCGGCGTTGCCGGAGACCTCGATGCCGACCGGCTCGTTCGGTCCCCAGGTCTCGGTCGCCGCGCCGGTCAGCACCGGGCGCAGGCTGCGGCCGTCCATCGACACCGCGTCCGGCTGGGCGCGGGCGCCGACCAGGTCGACGAGGGTCGGGACGACGTCGGTGACGAAGGCCGGAGAGCTGACGCGTGTTCCGCCCGGGACGCCGGGCCCCGACAGGATCAGCGGCACGCGGATGCCGCCCTGGGAGGTGTAGAACTTGTAGCGATTGCCTGGGGACGACAGGGCTGAAGCCCATTCGCGGCCGATGAAGGCCAGGCTGCCCTTCTCGCCCAGGCCCTTCAGCGTCCAGCGGTAGCCGTTCAGCTTCATCCACAGGCTCATGCCGGGCGCATGGACCGGGTCGCTGGGCTCCGGCCCGTTGTCCGAGGTGACGACGAAGATCGTGTTGTCCAGCTCGCCCCGCGCCTCCAGATGCGCCATCAGCCGACCGATGGCCGCGTCCATGGCCTCCAGCATGCCGGAGTAGACCTCCATGCTGCGGGCGTAGATGGCCTTCTCCTTCGCCGTCAGCTGGTCCCAGCGGCGGGCGTCGTCGGGCAGGTCGCGAATGGCGGCGTCGGCGGGCATCAGGCCCAGCGCCCGGGCCCGCGCGGCGCGGTCCTCGCGCAGCTTCTCCCAGCCGGCGTCGAAGCGACCCTTGTAGCGGTCGGAGTATGCCTTCGGCGCCTGCACCGGGATGTGGACGGCCTGGAAGGCGAGATAGGCGTAGAAGGGCTGCGACCCGGCCGGGCGCTCGTCGATGTAGCCCTTCAGCCGGTCGACCATGATGTCCGAGGAGTAGTAGCGATCCGGCATCTTCACCGGCTTGCCGTCCTCGAACCACGGCGCGCTGTCGTAGTAGGGCATGTAGGGCCGGGGCCCCCAGTTGTCGGCCCCCGAGGCGTCCAGCGCCAGCGAACGGTCAAAGCCGTTCTCGTTCGGCAGCGCGCCGGGGCCGTGACCCAGGTGCCACTTGCCGACCATCAGGGTGCGGTAGCCCTCGGCCTTCAGCCGCCGGGCGACGGTCCAGACGCCGGGCGCGAACTGCAGGCCGTAGCCGGGCTTGTCCTTCTGCGAGGGCGGCAGGATCTCCTCGATCGTCGCCACCCCGGCCCGGTGGTTGTCGACCCCGGTCAGCAGCATGGCCCGCGAGGGCGAGCACAGCGGCGAGGAGTGGTAGGCGGTGAACATCGCCCCCTGCCTGGCCAGCCGGTCGATGTTGGGCGTCCGCGCCTCGCCGCCGAACGCCCCGAAGTCCATCAGGGCGGCGTCGTCGACGACGATCATCACGATGTTGGGCTTCTTCGGCGAGGGCGCCTGCGCGCGCACCGCGGCGACGGGCGCCGCCGCGATCAGGATCGCCATCGAAAGGCTGAACAGGGACCGCAGGGTCCCGGCCGGTGTCGCGCGCATGTCGCCTCCCCGAGGCTTGAGGGCGTCTGGGCGCGCCCGTCAGTTACTCGAAGGTAACTCAACCGGCGTCGCTGTCAATTCGCGCGGCTACTGCGAGAACTGCTCGGCGATCCGGAAGGCCGCCGGCAGGATCAGCACCCCCATCAGACAGGGGAAGATGAACAGGATCAGCGGGATCATCAGTTTGGCCGGCAGGGCCATGGCCTTCTCCTCGGCCCGCAGCATGCGCTTGGAGCGCATGTCGTCGGAGAAGACGGTCAGGGTCTCGCCCAGGCTGGTGCCCATCTCCTCGGACTGGCGCAACATGGTGGCCAGCGAGCGGGCGTCGTCGATGCCGACACGCTCGGCGAACGCGGCCCAGGCGTCCTTGCGGGCCCGGCCGGCGCGCAGCTCCAGGGTCAGGAACTTCAGGTGCTCGGCCAGATGCGGGTAGCGGCGCGCCATCTCCTCGCCGACGCGACTGACGGCGGCGTCGAGCGACAGGCCGGCCTCCACCGAGGCGACCAGCAGGTCGAGCAGGTCGGGGAAGCCCTCGATGTACTCGAGCTCAAGCTTGCGGCGGCGGGCCTTGACCACCTGCTCGGGGCCCATGATCGCCGCCACGGCGAACACCGCCGCGACGCAGATGGCCAGCATGCCGCCGCCGCCGTTCAGCGCCCAGGGGACGGTGAACATCGTCGCCACCACCGCCAGCGCCAGAGCCGCCGCCTTGGCGCCGAGGTAGAAGGCCACGGCCTCGCGGTTGAACCAGCCGGCCTGGATGAGCATGGCGCGGATGGTCGACAGCTGGGCCGGATCCTGGATCGCCATGCGGTCGCCCAGCCGCTTCACGCCGCTGACGACGCCGGCCACCGCCGCGGAACTGTTGTCGGGGCGCCCCGAGACGAGGGTGTTCCCGGCCAGGCGGGCCCGGCGGCGGACGCCGATCCGGGCCTCGCGGACACCCAGCAAGGCCACGCCGCCGACGCCCAGGGTGATCAGGGCGACGGCCGCCCAGGTCAGCAGCGTCTGAAGTTGCAGCGGGTCCATGGCGTCAGATCCGCATGTCGATCATGCGGCGCATGACCAGGTTGCCCAGGAACATCCATCCGCCGAGGCCCATCAGGCCGTACTGGATGAATTTCTCGTGGATGACGTCGCCGTAGAACTGCGGACTGGCGAAGGCGAGGATGCCCATCACCGCGAACGGCGCCGAGGTCAGGATGATGGCCGAGGCGCGGCCCTCGCTCGAGGCGGCCTTGACCTTCATCCGCATCTTGCCGCGCTCGCGCACCGCCTTGGCGTTCATTTTCAGAAGGCCGGTCAGGTTGCCCCCGGCCCGCTCCTGCAGGCGGATGGTGGCGGCGAACAGGTCGACGTCGGGGTGGCGGCAACGGTCGGCCAGCCGGCCGACGCCCTGCTCCAGGGTGGCGCCATAGGCGATCTCGTCGGCCAGCATGCCGAACTCGCTGCCCAGCGGGTCGGGCATCTCCCGTCCGACCAGGCCCACGGCGGTCGGCACCGGGTGACCGGCCTCCAGACTGCGGACGATGATCTCCAGCGCGTTGGGCAGCTGGGCGCCGATGCCCTTGGCCCGGGCGCCGGCCTTGATCTTCAGCCAGACGAACGGCAGGCCCAGCCCGATGACCGGCGCGGCGGCGAGGCCGAACACCCAGCTCTTGGCCAGCAGGAAGACCACGAAGAAGGCCGCGATGGCCAGGCCCGCCGCATAGGCGGCCCAGCGGCGCGGCTGATAGGTCACGCCCGATCTGATCACCAGGTCGGAGAACCAGCGGACCATGATCCGGCTGTCGCCCTTGCTGTCCAGGCCGCGCTGCTTGCGCAGCTCCAGGATCAGCGCCTCCAGCGAGCCGGCGGACTCGGCCACGGCCAGCCGGCGGTTCACCTTGCGCTTGGCGCCGGCGACGCTGACCAGCCCCCAGACGGCCTGGCCCGCCGCGAACACCGCCGCGAAGATCAGGATCAGGAAGACGATGCGCGGGTCGACGGTGTCCATCTGCGGCGCCCTCCCTACAGGGCCCGCTGCGGGTCGAAGTTGGCGCTGTCGTAGTGGATGCCCCGACGGGTCATCTCGTCCAGGCACTTGGGCCGCAGGCCGGTGGCCCGGAACTCGCCATGGACCGTGCCGTCGGGATCGGTGCGGGTGCGGTGGAAGACGAAGATGTCCTGCATCTGCACGACGTTGCCCTCCATGCCGGTGATCTCGGTGACGTTCATCACCTTCCGCTTGCCGTCCGACAGGCGCATCACCTGCACCACCATCCCGACCGCCGCCGCGATCTGGCCGCGCACCGCCTCGTTGCTGAGGTTCATGCCGCCCATGGCCACCATCTGCTCCAGGCGGGTGATGGCCTCGCGCGGGTTGTTGGCGTGGATGGTGGCCATCGAGCCCTCGTGGCCGGTGTTCATGGCCTGGAGCATGTCGAAGGATTCCTCGCCCCGGACCTCGCCCAGGATGACCCGGTCGGGCCGCATGCGCAGGGCGTTCTTGACCAGCTCGCGCTGGCGGATCTCGCCCTTGCCCTCGATGTTGGGCGGGCGCGTCTCCATGCGCACCACATGCGGCTGCTGCAGCTGCAGTTCGGCGGCGTCCTCGATGGTGATCAGGCGCTCCTTGGCGCTGATCGCCGCCGAACAGGCGTTGAGCAGGGTGGTCTTGCCCGAGCCGGTGCCGCCCGAGATGACCATCGAGACGCGGGAATAGACCGCCCCCTGCAGGAACTCGGCGACGCAGGCCGGCATGGCGCCGACCTCGACCAGCCGCTCGAAGCTGAGCGGCTTCTTGGAGAACTTGCGGATCGAGACGCAGGCGCCGTCGATGGTGATCGGGGCGATGGCGGCGTTGACGCGGCTGCCGTCGGCGAGGCGGGCGTCGACCATCGGCGAGCTCTCGTCGATGCGCCGGCCGACGGCGGCGACGATGCGGTTGACGATGCGCAGCAGGTGGTCGTTGTCGCGGAAGCGCACCGGAGTGAGCTCCAGCTCGCCGCGCCGCTCGACGTAAACCTGAAACGGCCCGTTGATCAGGATGTCGTTGATCGACTCGTCCTTGAGCAGCGGCTCGATGGGGCCAAGGCCGACCATCTCGTCGAAGACCTCGGCGCCCAGCTGGTCCATCTCCGCGCCGTTGAGCGCCAGCCGGCCGTCGCGGGCGAAGTCGCCGACCAGCTTGCGGACCTGGCGACGCATCTCGCCCTCGTCCAGTTCGCCCAGCTTGGAGAGGTCGATCTCCTCGATGAGTCTGGCGTGCAGCCGCAGGCGCATGTCGAGCATGTCGTCCTGGGCCTGGGTCGGGGCGGCGACGGGCTCGGGCGTCGGGACGACAGCGACAGGCGCGGCCGTCGAGGAGGGCCGAGTCGGGTCGGGCGCGGCATCGGGAGCGGCGGCGCGGCGGAGGGAGAAGCGCCCCATCACGCCACCCGCAGGTCTTCGGGATGCGACCGGGCCGGCGAGGCGATCAGGCGGTCGACCAGATCGGCGACGTCCTTGACGATGCGCGACTTGGGCCGGTGCTGGCTGATCGGTCCGCCGAGGTTGGCCGAGGCGGCCGCCGCCTCCCAGTCGGAGGTGATGCCCCCGGCCGCGCGGCGGCCCATGGCCTTCTCCGCCTCGGCCATGGACGGCGCGGGGCCAAACACCCGCTTGGCGAGGCGATTGAGCACGATGCGGGGCTGCGGACCGGCCGGCAGGTCATTCTCGATCTCCGCCGCCAGCGACCGGGCGGCGAGCAGGGCCGGGACGGTCAGCTCGGAAACCACCAGCAGCTCGTCCGACCCGGCCAGCACGTCCAGCGTCCAGGGCCGCCGATGGCGGGGGGCGTCGACCACGACCGCGTCGTAGACCTGGCAGGCGACCTCGAGCATCCGGAGCACGGCGTCCGCCGACGTCGTGTCATAGGCATGGGGGTCGCGGGCCGAGGCTAGCAGGTCGACACCCCCCGGCGCGCCGGACACGAAGGCGTCCAGAAGCTGGGGATCAATCCGGTCCGCCGCCTGGGAGGCGCGGCTCAGCAGCATGTTGGCCGGCGCGCCCAGATAGGCGGCGGCGGCGCCGTCGGCGAGGTTCAGGTCGATCAGGCAGACGCGGCGCGGCCCCGGCAGCCGCAGCGCCAGGGCGCAGGCGGTTTCGATGGCCAGGGTGGTCGCTCCGGCCCCGCCGACCGCGCCCATGAGGGTCCAGCAGCGGGACGGCGCGTTCAGCGCTGGCGCGGCGGTCGGCGCGACCAGCGGCGCGGACGAGGCGGCGAGATCGGCGGCCGAGAACGGCGCTTCCAGCACATCCGAGCGCGGCAGGCGCATCAGGTTGCGGACCAGCCCGGCCGGCAGATGGTCGCCGGTCAGCAGGGTCGGCGGCGGCGTCGGGCCCGCCGCCAGCGCGGCGATGGCCGCCGACAGCGCGTCGGAGTCGAAGGCGCCCGCCTCGATGAGGATCAGGTCGGGCGCCTCGCCGAACGCCCAGCGGGCCCGCAGGCGCTCGAGGCCCGCGGTCTGCAGCGTGGCGTCCCGGAAGGCCTGGCCCGCCAGCTCGGCGAGGCCGGCTCCGACGATCAGGATGCGGCGTCCAGCGAAGGTCATGTCAGCGCTCACAGAACGGGGAGGTAGGAATCGGCGGGCGGCGCCTTGATCGGACGGTCCAGCGCGATGCCCATCAGGATCAGATCTATGGCGGAGGGTTCGCTGGAGCCCGAGAAGGGGTCGGGCGCCAGGGCCCGGCTCTGGGCGGCCGTGGTCAGGCGCGGCGTGACCAGGATAACCAGCTCGGTCTCGGCCTTCTTCCAGCGCGAGGAGCGGAACAGCGCGCCGATGACCGGCACCTCCCCCACCCAGGGCAGCTGCCGCATCGTGTTGGCATAGTCCTGCTGGAACAGGCCGGCGATGGCGAAGGTCTCGGTGTCCTTGAGTTCGACCGTCGTGGCGGCGCGGCGGACCAGCAGGCCGGGCACCTCGACGCCGGCCAGACGCAGGCTGGCCCGGCTGTCGAGCTGGCTCACCTCGGGCGAGACCTTCAGCCGGATCAGGCCGCTGTCCTGCACGGTCGGGGTGAACTTCAGGGTCACGCCGAACGGCTTGAACTGGATGGTGATCTCGCCCTGGCCGTTGGGGACTGGATAGGGAAACTCGCCGCCGGCCAGGAAGGTGGCCTCCTCGCCGGAGATGGCCGCCAGGTTGGGCCGGGCCAGGGTGCGGACGACGCCCTTCTCCTCCAGCGCCCGCAGCGTGGCCTCGATGGTGGTCGGGCCGACGTTGGTGGTGATCCCCAGCGTGCCCTGGGCGGCGTTGAGGCCGATCAGTCCCGTGCCCGAGCCGAAGACGATGCCCGAGTTGTTGGTGATGTCGACATTGATGCCGAAGTCCTTCAGCGAGCTGCGGCTGGCCTCGATGATCCGGACCTCCAGCATGACCTGCTGGGCGGCCTCGACCGTCAGTTCGGAGTTGACCCCGCCGGGCGCGTACTTTTCGGCGATGCCCCTGGCGCGCGCCGCCGCCGAGCTGGTCGAGACCTGGCCCGACAGCATCACACCGCCGGCCAGGGCCGAGACGCGGATCGGCTCGCCGGGCAGGGCCGAGCCGAGGTCGGCCTGCAGCGACTCGATGTCCTGGCCGACCCGGACGTCGATCACCTCGATCAGCCGGTGATTGGCGTCGTAGATCAGGATGTTGGTGGTGCCGAGCGTCTTGCCGCGCACATAGACGCTGCGGTCGGTGTTGGCGACGATCTGGGCGATATCCGGCTGGGCGACGACGATCTCGCCGGCGCCGGCCGTCAGGCGGAAGGCCGCCGACTTGTCCTTGGGCACGGTGATCACGCGGCTGGGCGCCATCTCGCCGATCAGGCTCGAGGCGACAAAGGTCTGGGCGGAGGCGGGGATGGCGGGCGCGCAGAGGAGCGCGGCCGCGCACAGGATGGCGATGCGGCGCATGGTCAGCTCCCGGGGCGTTCGGTGGGGACGTTGACGACGGTCTTCCTGTCGCCCTCGGTCACGGTGAGGCCGCGCGCCGGCGCGGCGGCCGGACGGGGAGCGGGCCGCCGGGCGACCTTGCGGGGCGCGTCGGAGGCCGGCGAGAAGCCGCCGGACAGACCGGTGACCTCGCGGGCGGTGATCGGGCGAACCTCGACGATCTCGGTGGCGCCCGAGCGGCGCAGCGCCAACGACAGGGTTCCGGCCTGACCGGCCACCGCCAGCTTGCCGGCGTCCTCGACACTGACCTCCAGGGTGGCGGTGGACGGCGCGAACTTCTCGACCGACGCGGGGTCAGCGATCATGTCCATGCCGAGCACGCGGACGTTCTGCAGCACCAGCGAGGAGATAATCAGCCGATTGCCCTCCGCCCCCTCGACGCCAGGGTCGGAAAGGGCGCGGGCCAGCAGCACGTCGACCCGGTCGCCCGGCAGCACATGGCCGCCGCCGCCGGCGACGTCGTTGACCTTGATGGTGTAGGCCCGCATGCCAGGATCGATCAGGGCGGCGACGGACGGCTTCAGGCCCGGTCCGCTGACCTTCGACGGCAGCAGCGCCTCGCGCGGCGCCAGGGCGGCCAGGGTGATCGGCGCGCCGCCGTCCCGGCCGAGCACCTGGTCGATCGAGGTGAAGGCGCCTTCCGGTATCGACCCGGCGGGAACCTTGATCAGGGTGAGGTTGCCGGCTTCCAGCTTCGTTCCGTACGGCACAGCCGCGCTGGCCGCCACGATGGAGGACATGGCGACCGACGGCTGCGCCGCCGCCTTGCCCGGCCCCGCCTGGGCGTTGGGCAACCAGACCTTGGCCACGAACAGGGCGCCCACCCCCAGCAGGACGGACGCGCCAAGGCTGGCGATAGTGGCGACGCGCATGGTGTCGACCCCGAATATCGAGCGTCGGTTGCCGACACTCTTCCCCGAACTTGCGTTGGAGAATGCGGAGTAACCACTTGCAATATATTCAACGAATACACTGAACAGGCGTAAACCCTGCTCAGGCTCGAAGTATTAGGCTTAACGGGGATCAACCCTGATTCAGCGACGGCAACCGCCGAGCCCGGCGATCTCCATCAGCGCCTCGATATCGAACGCCTGCTCCAGCGCCGCCGCGAGGGCGTCCAGCGCTTCGTCGACCAGCTGTCCCTGGTCGAGTCCGGACGACGCCGCGCCCAGACGCGCCAGGATCGCGGCGCGGGCCTGCGGCCGGTTGAACAGGCCATGGACGTAGCAGCCCGCCACCCGGCCATCGGCGGAGACGGCCCCCTCGTCCCCGCCGTCGTCCAGCGTCAGCATCGGCGCGGCCGGGCCGGTGGTGCGGCCGACATGCATCTCGTAGCCCTCGAACGCCGCCTCGCCGAACCGGCCGCTCACCGGACGCAGGGTCTTCTCGCCGGTCAGCACCGTCCCGACGTCCAGCAGGCCAAGGCCCTCGGCCTCGCCTGCCTCGCCCTCGACGCCGTCCGGGTCGCTGATCCGCCGGCCCAGCATCTGGTAGCCGCCGCAGAGGCCCAGCACCCGGCCGCCGCGCCGGACGTGGGCGGCGAGGTCGATGTCCCAGCCCTGGGCCCGCAGGAAGGCCAGGTCGGCCAGCGTCGCCTTGGTCCCGGGCAGGATGACCAGGTCGGCGTCGCCGGGCAGCGGCGTCCTCGGCGGGACGAAGACGAAGTCCACCGCCGGCTCGGCCCGCAGCGCGTCGAAGTCATCGAAGTTGGCGATCCGGCTCAGCAGCGGGACGACGATCTTCACCCGCCCCCCGCCGCCGCCCGCCCGGTCGAGCACCACCGCATCCTCGGCCGGCAGCGACCGAGCCGCCGCCAGCCAGGGCGCCATGCCCAGGTCCGCCCAGCCGGTGCGCCGCACGATCTCGGCCCTGCCCTCGTCGAACAGGGTCGGATCGCCCCGGAACTTGTTGATCAGGAAGCCGCGGATCATCGCCCGGTCGCCGTCGTCCAGCACCGCATGGGCTCCGACAAGGGCGGCGATGACATGGCCCCGGTCGATGTCGCCGACCAGCACCACCGGCACGCCGGCGGCGATGGCGAAGCCCATGTTGGCGATGTCGCCGGCCCGAAGGTTGGTCTCCGCCGGGCTGCCCGCCCCCTCGACGATCACCAGGTCCGCCTGGGCCTCCAGCCGCCGGAAGCTCTCGACCACGGTGTCGAGCAGCCCGGCCTTCGCCGCCTGATAGCCCCGCGCCTCCCAGGTCCCGGCCATCCTGCCGCGCACGATCAGCTGGGCGCCGGTGTCGCTCTGCGGCTTGAGCAGCACCGGGTTCATGTCGACGGTCGGCGGCGTGCGGCAGGCGATGGCCTGCAGCGCCTGGGCCCGGCCGATCTCGCCGCCGTCAGCGGCGACGGCGGCGTTGTTCGACATGTTCTGCGGCTTGAACGGACGCACCGTCAGGCCCCGATTGGCGAACAGCCGGCAGAGGCCGGCGACCAGCACCGACTTGCCGACGTCGGACCCGCAGCCCTGGATCATCAACGCCGGCAAGTCTGCTGCTCCCCTTGGGACGGGCTAGAACCGGGCCCGGACGCCGACGAAGGCGCCTCGTCCCGGCGTTCCATAGCCCCGCGCCGTCTCATAGTCCTCGTCGAACAGGTTCTCGACCCGGCCGTAGAGCTCGACCGTGTCGCTGAGCCGCCAGGACGCCCGCAGGTCGACCAGGGTGTAGGCGTCCATGACCACGGTGTTGGCGTCGTTGTTGAACGCCTCGCCGACATAGCGGACAGCCGCCGTGGTGGTTACCGCGTCGGACCAGCGCCAGCTGGCCTGCACATTGGCCATGTGCTCGGGGCGACGCGGCAACTGGTTGCCGTCGTTGATCCCGGAGGCGTTCTCCGCCTGCGTCCAGGTGAAGTTGCCGCTCAGGGTCAGCGGCCCGGCCTCGGCGCGGCCAGCGAGCTCCAGACCCTGGGTCTGCGTCTTCTGGACGTTGTCGTAGTAGCCATAGCGGAAGACGCCGCCAGGATTGCACAGCGGCGCGGGGGAGCCGAAGGCGCAGCTGTAGAAGCGGATCTCGTTGTCCGCCTCGCGCCGGAACCAGGTCGCCGAGACGACGACGTCCTGGCCGAGTCGCTGCTCGACGCCGAGGTCCCAGCTGTTGAACTCCTCCGGATTGAGGGCGGTGTTGCCGTACACGCTGTAGAGCTCGTAGAGGCCGGGCGCGCGGAAGCCCTGGCCGAAGCTCGCGCGAATGATCGTGCCGCTGTCGGTGAGGCTCCAGGCGCCGGCCAGCGATCCCAGGGTGTGGGCGCCGTAGGTGTCATGGTCGTCATGGCGCAGGCCGGCGGTGATCGTCACCCCGGGCAGGACCCGGCCCTGCACCTGGCCGTAGACACTGTCGATGCCGACCTTGCCGGTCGTGAACGGCGGGTTGGGGTCGAACATCCAGGGCGCCCGCTGGCGCATTTCGGCCCGCTCGCTTTCAAGGCCGAAGGTGGCGGTCCAGTCCTCGGTCACGGCCAGCACGCCCTGGTATTCCCAGCGCCGGATCTCGCCGACACCCTCGAAGCTGACCGGAGCCACGGGGTCGGACGGCTGGTGCGCCTTGCGGTCGGTCTCGGTGTAGCCGAAGGCCAGCCGGTTCTTCAGCCGGCCGTCGAGCAGGGCGACGTTGAGGCCGGTGTAGACGACCAGTTCCTTGGTCGTGCCATAGCTGGCGTCGTCGCCGGCGAAGCCGTCGGTGTCGGCCTCGCCGTCCGACCAGACCGCGCGCACCTCGGCCGAGACGGCGTCGGTCAGCGTCAGCCGCAGGCGGCCGGACAGCCCGGTGTTCTCGTAGCCGTCCGCTTCGGAGCCCGCCGCGAAGGCCGAGACGCCGTCGGTCTGGAAACGGCTGCCGGCGAGCCGCCAGCTGAGCCGTTCGGTCGCGCCGCCGAGGCCCGCGCGCAGGTACCCGGTCCCGCGCGAGCCGCCCTCGGCGTCGATCGTGGCCTGGAAGCCTTGCCTCGGCTCGCGGGTGACGATGTTGACCACCCCGCCGATGGCCTGGCTGCCCCACAGCGTCGATTGCGCGCCGCGCAGGACCTCGATGCGGGCGACATCGCCGACCAGCAGGTTGCCGAAGTTGGCCGCGCCCTGCGGGGCGGTGGGGTCGTTCATCTTCACACCGTCGATCAGCAGCACGGTGTGGCTGCTCTCGGCCCCGCGGATGTTGACGCCGGAGACGGCGCCGACGCCGCCGTTGCGGGTGTAGCTGACGCCCGGGACGTCATTGAGCAGCTCGATCACGTCGGGCGACTGGGCCGCCTCGATGTCGGCGGTGGACAGCACGGTCACCGAGGCGCCGATGCGGTCGGCGGCCTGGGGCGAGCGGGTGGCGGTGACGATCAGCTCGGCGACGGCGGTGGCGCCCTCGAGGCCGGCGACATCGGGCGTCGGCGCCGTCGGCGCTTCGGCGGCGAACGCCGGGACGGCGCCCAGCAGGGTGGCGATGGAAACAGAGCGCAGGAGCGCTCGGGCGGTGGATCGGGTCACGGGTCTTCCTCTTCATTGACGACCCACGCCCACGACCCGATCCGGGCGCAAGGACGCCCGGGCCCGGCCGCGGACGCGGCTTGGCTTGCGGTGTCGTCTCTCGGGAAAACCCGTCCGTTCGGCGCACCCCGGCCGTACGAAGAACGACAGCGCCGGGCAGGTCTCCTGGCTCACGGGTCATAACCTTGGCGCGTCGCCTTCCCAGACCGGCGAACCGGTCCAGTGGCATGTGACGCGCGGGCTCGCCGCTTACAGTTGCGGGGGCAGCCGGGGTCTTGAACCCCGTTCCCTTTTCACCTTCTCTCGCGAGAAGGAACCTGACGCTGGCGTCTGGGTATCTGTTGCGGCGCGGGAGGTCAAACGGGGTTGGGGACATGCACTTCAGTTCCTTTCCAACTTAAGCTGGACGGGACACCCACTGAAGAGCAAGTCCCGGACCAAAATTAGCCT
>JAUSPV010000314.1 GCA_030652755.1 Caulobacter sp. | reverse complement strand
GGGCCCGAACCTCGGATGCGACGACGGCGAAGCCGCGGCCTGCTTCGCCGGCCCGAGCGGCCTCGACCCCGGCGTTCAGGGCCAGCAGGTTGGTCTGGAAGGCGATCTCGTCAATGACGCCGATGATCTGGCTGATCTCGGTGGAGGAGCTTTCGATCTGCCCCATGGCGGTGACCGCATCGGCCATGATCATGCCGGAGTGCTCGGCCTCCTCGCGCGCCGTTCCGACCAGGCTGGCCGCCTGGTTGGCGCCCTCGGCCGCCTTGCGGACCGCGGCGGTCAGTTCGTCCAGGGCGGCGGCGGTCTCTTCAAGGCTGGCCGCCTGCTGCTCGGTGCGTCGGGAGAGGTCGTCCGAGGCAAGGGATATCTCGTCAGCCCCGGTGCCAATGCCGTCCGAGGACCGTGACACGGCCCGCAGGGTGTCGGCGAGCGACGCGACCGCGGCGTTGTAATCGTCCTGGAGGGTCTGGAACTCGGGCGCCATCGCCTCGTTGAACGGCGTGGCCAGGTCGCCGGCCGCCAGCCGGGCCAGCGCGCGGCCCAGAGCCTCGACAGCCTGTGACTGTCGCGCCTCTGCGGCGAGTCGGACGTCCTCCGCCGCCTTGCGTCGCTCCTCCAGGGTCTCGATGTAGACCGAGATGGCGAGGTCCATGTCCAGCAGGATGGCCTTTATCAGGCTGGAAACCTTGTCGCCCAGCGCGTCGGCGCCGGCCTTGCGCCCCGTAAAGCCCTTCGGCCAGTCCTCGCGCACGACGGCCTTGACGAGATGTTCGGTGAGCAGGGCGTAGCCGCCGATGTACCAGCGCGGCTCCAGGCCGATGCGGGCGTGAACCTGGCCGATGGCCCGCACCCCGCGGACATAGTCCTCGCCGTAGTTGGCCGAGGCGATGAGTCCCCAGTGCTGCTGCTGGCGACTGGCCGCCACCTCGATGCGCGAGTCGCTGGAGAAGAAGCCGCGCGTCTCCGGGAAGGCCCTCACCTGGGCGTAGAAGGCGTCCAGCGCCGGGCGGATGGACTTGGCGATGACCGGCTGCAGGCCCTTGATGTCGGCGCGGGCCGCGTCGTCCAGCCGGATGAAATCCAAGCGTTGCTTCAGGGCGTGGTCATTCGACATGGTGGGCCTCCTGGCGGCCAGTGGTGGTGGTCTGTCCATGCTGGACAAGGCGGGTCGTCCGGCGGACAGGTGCTGGCGCAGGGGCGGGGATGAATGGGCCCCGCCCATGGACTTTTCGGTGTTTTCGCGCTGCGGAAGGCCGCCGCCGCGCCGGCTTCAACCTGGAGTACACCTTCGCTCCGCCACGCCCCGTGGGATGTGAACAGACCCCCCGCACCCGCGGCCGAAGCTCGGCTCCTGACGGTGAATTTGGCGTTATGGAGCGCTAACCTGGAGGGCCTGTTTATGCCCGATCTGGGTATATGCGACGATCCGAACCAACAGAATAGTTGGCCAATGCGACATATTGGAAGGATGGTGAGACGAATATCAGCGTTGCGAGAACGATGTTCTGTATTTGCGACTCAACCGATCATCATTGATTTGTCGGATTCCCGAAATGGTTGGACCTGAAGGGCTCCGATGCTGTTGAGCCCCGAAATCAGTGACTCCAGCGACTCCAGAGACTGGTTGAGGAGGAGGTCCGGCCGCATCTGGTGAATCGCCGCCGTGGGGACAATCACCCCGCCCCGCGCCCCGACCCGGGCGCAGCGCCCCTCGTCGATCAGGCGGGAGACATGCCGCCGCACCGTCTCGTAGGGCAGGCCCAGTTGCTTGGCGACGGCGTAGGCGCTGACCGGCGTCCTCTGGCTGTCGCCGGGCAGGCCGGCCAACGTGTCATGGTCCTGATCGCCGTTCGACAGTCGCAGCGGCGCCGTGTTCGCCTGGATGATCGCGATCAGGATGATGCCGTGCAGAACGTCGCCGCCGGCGAGGCGGGCGGCGATGGAGACGCAGCGCAGCACGTGATCCCAGCCATGCCGGACCGATGCGCGCCGCACGTCTCTCCCGGTCCGGGTCCGGGCCGGTTCGAACTTGATCACAAGGCGCTCCTTCCACAGCGGCCGATGCCCTGGGCGCAAACGCCCGCGGCGGGATTATTCCCGCTGCGTTCCC
Source organism: Caulobacter sp. (assembly GCA_030652755.1). Classification (GTDB taxonomy): domain Bacteria; phylum Pseudomonadota; class Alphaproteobacteria; order Caulobacterales; family Caulobacteraceae; genus Caulobacter. The sequence continues at coordinate 2,513 of JAUSPV010000314.1, read as the reverse complement.
CTGTCCGACAGAAATGCGCCGGGTGCGTTGATCTGTCCCAGCGACCGGCCGTTCTCAGTGCGCCTCGTCCCAGTTGTCGGCGGCCCGGGCGTCGACGACCAGCGGCACCGTCAGGTCGACCGCGGGGACGGCCGCCTTCTCCATCACCGGACGGATCACCGCCATCGCCGCCTCGGCCTTGTCGCGCGGGGCCTCGAAGACCAGTTCGTCGTGCACCTGCAGCAGCATCTTCACGTCGGACAGGCCCGCGTCGGCCAGGGCGGCGTGCATGCGCATCATCGCCCGGCGGATGATGTCGGCCGCCGCGCCCTGGATCGGCGCGTTAATGGCGGCGCGCTCGCCGAACTGGCGCTCGGCGGCGGACTTGGAGTGGATGGCCGGGATGTGGATGCGGCGGCCGAAGACGGTCGAGACGAAGCCGGCCTCGCGGACCTCGGCGCGGGTCTTGTCCATATAGGCGCGGATGCCCGGGAAGCGCTCGAAGTAGGTCTTGATGTAGGCGCCGGCCTCGCCCTGGTCGATGCCCAGCTGGTTGGCCAGGCCAAAGGCGCTGATGCCGTAGACGATGCCGAAGTTGATCGCCTTGGCGCGACGACGCGTCTCGGCGGGCATGCCCTCGACGGGGACGCCGAACATCTCCGAGGCGGTGGCGGCGTGAATGTCGAGCCCCGCCTTGAAGGCGCGCTTGAGCTCGGGGATGTCGCCGATGTGGGCCAGCAGCCGCAGCTCGATCTGGCTGTAGTCGGCGCTGATCAGCACGTTTCCGGGCGCGGCGATGAAGGCCTGGCGGATCTGGCGGCCGATCTCGTTGCGGACCGGGATGTTCTGCAGGTTCGGATCGGACGAGGCCAGCCGCCCGGTGGTGGCGGCGGCCAGCTGGTAGGAGGTGTGGACGCGGTTGGTGTCGGGGTCGGCGGCGGCCGACAGCGCGTCGGTGTAGGTGCCCTTCAGCTTCGACAGCTGCCGCCAGTCCAGCAGGGTGCGCGGCAGGTCGTGAGTCAGGGCCAGATCTTCCAGCACGCTGGCGTCGGTGCCCCACTGGCCGGTGGCGGTCTTCTTGCCCCCCGGCAGCGCCATCTCGCCAAACAGGATGTCGCCGATCTGCTTGGGACTGCCCAGGTTGAACGGCCGGCCGGCCAGCTCGTGGGCCGTGGCCTCCAGCTCGACCATCTTCATGCCGAACTCGTGGCTGAGGCGGCGCAGGCGTTCGGGATCGACGCGGATGCCCTCCAGCTCCATGTCGGCCAGCACCGCCGGCATGCCGCGTTCCAGCGTCTCATAGACGGTCAGCAGACCCTCGCGGGCCAACCTGGGCTTGAGGATGCGCCACAGCCGCAGGGTCACGTCGGCGTCCTCGGCCGCGTAGCAGGTCGCCGGCTTCAGCTCGACGTGCTTGAAGGACTTCTGCGCCTTGCCGACCCCGGCCACCTGCTTGAACGGGATGGGGTCGTGGCCCAGGTGCAGCCGCGCCAGCTCGTCCATGCCGTGGCCATGCAGGCCCCCTTCGAGGACGTAGGAGATCAGCATGGTGTCGTCGATCGGCGCCACGCGGATGCCGCGCCGCGCCATCACGGCCATGTCGTACTTGCCGTTCTGGGTGACTTTCAGGACCGTGGGATCTTCCAGGAGGACCTTCAGCCGGGCGAGCGCCAGCGGCTTGTCCAGCTGGGTGATCGGCTCGCGGGTGTCGGGCGTGTCGCCGAAGTCGAGGCCGCCGGCCCCCGCCATCGGCGTGTGCTCATGGGTCAGAGGCACGTAGCAGGCGTCGTTCGGGCCGATGGCCAGCGACACGCCGCACAGGCCCGCGTGGGTCGCCGACAGGGCGTCGGTCTCGGTGTCGAACCCGACGACGCCGGCCAGCGTCGCCCGCGCGATGAAGGCGTCCAGCGCCTCGAGGGTCTGGATGCAGTGGTAGGCGTCGTGATCGAAGGCCTGGGCCGGGGCGTCGGCGTTGACGGCCTGGGGCGCGTAGCGGGGCGAACTGACCGGCGCCGTGGGGACGGCGGGCCGCATCTGCGAGGCGAAGGCCTGGCCATTGTGGGCCTCGGTCTTGCCGTCGCCGACCCGGCGCTGAAGGCTGCGGAACTCCATCAGCTCCAGGAAGGCCGACAGCACCGCCGGATCGGGATCACGCAGCACGAAGTCGTCGATAGCCTCGGGCGCCGGGGCGTCGCAGGTCAGGCGGACCAGGGTTCGGCTGAGGCGAATCTGGTCGGCGTAGGCGATCAGGGTCTCGCGGCGCTTGGGCTGCTTGATCTCGCCGGCCCGGGCCAGCAGCGTGTCGAGATCCCCGTACTCGTCCAGCAGCTGGGCCGCCGTCTTGGGGCCGATGCCCGGGGCGCCGGGAATGTTGTCGACGCTGTCGCCGACCAGGGCCTGCAGGTCGACCATCTTGTCCGGGGTGACCCCGAACTTCTCCATCACCGCGTCCTCTTCCAGACGCCGGTCCTTCATCGGGTCGTACATCACGACCCCGCCGCCGATCAGCTGCATCAGGTCCTTGTCGGAGGAGA
>JAUSPV010000305.1 GCA_030652755.1 Caulobacter sp. | reverse complement strand
GCTCGAAGAGCGCGTGTCGAACCACGCAAGGCCTACGCCGCCTTCACCGCCTCGCCGTCGAACACCGGGGCGTCCTGCGGGGCCAGGAAGGGCTTGCCGCGCAGGAGGTCGCTGATCTTCTCGGCGATCATCATGGTCGGGGCGTTGGTGTTGCCGCCGATCAGGGTGGGCATGACCGAGGCGTCGACGACCCGAAGGCCTTCGATGCCCTGGACCCGCAGGTCGCCGTCGACCACGGCCATGGCGTCGCCGGCCGCGCCCATGCGGCAGGTGCCGACCGGGTGGTAGATGGTCTCGGCGTTGGCGCGGATCCAGGCGTCGATCTCGGCGTCGGTCTTCACGTCCTTGCCGGGCGAGTATTCGCTGGAGCGGTAGGGGTCGAGCGCCGACTGGCTGGCCACGTCGCGGGCGATCCGGACGCCCTCGCGGACCGCGCGGCGGTCCTCGTCGGTGGCCAGGTAGTTGGCGAAGATCGTGGGATCATCGGTCGGATCGGCCGAACGCAGCCCGGTGCGGCCGCGGCTCTCGGGCCGCAGCTGGCAGACGTGGAAGGTGAAGCCGTCCTTGCCGACGCTGACCTTGCCGTGGTCCTGCATGATGGCCAGCACGGTGTGGAACTGCAGGTCGGGGCGGTCCAGATCGGGCCGCGAGCGCAGGAAGGCGCCCGATTCCAGCATCTGCTGGCGACCGCTGCCCTGCTTGAACAGCAGGTAGTTGAGACCGGTGGCCAGGGTCTTGAGGCCCTTGGTCATCGAATAGGCGGTGATCGGCTGCGGGCATTCCCAGGACAGGCAGACGTCCAGGTGGTCCTGCAGGTTGGCGCCGACGCCCTTCAGCTCGTGCTGCACCTTGATGCCGTGCGGCGTCAGGTCGTCCGGCGCGCCGATGCCCGACAGCTGCAGGATCTGCGGCGACTGCACGGCGCCGGCGCTGACCAGCACCTCGCCGTCGGCATGGGCGGTCTTCACCTCGGTCCCGACGATGTACTCGACGCCGATAGCCTTGCTGTTCTGCAGCAGGATTCGGCTGGTCCGCGCCCCGGTGACGCAGGTCAGGTTCGGACGGTTGAGGGCCGGGTAGAGGTAGGCCTTGGCCGCGCTCCAGCGTTCGCCGTCCTTGACGGTCAGCTGGTAGGGGCCCCAACCTTCCTGCTGGAAGCCGTTGAAATCCTTGGTCGTCAGGTAGCCGGCCTGGGCGCCGGCGTCGATGGCGGCCTTGTAGATCGGGTTGGGGGTCGAGGCGTGGCTGACGTGCAGCGGGCCGTCGCCGCCGTGCCAGGGATCGGCCCCGGTATCGAGGCCTTCCGAGCGCTTGAAGTAGGGCAGCACGTCGGCGTAGCCCCAGCCGGCCAGGCCCATCTGCCGCCACTGGTCATAGTCGCGGGCGTGGCCGCGGATGTAGATCATGCCGTTGATCGAGGACGATCCGCCCCAGCCCTTGCCGCGCGGCCACCAGAGCTTGCGGTCGTTGAGGTGCGGCTCTTCCTCGGTCCAGAAGCCCCAGTTGTAGTCGCCCTTGGCCTTGATCAGGCTGCCGACCCCGGCCGGCATCTTCACCAGGATGGAGTTGTCCTTGCCGCCGGCCTCCAGCAGCAGGACCTTGGTGGTCCCGTCCTCGGTCAGGCGGTTGGCGAGCACGCAGCCGGCCGAGCCGGCGCCGATGATGATGTAGTCGTAGCGGTCGGCCACAGCCGTCTCCCCGGTAGATTATCGTTGTTAAGGGAACAGTGACGCCGGCGTCAGGTTTGGGCAACGGAAAAGGGAGGGCGTTGTCGGTCCTCCCTCTCCTTTTCACGGCGCCCCGGCTCACAGGCGGAAGGTCTGCGACCGGGCGGCTCCGTTCATGAAGGCGAGGACCTGGCCGTTGTCTAGGGGTGGCGGCTTTGTGGCGGACACGGCTTCGCGGCCTCTTCGCAGGGAGAGGCTGGGGAGGGGGCGGAGCGCCGGGCCTCCGCCCGGCATAGGGGTAGTGTTGTACCGTTTCGACGAAGGTCAGCGCTCCGCGTGGCCGTTATCTCGCAGGCCCAGGATGCGCAGGGCTGTTCACCCTTT
>JAUSPV010000273.1 GCA_030652755.1 Caulobacter sp. | reverse complement strand
TCCTTCGACACGCCGCTGCGCGGCTGCTCAGGATGACTGGGTTGGAAGGCTAACCTTCATAGTCATGCTGAGCAGCGCTCTAAGAGCGCGTGTCGAAGCACGCACGACGCATGGTGGCTCACCACGCATGGGTGGCCCGGACGAGCCGGGCCATGACGGCTGAAGATCAGGCGTTGGCGGTGACGATCCAGACGGCGGCGGGCAGCATGACGCCGTCATGGCCGGCATGCGGGGCCAGGGCCTCGCGGACAGCGGCGATGATGACCTCGCGCTTGTCGGGGTTCTCGCGCAGCAGCATGCCCAGCGGACCGACCTTCATGGCCAGGGCCACGGCCTCGTCCAGCGGGTGGCCGCCGACGAAGGTGTCATAGGGCGCGATGTCCACGCCGGTGAAGCCGGCGCCGGCCAGGATGGTGCGCACCCGCTCCGGATCGCTGAAGGCGAAGGGGCCGGGCGCATGTGGGTCGGCGGGCGGGGGCAGGGGCGGCACATGGGCCAGGGCGGCGGCCATGGGCACGCGCATCCAGTCGTTGAAGCCCAGCGGCCGCCAGCAGACGAAGGCCAGCCGCCCGCCGGGCTTGAGCGCCTTGCGGATGTTGGCGAAGGCCGCCGTCGGGTCGGCGAAGAACATCACGCCGAAGCGGGAGAACACGCCGTCCACTGTCCCGGCCTCGAAGCCGTGTGTCTGGGCGTCCGCCTCGAGGAAATCGACGTTGGCCATGCCCTCGGCGCGGCGCCGGGCGACCTCCAGCATCGGCCGGGAGATGTCGATCCCCAGCACCGCGCCGGCCGATCCGACCTCGCCGGCCAGCTCCAGCGTCGTCTGGCCGCAGCCGCAGCCGATGTCGATCAGCCGTTCGCCCGGGCGCGGCGCCAGGGCGTCGATGGCGGCGTGGCCGAGCGGGGCGATCTGGCGGTCGAGTTTGTCCTGCTGCGCCGCCCAGGTCTCGCCGGCCTGGGCGTTCCAGTAGGCGATCTGGTCGGCGTTCCCGGCTTCAGTGGCCACGCACGAGCTCGCGCATGGCCTTGTCGAGGCCGTCGATGGTCAGCGGATACATGCGGTCGCCCATCAGCTGCTTCATCACCTGGATCGACTGGGTGTAGTCCCAGTGGCGTTCGGCGGTCGGATTGAGCCAGACGGCGCTGTGATAGATCTGCGTCACCCGGTCCATCCAGATGGCGCCCGGCTCCTCGTTCCAGTGTTCCACGCTGCCGCCCGGATAGGTGATCTCGTAGGGGCTCATCGTGGCGTCGCCGACGAAGATCACCTTGTAGTCGGCCGGGAACTTGTGGAGCACGTCCCAGGTGTTCTGCTTCTCGGTCTGGCGACGGCGGTTGTCCTTCCACACGCTCTCGTAGAGGCAGTTGTGGAAGTAGAAGAACTCGAGGTTCTTGAACTCGGTGCGGGCGGCGCTGAACAGCTCCTCGCAGAGCTTGATGTGGCTGTCCATCGAGCCGCCGATGTCGAAGAAGATCAGCACCTTGATCTTGTTGCGGCGCTCGGCGCGCATCTGGATGTCGAGGTAGCCCTTCTGCGACGTGCCCTTGATGGTGCCGTCGAGATCGAGCTCGTCCGGCGCGCCCTCGCGGGCGAATTTGCGCAGCCGACGCAGGGCGACCTTGATGTTGCGGGTGCCCAGTTCGACGCTGTCGTCGAGGTTCTTATACTCGCGCTTGTCCCAGACCTTCACGGCCTTGCCGTGGCGGCCCTTGTCCTGGCCGATGCGCACGCCTTCGGGATTGTAGCCGTTGGCGCCGTAGGGGCTGGTGCCGCCGGTGCCGATCATCTTGTTGCCGCCCTCGTGGCGCTTCTTCTGCTCGGCGAGCCGCTCCTGCAGCGTCTTCATCAGTTCGTCGAAGCCGCCCATGGCCTCGATCGCCGCCTTCTCCTCGTCGGTCAGGAACTTCTCGGTCAGCAGCTTGAGCCACTCGGCCGGGATGTCGCTGGTGACGTCCTCGCCCAGCGATTCCAGGCCCTTGAACACATGGCCGAACACGCGGTCGAACTTGTCGAGGTTCTTCTCGTCCTTCACCAGCGCCGAGCGCGACAGGAAGTAGAAGTCCTCCACCGACCGATCGATGACGTCCTTGTCGAGCGCCTCCATCAGCATGAGGTACTCCTTCAGCGACACGGGCACCTTGGCCTCGCGGAGCTCGGTGAAGAAGCGCATGAACATGGGCGGTCTCTGTGTCGAACGGTTGTTTGACAGAGGATGGGGGCTTCCTCGCCCCGTGTCCAGCTTGGACAGGCGCCGTGCGTCCTTCGACACGCCCGCTGCGCGGGCTGCTCAGGATGACTGGGAACGAGCCCGACCAACTTAGTCATGCTGAGCAGCGCCGAAGGCGCGTGTCGAAGCACGCAGGGACTCACCCCCGCCGCAGGATGAACTCCCGGTCGCGGGTCTCGCCGACGATGAAGTCGTATTCGCCGACCTTCTCGAAGCCGAGCCGGCCGTAGAGCCGCTGGGCGCCGAAGTTCTCCGACCACACCCCGATCCACAGCCGGCGCGGGCCGTCGCGCTCCAGCCAGGTCAGGGTTTCGGCCAGCAGCCGCGAGCCCGTTCCCCCGCCCTGAAAGGCCTTCAGCACATAGAGGCGCTTCAGCTCGCCGCAGGCCGGGGTGACCGCCTCGTGAGGCAGGTCACAGGGCCCGGCCAGCGCATGGCCGACCACGGCGCCATCGGCCTCGACCAGCCAGACGGCCTTGTCGGGGTCCTCGAGATCGCGGCGCGACGTCTCCACGGTGTAGGCCGCGTCCAGAAAGGCGGCCAGATCCTCCGGCGGATAGAGGTGGCTGAAGGTCTCGGTGAAGGTCTCCGCGCCGATGCGGCTCAGGGCCTCGGCGTCGGCGGGCGTGGCGCGGCGAATGGTGGGAAGACTCATGGGAGCCGATCTAACCCGGAACCGTGTTCCCGGCGAAGGCCGGGATCCACGCGGCAAGCACGGAGCGTGCTGAAGATGGACCCCGGCCTCCGCCGGGGAGACGGAGTTGGGTGGAGCCAGGGAGTTGGGTAGAGTGCGTCAATGACCATCGCCCTCTACACCCACGCGGCCATGTTCGATCACCGCCCCGGCGCGTCGCACGCCGAGCGGCCGGAGCGGCTGGGCGCCGTGATCGATGCGCTGAACGATGCGACCAACCTCGATCTCGACTCCCGCGAGGCGCCGCTGGCCCAGCATGGCGACCTGCTGCGCGTACATCCGGAAGGCTTCCTGCAGTCGATCTATGACGCCGGCCGGGCGCCGGGCGTGGTGCAGCTCGATCCCGACACCTTCATGGGCCCGGGCAGCCTGCAGGCTGCGCTGCGCGCGGCGGGCGCCGTAACCCAGGCCGTGCGCGACGTGGCGGCCGGAGGCGTCGACCGGGCCTTCTGCGCCGTGCGGCCGCCCGGCCACCACGCCGAGCCGGAGGCGGCCATGGGCTTCTGCGTGTTCGGCAACGTCGCCGTCGCCGCGCGGGCGGCCCAGGCGGCGGGGCTGGCGCGGATCGCCGTGGTCGACTTCGACGTCCACCACGGCAACGGCACCCAGGCGGCGTTCGAGACCGACCCGACCCTGTTCCTGGCCTCGATCCATCAGCGGCCGCTCTATCCGGGCAGCGGCGCTCCGTCCGAGACCGGCGTCGGCAACATCGTCAACGGCGTCGTCGGCCCCAATTCGCCGCGCGAGAAGTGGCGCAAGGTCTTCGACCGGCTGATGGAGAGCGTCGACGCCTTCGCGCCGGACCTGATCCTCATCTCCGCCGGCTTCGACGCCCACGCCCGCGACCCGCTGGCCAGCCAGCAGCTGGAGGCCGAGGACTTCGCCTGGGCGACCCGCGCCATCGTCTCGGTGGCCAACCAGCGCTCACGGGGCCGGGTTGTCTCCTCGCTCGAGGGTGGCTACGACCTCGAGGCGCTCGGCCAGTCGGCCCGGGCGCATGTGCAGGCGTTGCAGGAGCCGTGACAGGTCGCCGTTTGGCGGCGCGTCACCATCCTGTCCGGGGGAAGATGACCGAGGCGATCACCACCGCCGTGGCCGGACCGTCCGCCGATGCCGCGCGCATGGGCCGGGTGACGCTCGTGCGGCACGGCGAGCCCGATATCTGCCGTCAGGTGCGGCTGTCCGCCCGCGAGTATGTCGACTGGTGGGCGCGCTACGAGACCCGTGGCCTTCTCCCCGGTCAGACGCCGCCGGCTTGCCTGTTGGCCAGCGCGCGCGACGCCGGCGTGATGATTTCCTCCATCCGGCCGCGCGCCATCGAGACCGCCGGCGCGGTCTGTGACGGCAGGGCCTATGCCCGGGACCCGCTGTTCGTCGAGGCGCCGCTGCCGCCGCCGCGCTGGCCCGGCTGGATACGGCTGTCGCCCCGCGCCTGGGGGTTCATTTCGCGGGTCTGGTGGTGGTTCTTCAATCACCACGAAGGCCAGGAAACCCGGGCCCAGGCCGAGGAGCGCGCCGACCAGGCCGCCGCCGTGCTCATCGAGCTGGCGCGCGACGGCCAGGACGTGCTGCTGGTCGCCCACGGCTTCTTCAACGGCATGATCGGCGAGGCGCTTCGGCGGCGGGGTTGGCGCTGCACGCAGGACCAGGGGTTCTACTACTGGAAGGCCCGGCGCTTCGAGCGGTCTTAACCGTGGCGGAGAATCCCCCGATTGCTCACACCGGGCCGCGCGCTTAGGGTGGCCGTCACTCTCCTGGAACACGAAATGACCGACGCGTCCGCCACACATCCGGCCATCGCCGCGCTCAGCTTCGAGGAAGCGCTCGCGGAACTGGAGAAGATCGTCCAGCGACTGGAGTCCGGCTCGGCGCCGCTCGAGGAGTCGATCTCGATCTATGAACGGGGCGCGGCCCTGAAGGCCCATTGCGAGGCGCGGCTGGAGCAGGCGCGGCTGCGCGTCGAGAAGGTCGTGCTCAGCCAGGGCGCGGCGTCCGGCGTCGAGCCCGCCGAGTTCACGTGACAGGGGCGGCGCGAGAGCTGATCGCGTTCGAGGACTTCGAACGGGTGGACGTCAGGGTCGGCACGGTGCTCAAGGCCGAACCGTTCCCCGAGGCCCGCAAGCCCGCGTTCCGGCTGACCGTCGACTTCGGCCCCGACATCGGCGTCAAGCGCTCCTCGGCCCAGATCACCAAACACTACAGCCTCGAGGAGCTGCCCGGCCGCAAGGTCGCGGCGGTGGTCAATTTTCCACCGCGCCAGATCGGTCCGATGATGTCGGAAGTGCTCTGCCTTGGCTTTCCCGACGAAGACGGCGCGGTGGTGCTGGTCGGCGTCGACCGCGACGTTCCGAACGGGGGCAAGCTGTTCTGATGCCGCTTACCCGCCGGATCGTTGAAGCCGCCGATATCGTCACCGTCGCTCTGGACGCGTTGCTTCCGCGTGGCGACGGTCCCGAGAGCCGGCTGACCGAGGCCATGCGCTATGCCGCGCTGGGGCCGGGCAAGCGCCTGCGCCCGTTCTTCGCCATCGAGACCGGCAAGATGTTCGACCTGCCCGAGCGTCCGGTCCTGCGGGCCGCCTGCGCGCTGGAGTGCATCCACGCCTACAGCCTGGTCCACGACGACCTGCCGGCCATGGACGACGACGACACCCGTCGCGGCCGTCCCACGGTGCACCGCCAGTACGACGAGGCGACCGCCATCCTGGCCGGCGACGCGCTGCAGTCGGCGGCCTTCGAGATTCTGGCCCATCCCGACACCCATCCCGACGCCAATGTCCGCACCGAGCTGATCCGCAAGCTGGCCATCGCTTCCGGCGCGCAAGGTATGTGCGGCGGCCAGATGATCGACCTGCTGGGCGTGCGTGACGACCTGGGCGCGGTGGCCCGCATGCAGCGCCTCAAGACCGGCGCCCTGATCGCCCATGCCTTCGAGATCGCGCTGACCATGGCCCATGCCCAGGAGGGCGAGCGCCATGCGCTGATGGCCTTCGCCCAGGACCTGGGGCTGGCCTACCAGATCGTCGACGACCTGCTCGACGCCGAGGGCGACGCCGAGGAACTGGGCAAGGCCGCCGGCAAGGACGCCGACAAGGGCAAGGCCAACTACGTCACGCTTCTGGGCGTTGATGCGGCGAAGGAACGGGTCGGTCTGCTGGCGGATCAAACCCGGTCTCATCTGGATCCATTCGGAAAACGTGCGGAAACACTACGTCTTTCGGTGGATTTCGTACTGGACCGACGCTCGTAACCGCGCTGTTGTCGCGGCATTAGTGAATCTGCGGAAATTTCATGCCCAATCCCACGCCGTTGCTCGACAAGGTTTTGTCGCCCGCCGACACCCGCGACTTCTCCCTCGCCGAGCTGAAGCAGCTGGCCCAGGAGGTGCGGGCCGAGACCATCGAGTCGGTGTCCGTCACCGGCGGGCATCTGGGCGCGGGCCTGGGCGTGGTCGAGCTGACCGTCGCCCTGCACCATGTGTTCGAGACGCCCCGCGACATCCTGATCTGGGACGTCGGCCACCAAGCCTATCCGCACAAGATCCTCACCGGCCGCCGCGACCGCATGAAGACCCTGCGCCAGGGCGGCGGCCTGTCCGGCTTCACCAAGCGGGCGGAGAGCGAATACGACCCGTTCGGCGCTGCCCACGCGGCGACCTCGATCTCGGCCGCGCTCGGCTTTGCAGCCGCCCGCAACGCCAAGGGCGAGGACAACAAGGTCATCGCCGTGATCGGCGACGGCTCGCTGAGCGCCGGCATGGCCTACGAGGCGATGAACAACGCCGAGGCCCACAAGCAGCTGATCGTCGTGCTGAACGACAACGACATGTCGATCGCTCCGCCGGTCGGCAGCATGAGCGCCTATCTGGCCCGGGTCGTCTCCGGCGGCGGCTACCAGTCGCTGCGCAACCTCGGCAAGAAGGTCGCCCACGCCCTGCCCAAGTCCCTGCAGGAAGCCGCCCGCAAGGCCGAGGAATACACGCGCGGCATGGTTACCGGCGGCACCTTCTTCGAGGAGCTCGGCTTCCACTACGTCGGCCCGATCGACGGGCATGACCTGGGCGCCCTGGTGCCGGTGCTGAAGAACGCCCGCGAGATCGACCGCCCGGTCCTGGTCCACGTCGTGACCCAGAAGGGCAAGGGCTACGCCCCGGCGGAAAACGCCGCCGACAAGTACCACGGCGTGGTCAAGTTCAACGTCGTCACCGGCGAGCAGGCCAAGGCCGCCGCCGGCCCGCCCAGCTACACCAAGGTTTTCGCCCAGGCGCTGGTCAAGGAGGCGGAGAAGGACGACCGCATCGTGGCCATCACGGCCGCCATGCCGTCCGGCACCGGCCTCGACATCTTCGAGAAGGCCTTCCCCAAGCGGATGTTCGACGTCGGCATCGCCGAGCAGCATGCGGTGACCTTCGCCGCCGGCATGGCCGCCGACGGCATGAAGCCGTTCTGCGCGATCTATTCGACCTTCCTGCAGCGGGGCTACGACCAGGTCGTGCACGATGTGGCCATCCAGCGGCTGCCCGTCCGCTTCGCCATGGACCGCGCCGGGCTGGTCGGGGCCGATGGTCCGACCCACGCCGGCAGCTTCGATGTCGGCTTCATGGGCGCCTTGCCGGGCATGATCCTGATGGCCGCCGCGGACGAGGTCGAGCTGGCCCGCATGGTGGCCACCGCCGCCGAGATCGACGACCGGCCCAGCGCCTTCCGCTATCCGCGCGGCGAGGGCCTCGGCCTGGAGATGCCGGCCGTCAACGAACCGCTGGAGATCGGCAAGGGCCGCATCGTCCGCGAGGGGACCAGCGTCGCCATCATCTCGTTCGGCACGCGCCTGGGCGAAAGCCTCAAGGCGGCCGACCTGCTGGCCGCCAGGGGCCTGTCGGCCACCGTCGCCGACGCCCGGTTCGCCAAACCGCTCGACATCGACCTGATCCTGCGCCTGGCGCGGGAGCACGAGGCGATCGTCACGGTGGAAGAAGGGGCGATGGGCGGCTTCGGCGCCTTCGTGCTCCAGGCCCTGGCCGAGCACGGCGCCCTGGACCGCGGCCTGAAGATCCGCACCCTGGCGCTGCCGGACGTCTTCCAGGACCAGGACAAGCCCGACCTGATGTACGCCCAGGCCGGTCTCGACGCCGACGGCATCGTCGCCGGCGCGCTGTCGGCGCTGGGGCTGGACAATGTCAGCACGGCGGGGCGACGGGCCTAGAGCTGTGGCGGGGACATGTACCGTCTTCGGTACGTGTCCCGAGCAGCTTAAGCGGCGGGGGACACGCACTGAAGTGCATGTCCCCGACGTTTACGCGCCA
>JAUSPV010000272.1 GCA_030652755.1 Caulobacter sp. | reverse complement strand
TCCTTCGACACGCCGCTTCGCGGCTGCTCAGGATGACGTGTTCTGAAGGCTTCCCCATCACGTCATGCTGAGCAGCGCTCGGCGAGCGCGTGTCGACGCACGCACGGCGCCAATGCCCATCCGTCCCATCACATCCCGGCGCCGGCCAATTGACTGGTCCGTGATCCGGGCGTCGTGATCCACAGTTCCGCGGGTGGCGTAGCCCTGACGGGGCGCTTTGGAGACGAACATGCTGATCCGGCACGGCGGCGACCTGACCGAGAACGACGTCACACCCAGGGACGTCTATCTGCGGCGTCGCGAGTTCATGAGCGGCCTGATCGGCGGCGGCGTCGCCCTTGCCGGCGGCGCGGCGGCGAGCGCCCAGGCGGCGACGGGCCTCAAGGGCGTGGCCAGCCCCTATTCCACGACCGAGCCGCCCAACAGCCGCGCCGACATCACCGGCTACAACAACTTCTACGAATTCGGCCTCGACAAGGAGGACCCGGCCCGCAACGCCGGGTCGCTGACGACCTCGCCCTGGACCGTGAAGATCGACGGCCACTGCGACAAGGCGGGGACCTACGACATCGGCGATTTCCTGCGTGGCAACCCGCTGCAGCAGCGCATCTATCGCCTGCGCTGCGTCGAGGGCTGGTCCATGGTCATCCCCTGGCTGGGCGTGCCGCTCGCCGACCTCCTGAAGAAGTACGAGCCGACCAGCAAGGCGAAGTACGTTGCCTTCGAAACCCTTAATCGCCCGTCCGAGATGCCGGGCGTGCGCCGCCCGGTGCTCGACTGGCCCTACCGCGAGGGCCTGCGTATCGACGAGGCGATGAACCCGCTGACCATCATGGCGGTCGGCCTCTACGGCGAGAGCCTGCCCAACCAGAACGGCGCGCCGATGCGGCTGGTCGTGCCGTGGAAGTACGGCTTCAAGAGCATCAAGAGCGTGGTCCGCATCAGCTTTGTCGACAAGCAGCCGCGCACCGCCTGGAACGACAGCGCGCCGCGGGAGTACGGCTTCTATTCCAACGTGAACCCGACGGTTGACCACCCGCGCTGGTCCCAGGCCACCGAGCGGCGCATCGGCGAGTTCCGTCGCCGCGAGACCCTGATGTTCAACGGCTACGGCGAGCAGGTGGCCGGGATGTACCGCGGCCTGGACCTCAAGAAGAACTTCTGATGGATCGAAGGACGCTGGACCGCGTCGTCTACGGCCTCGTCTGGCTGGCCTGCCTCGCCCCGCTGCTGTGGCTGGCCTGGCGCGGGTTCAGCAACGACCTGGGCGCCAATCCCATCGAGCGGTTGATCCGGGAGCTCGGCGTCTGGGGCCTGCGGCTGCTGATCGTCGGGCTGGCGATCACGCCGTTGGCCAGGCTCCTGAAGCAGCCCCGGCTGATCCGCTTCCGGCGGACCATCGGCCTGTTCGCCTTCGCCTATGTGCTGCTGCACCTGACCAACTATGTGGTCACCGACCAGTGGTTCGACTGGAGCGCCATCGGCAAGGACATCCTCAAGCGGCCGTTCATCACCGTGGGCATGGCCGCCTTCGTGCTGCTCGTCCCGCTGGCGGTCACCTCGACCAACTGGGCGCTGCGCAAGCTGGGGCCCATGCGCTGGCGCAGGCTGCACCGCCTGACCTACCTGATCGTGCCGCTGGGCGTGGTCCACTACTACATGCTGGTGAAGGCCGACCATCGGCCGCCGCTGATCTATGGGGCCATCGTTGCGTTGCTGCTGGGCTGGCGGGCGTGGGAGTGGGCGCGGAAGCGACGGGCGGCGGGGGCGGAGCGCTGACCTATCGATCCTCGAGGACGTGATAGATTCGCAGGATGCTGACGACGTCGTACGCGATCTCGTAGCGAACCTCGTAGTCGCCGACGATCAGGCGTCGGACCTCGCGGGGCAGATAGGCTTCGAGACGCATCCCCATCCGGGGGTGTTCCGACAGGCGGAGCGGCGTCCTGACCAGCTGATCAATGGTGCGGGCGGCCACTGCGGAACTGCGCGACTCCAGAAACGCACCGATGCGCTGAAGATCGGCAAATCCGTCGCGTGTCCAACGTGCCTTCATCCGGGCTGTGGCTCACCATGCCTGGCGATGAACTTGCTGGCCCATTCCATCACGACCTCATGGTCGATGGTCTCGCCGCCATCGACCTGCGCCAGCGCGTCGAGCGTCATCTGGTGGCGGCGCTCTTCCCGGTCGAGCCAGGCGCTGAGCGCCTGCTTGACGATCCAGGCCCGCGACCGGTCGAGACGGGCGGCGGCTTCGTCGACCTTGTCCGCGAGGTCGGTCGGAACGTGAGCGGTCAGGACGCGGCTGGTCATGGCGTTTCCAATCATAGTGATTGGATATGATTGTACGCTCACTTCGCTCACCGGAACAGTCCCAAGGCCTTGAAGCTGGCCACGCCCTCGCGGCCGACGACCAGATGGTCGTGGACGCTGATCTTCAGCGCCCGGCCGGCGTCGACGACCTCGCGGGTCATGGTGATGTCGGCGCCGCTGGGCGTGGGGTCGCCGCTGGGATGGTTGTGGACCAGGATCACCGAGCTGGCCGACAGCTCCAGCGCCCGGCGCATGACTTCGCGGGCGTAGACCGGGGCGTGGTCGACGGTGCCGCGGTTCTGGATCTCGTCGAGGATCAGCTGGTTCTTGTTGTCGAGGAACAGCACCCGGAACTGCTCGCGCGGCTCGTTGGCCAGGGCGACTTTCACATAGGCCAGCAGTGCGCTCCACGAGCCGATCACCGTGCGCTTGCGGATGGTCTCGCGGCCGACCCGCAGCGTGACCTCGCCCAGCAGCTTCAGGTCCAGCGCCGCCTGCTCGCCGACGCCGGGCACGGTGCGCAGGTCCTCGACCGAGGCGGTGGCGATCGCGCCCAGCGACCCGAAGCGGGTCAGCAGCGCCTTGGCGATCGGCTTGATGTCGCCGCGCGGAAAGGTGCGGAACAGGAACAGCTCCAGCAGCTCATAGTCCGGCACCGCGTCCAGGCTCTTCAGCGCCCGCTCGCGCAGGCGCTCTCGGTGGCCGAGCTGGTGGGGTTGGGGGGATTGATCCGGCATGGCGGCCCGCAGATGCCCATTGCGGGCGCCATGATGGCGCGCGCGCGAGGGTTGCGCAATGCGTTGGGTCGGGGACAGTTTAAGGTGTCCCAAGGGACATCTTAAACTGTCCCCGAAGCCTAGGTCCCCGCGATCGCCGGCTGGAACAGCCCGGCCGGCGAGGCGGTGAACAGCTCCACCCCGTCCGCCGTCACGCCGCAGCTGTGCTCGCACTGGGCCGACAGGCTCTTGTCGCGGGTGACGGCCGTCCAGCCGTCGCTCAGCACCTTCACCTGCGGCTTGCCCAGGTTCACCATCGGCTCGACTGTGAAGAACATGCCTTCCTTCAGCACCGGGCCCTCGCCGGCGCGGCCGAAGTGCAGGACGTTGGGGCTGTCATGGAACACCTTGCCCAGGCCGTGGCCGCAGAAGTCGCGCACGACGCTGCAGCGCTGGGCCTCGACGTACTTCTGGATGGCGTGGCCGATGTCGCCGAAGGTGTTCCCCGGCTTGATGGCCGCCAGACCGCGGGCCATGCCCTCATAGGTCACATCGACCAGCCGGCGGGCGCGGGGCGAGACCTCGCCCACGCCGTACATGCGGCTGGTGTCGCCGTGCCAGCCGTCGACGATGACGGTGACGTCGATGTTGGCGATGTCGCCCTCGCGCAGCGGCCGATCACTGGGAATCCCGTGGCAGACCACATGGTTGGTCGAGATGCAGACGGTGTGGTTGTAGCCCTTGTAGAACAGGCAGGCCGGAAAGGCGCCGTGGTCGAGCACGAACTCGCGGGCCAGCCGGTCCAGATACTCGGTCGTCACGCCGGGAACGACATGGGGGATCAGCATGTCCAGGCACTCGGCGGCCAGCCGGCCGGCCTTGCGCATGCCTTCGAAGCCTTCGGCCCCGTGAATCCGGATCGCCCCGGTGCGGTATTCCGCGTCCGAGACGCTGTCCATCGTGCTCATCTGGTCGGTCCTTCGGGGCCCGCCGGGGAGGGCGGGTGAAGCGTCTATGTCGCGACTATAGCACGGAAGTTCAACGGGGAGGCGGGGGGCTCGGCTTCACTTCCGCCATTCCATCACATGGAACCACGGCGCGCGGCGGTAGCGGTCGACCGTGGCCGGGTCGCCGCCGGTCGGGGCCGGCTCGGCGAAGTGCGTCAGGGTGAGGCCGGCGCCGAGCAGCAGGGACATGTAGGTCTCCAGCGGCCGGTGGTGGTTGATGATCCGGATGCCCTTCCAGGTCGTCCAGTAGGCCCGCTCCTCGAGATAGGCGTCGATCGCATAGCGGAAGCGGCCGCCGACGTCATACGACTTGCCCAGCCCCTCGCCGAGGCCGGCGGTGTTGAAGCTCGTGGAGTTGGCGATCAGCAGCGTCCCGCCGGGCTTCAGCACCCGCGCCATCTCCTGAATGGCCGCCCGGATGTCGGGGATGTCGATCAGGCTCAGATAGCTGACCACCAGATCGAACTCCCCGTCCGCGACGTCCAGCGCCTCGGCGCGGCCGACGCGGTAGTCGCCGGCCGGGTCCACGGCCCGGGCGTGATCGATCAGCGCCACCGTCGGATCGACGCCGACCGTCGCCACGCCGAGGGCCTGCAGGATGCGGCAGAACCGGCCCTCGCCGCAGCCGACGTCGAGCGCCCTGAGCGGCGTGCCCAGCGCCGCGACCCGCGCTGTCATCGGCCCGTCGAGCACGTACCGGCGGCCAAAGTCGCCCTCCTCGCCCAGACTGGCGATCCAGGCCTCCGCGGACTGATCCCAACCGTCACTCATCGCGCGCTCCATTCCTCGGCCAGCAGGCCATAGACGTGTGTGTCCCGCCAGCCGTCCCGGACCAGCAGGTTCTTCCGCAGCGTGCCCTCGCGCTGCATGCCCAGCTTCTCGAGCACGGCGATCGAGCCGGCGTTGCGGACGTCGCAGGTCGCCCAGACGCGATGCAGCAACAGGGTCTCGAACGCCGTCGCCACCAGCGCCCGGGCGGCCTCGAAGCCATAGCCGTGCCGCCACCATTGGCTGCCGAAGCAATAGCCGAAGTCGGCGCCGCCCTGGCCGTCGCGGCGAAGGCTGATCGAGCCGATCATCCTCCGCGCGGCGACCAGCTCGACCGCCAGGTCGACCGTGTCGCGCGGCCAGCGGGTCTGCTGGTCGAGCACGAAGGCCATCCGCTCGCGGGTGACCTCCGGCGTGTTGGGCCCCCACTCCATGAACCGGACGGTGTCCGGGTCCGAAGCGTAGGCGTGCATGTCGTCATGGTCGTCGGCGCGCAGTTTACGCAGCAGCAGCCGTTCGGTGCGGATGGGGAACCAGGGCGGTTCGGGCGGGGTGGTCATAGGTGTCTCCGAAGGTTGAAGCCGTCGGAGAGGTTTCATCGCGACCCATCCGAAGCGGCGGGGTCGCGGGTCGATCTCGCGGGCGTCAGCCCAGGCGAAACCACGCGTCCCCGAAGGGGCCGGACGAATTCGACAGGGTTGCGACGCGCGTCATGACGGCATTATCGCCGCTTCGGGCCGGCCTGTCACGCCGACCCGCGCGTTCCGGCCTACAGCTTGCGGCCCAGGTACTTCTCCACCTGCCGCCGCTCCCAGTCGCCGTTCAGGAACGGCACGGCGCCGAAGACGGCGAGGGCCTGGGACGCGATGCCGAGGCCCCAGCCGAGCGCCGGCCAGATGAACCACAGGTACTGCGGAAAGCCGATCAGGTTGATGGCGGCGAGGCCGGAGATGACGACCACGTAGGTGGTCAGGTTGACGTAGAAGGCCTTCACCTTGCGCACATGCGCGAGGGCCAGGGCTTCGTCGGGCGGCAGGTCGGATCGTTGCGTGTCCATTGCGGGCTCCTTGAGGCGATCGAGGTCGATCTCGAAAACCGCCGCGAGAGCGTTCATCGACTCGAGGCTGCCGGGCTGGCCGCGCTCGAGTCGCTGGACCGTGCGCACGCTGAGTCCCGAGACCTCGGCCAGCTGTTCCTGGGACCAGCCTCGTTGCAGCCGCAGCTTCTGGATCAACATGTTCACGCCCCTCGTCGGTGATCGCCCCGACCTTGCCCCGGCCCTGTTTCACCACCACGCCAGCAACCCGTCAGCGGGCTGACAGGCGCCTGACACCGGCCCGACAGCTGTCTGTCGCGTGGCGAGCGTACGCCGCCGGCGACGTCTGTCCAGCGATGCGCGACTTCAGCGGCCGACGGCCCGCCTCCACGTCATGGAACGGGCGATGCGGATCGCCGCCGGGCTCATCTCGCAGCCATAGACCAGCACCTCCACCCCCGCATCGGCCGCCCGCTCGAGCGCGCTTGCGAAGGCCGGGTCCAGGTCATGGCAGGCGCTGAAGGCGTCGCAGTCGGTGCGCTGGACCACGAACAGCGCCACCGCCCGGTCGCCGGCCCGATCAGCCGGCCTCGCAGAAGGGGCGTGGCGAACCTCAAGGCGCTGTCCCGCTCATGTGAAGGTCAGCTTGACCCCGGCGACCACCAGCACGGCGCCGAGCGCCTTGAGCAGCATGTCCGGGTTCAGCCTGTTGATGCCAAGGCGGGTGCCGACCAGAGCGCCGCCGACGACGGCAACAACGAAATAGGGAAGCTCCGGCGGGAGGCTCCCGATGGCGGCGTAGTTTCCGACAAGGCCGGAGATCGAGACACAGAGTATGAAGGCGGCGGCGACCCCTGACGTCTTGCGAGGGATTTCCCAGCCAAAGAACAGGATGAGCGGGCTCAGGAAGATCCCGCCGCCGGTTCCGGTGAGGCCGGACAAGGCGCCGATGGCCACCCCCGCGAGGACCATGACAAAGAGCCGGGGCGGCTTGGGATCAGCGGCGGCCGACACCAGGGGCCGCGGCCACAGGAGCCTTGCCGCCGCGGCCAGCAGCACAACGCCGACAAGCGGCCTGTAGAAGTCTCCCGGGATCTGGAAATGTCCCGCCAGGAATGCAGCGGGAATGGCGCCGACAACGAACGGGACGAGCAGTCGAAGGTTGAACTGTCCGGCGCGGACAAATCGGTAGGTCGCGAGGCTGGCCACGACGATGTTCAGGACCAGCGCCGTGGGTCTCATGGTCGCCGCCGATACCGAAAACAGGGCCATCGCGGCCAGATAGGCCGACGCGCCCGCGTGACCGACCGAGGTGTAGAGCATGGCTCCCAGCCCAAACAGCAGGCAAAGCCAGAGGACGGTTTCGGGTGACATCACGCGCTCCTCGGGCGCCAGCTCGGCGACTCGGCCGGAAGAGTCTGGAATAGACTGTCTGGCGGGTCGAGACCGAAGGCCGTCCGCGAACAGGCGGCTTGGGGGCCGGGCGGTGATCTCCTCGGCGCTGGCCGGCGTAACATCGGCGGAGAACCGCTTGTCGCGGCTGACCAGGACGCCGTGGCTGGGCGGGCGGGAACCCGGGCTTTTTGCCTGACAACGCGGCGCTGAGCGCTAAAACACCTGGGCCCCGCCTTCGCGGGGATGAGCGGAGTTGAGAATGACCCAAGATCGCGTCACCGCGGCCGTCCTGATCATCGGCGACGAGATCCTGTCGGGGCGGACCCAGGACACCAACCTCAACGCCATCGCCCGCTACCTGGGCGTTCACGGGATCGATGTGGCCGAGGCCCGGGTGGTCGGCGACGTCGAGGACGAGATCGTCGCCACGGTGAACCACCTGCGCGAGCGCTACGACTATCTGATCACCACCGGCGGCATCGGTCCGACGCACGACGACATCACCGCCGACTGCGTGGCCCGGGCCTTCGGCGTGCCGCTGTACGAACACCCCGAGATCATCGCCATGATGACGGCCCGCTGGCAGGGCGAGCTCAACGCCGCCCGCCGCCGCATGGCCCGCGTGCCCGAGGGCGGCAGCCTGGTGAAGAACCCGGTGCAGGGGCCGCCCGGCTTCCAGATCGGCAACGTCTTCGTGCTGGCCGGGGTGCCGTCGATCATGCGCGGCATGCTCGAGGACGTCGGTCCCCGGCTGAAGGGCGGCGCGGTGACGATCTCGCGCACGGTGCGGGTCGACGGTTCGGGCGAAGGCGTCATCGCCGAGCCGCTGGCCGCGGTGGCCAAGGCCCACCCGACCCTGTCCCTGGGCAGCTACCCGTTCTTCTCCAACGAGGGCTACGGCTCCAACCTGGTGGTGCGCGGGCGGGACGCGGACGAACTGGCCGCGACCCTGGTCGAACTCGAGGCGGCGCTCCGCGCGGCGGGGATCGCCAATGTCACGCACCTCGACCCCGCGTGACCGCCGCCCTTCCCCAAGGTTGCTGACAGGCTGCTCCCGGCGCTAGGAAGGGCCCGCCGGGGACGTGGCGGAACGGTAGACGCAGCGGACTTAAAATCCGCAGCCGCAAGGTGTGTGGGTTCGAGTCCCACCGTCCCTACCAGGCGAGGCCGGACGGTTCGCGGGGCGACACGTCGTCAGGCGCCGCGCTGAAACCAAGAAAGCCCGCCGCGAGGGTCGCGGCGGGCTCCTTTGTCTTCAGGT
Source organism: Caulobacter sp. (assembly GCA_030652755.1). Lineage (GTDB taxonomy): Bacteria > Pseudomonadota > Alphaproteobacteria > Caulobacterales > Caulobacteraceae > Caulobacter. The sequence goes on along the minus strand of JAUSPV010000272.1, from coordinate 9,691 downwards.
CGACCTGTGCTTACAGGGCGGCCTTCAGGGAGAGGGTGACGCGGCTGTCGCAGATCGAGCCGCAGCCGATGTCGTTGTCGTGGTAGCGCAGGTCGGCCGAGATGGTGTCGGTGAAGGCGTAGCCGACGCCGACGTTCCAGGTCGTGTAGTCGCCGCCGGCGTCGAAGCTCTGGTTGCCCAGGGCCGCGCCGATCGTCCACTTTTCAGCTGGCGAAACGCTGCCGTTGACTTCGACGTAGGTCGCCGAACCGATGCCGCCGAAGAACTCCGGCGAGTAGTAGACGGCGGCGCCGAGCGTGCCCGGGCCCGCGGGAACGGAGGCGGCGGCCTTGATTTCCCAGAAGGCGTAATCGGCGCCGCTGGGCTCGTTCACGTAGCCGTAGTAGATGGCGCCGAGGTCGAAGGTCACCGGACCGGCCGTCGGCTTGATGCCGGCGTAGAGGTCGATTTCGGCGTCGGTGGAGTCATAGAAGTCGACGTTGGACGCCCAGGCGCCGGCGTAGAAGATGCCGCTGCTGAAATCGACGCCGCCGAAGATCTGCGGGCCTTCGTCGGTCTGCGAAACACCGCGGTACACGTAGTCGGTGGCCACGCCGACGTTGAACGAAACGTCCTGGGCGTAGGCCGCGCCGCCGAGGGCGAGAGACGCCGTGGCGGCGCAGATGGCCAGTTTAAGAGCTTTCATCGCTATCCCCTTGTTGTTAGCGCCGGACGGATCCAGGCCGCGCCAGCGTCGCCCCCGTCCTGCGACGTCGAGCGAGTCCAACATTGGGTTAAGGTCCGGAAACGCCCTAACGGCCGAGCGATCTTGAAGTCGCCGAGGGCCATTCGTGAGCGAAACCTGGGCGCCGGGAGGCCCGCCTGCCCGGAAATTGGGCGCGCGGGCGCTGGTTTTCGCTAGGGAATGCTGCAGTGCGGAACCTCTTCCCGACGCGAGTCCCGCACCGCCGCCGCCCGCTCAGCGCATGGACATCGTGGCGAAGCCCAGGTGCGTTCCTGCGTCCACCAGAAGGGTTTCGCCGGTGACGTGGCGTGAGGCGGGAGAGGCCAGGAACACCGCGGCGCCGGCGATGTCCTCGGCGGTCGAGGCGGCCTTGAGCGGCGTCGAGCGGATCACGCCTTCGCGCATGCGAGAGACGGTGTCGTCGGCCATCGCCTTGCCGAACCAGGGCGTGTCGATGAAGCCCGGGCAGATGGCGTTGACCCGGATGTTCGGGGCCAGCCCGCGGGCCAGCGACAGCGTCATGGTGTTCATCGCCCCCTTGGAGGCGGCGTAGGGCACCGAGGAGCCGATGCCGGTCACCCCGGCGATCGAGGCGGTGTTGACCACCGCGCCCGGCTGCGGCGCCGCCTCAAGCAGCGCGCGCGCCGCGCGGACCATCTGGAAGGCGCCCACGACATTGACCTTGTAGAGCCGCAGGAAGTCCTCGGCGTCGACGGCGTCCAGATCGCCGTGGTTGGGCGCGAACTTGGTCACGCCGGCGTTGTTGAACAGCGCGTCGATGCGGCCGAACGGCTCGGCGGCGGCGGCGATCCTGCGGCAGTCAGCGTCCTCGCCCACGTCGCCCTGGACCAGCACGGCTTTGGCGCCCTGCGCCTCGCATAGCCGGCCGGTTTCCTCGGCCTCGGCCTGGCTGGAGGCGTAGTTGATCACCACCACCGCCGCGCCGCGGCTGGCGGTCTCGACCGCGATCGCCCGCCCCAGGCCCGTTGATCCGCCGGTCACCACCACCACGAAGCCGTCGAAATCCTTGCCTGACATGTCTCTCTCCCTTGCTTTGCTTCTCCCTACACCGGCGCGGACGCGCTTGTCGCGCGGGGGAGGGGGGACTAAATCGCCGCCATGACCGATCATCTCACCCAGCTGGGCCGTGTCGTCGACGCCCCGGCCCGCCCGCAGGACGCCGTCCTCGAACGCGTGCCCAACCCACAGGCCGACACCCTGTACCTCGCCCGCTTCACCGCGCCGGAGTTCACCTCGCTGTGCCCGGTCACCGGCCAGCCGGACTTCGCCCAGCTGGTCATCGATTACGCGCCGGGCGACTGGCTGATCGAGTCCAAGTCGCTGAAGCTCTATCTGGGCGCCTTCCGCAACCACGGCGCCTTCCACGAGGACTGCACGGTGGCCATCGGCCGCAGGATCGTCGAGGTCGCGGCGCCGAAGTGGCTGCGGATCGGCGGCTACTGGTATCCGCGCGGCGGCATCCCGATCGACGTCTTCTGGCAGAGCGGCCCGCCGCCCGAGGGCCTCTGGCTCCCCGACCAGGGCGTCGCGCCCTATCGCGGGCGCGGCTAGCCCTCGAACCGCGTCGTCAGCGCCGCCACGTCGGGACGGACCCGCTCCTGCGGCGCCTCGGTCGCCGTGCCCATGAACACAAAGCCCGCCACCTGTTCGTTCTCGGCCAGGCCGAGCACGGCCCGCGCCTGGGCATCATAGGCGTACCAGTCGGTGATCCAGTTGGCGCCATAGCCCATGGCCAGGGCGGCGTAGGTCAGGGTGGTGCACACCGCGCCGGCCGACAGCAGCTGCTCCCACGCCGGAATATCGCCCGCCGTCGTTCGCGAGATGACCGCCACGCCAAGCGGCGGGGTGCGCAGCTTGCCCAGCTTGGCGAGCAGCTTGGTCGCGTCCGGCCGGGCAGCCGCCAGGGCCTCGAGCCGCGCGGCATAGGCGTCCTTGCCCGCCCCCTCCAGGATCACGAAGCGCCAGGGCGCCAGCTTGCCGTGGTCGGGAACCCGGGCGGCGATCCGCAGCAGGTCGGACAGCTCCGCCGCCGTCGGTCCCGGCGCGCGAAGGCCGAGCGCCGACGCCGACCTGCGGCGCGCCAGAAAGGCCAGCACGTCCGGCGCGGGCGCCAGCGGCAGGGCCTCGCCGAACGCGGGAGTCTGGGGAATGCCGTCGGTCATGCGACTCTCCCGTTCAGGTCGTGGTCGGTTCGGGCTTGTCCTCGAACACGCCGCGCAGCTTGACGCGGGTGTCGGGGGCCAGCAGCCGGAAACGGCTGTCGAACTCGGGCGCGCGCTCGCCGTCGAGGGTCGCGGCGGCCGCTATCTCGCCGGTTGTCTCGTCGCGCGAGAAGGCCTCGCAGGCGACCTTGCCTTCCAGATCGGCCATGGTTTCGCGCAGGACCACGGTCATGGCGGCGGCCTGTTCCGGAGCGGCGCGGACGCCCGCCTCCAGGAAGGCGACCTCCATCTCCGCGAAGCGATAGGTCCAGCACAGCTTGCCCGCCTCGATCTTCGCGGTGTTGCGGACCACCATCTCGAAGTCGGCGCCCTCGTAGATCCGGTAGCGGCGGGTCTGGCTGACGAGGTTCTCGGCGGCTTCGAGGAAGACGACCTCCTCGCAGCTCTGGTCGGCTTCGCGCCAGCCCGCGCACCAGGCCTGGTCCGACGCGATGGCGGCGACAAGGCCATCCCCGGTCAGGGGGCGGTCGGCCCGGCCCAGCGCCGCGCTGGGCGCCGCGACGGCGAGGATGAGGGCGAGAACCTGAAGAGCGCGCATGAACAACACCTATGGCGGATAACCTGTCCCGGCAACCGGCCCTTGGCGAACCGCGTTCTCGCCCCCATATCGCCGTCAGGGCGAATTTCCGCCACGCGGGCGACCTGTGCTACAGGTCCGCGCGTAAACCGGGAGGGCGGACATGCCCAGACAGTTCGAAGTGGTCACCGCCGGCGCCCCGCCCGTCTGGGCCGGCCTGCGCAATGAAGCGGAACGCGCCGCGCGCGACGAGCCGACGCTGGCCAGCCTGCTCAATGCCGTGATCCTGTCCCACGACAGCATGGCGGAGGCCTTGTCCTACCAGTTCGCCCGCAAGATCGCCGACCAGGAGCTGCGGGCCATGAGCGCCCGCGAGATCGCCGAGGAGGCCTACGAGGCTGACCCGTCGCTGATCGCCGCCGCTGAGGCCGATCTGCGGGCCGTGTTCGAGCGCGACCCCGCCTGCAAGGGCTACGTCCAGCCGTTCCTGTTCTTCAAGGGTTTCCTGGCGCTGCAGAACCACCGTGTGGCGCACTGGCTCTGGACCCACAGCCGCGACACCCTGGCCTTCTACCTGCAGAGCCGGGGTAGCGAGGTCTATCAGGTCGACATCCATCCCAACGCCCGCATTGGCTCGGGCGTCTTCCTCGACCACGGCACCGGCATCGTCATCGGCGAGACCGCGGTGGTCGGCGACGACGTCTCCATGCTGCACGGCGTCACCCTGGGCGGCACCGGCGCCGAGCGCGGCGACCGCCACCCCAAGATCGGCCGGGGCGTCCTTCTGGGCGCCGGCGCCAAGGTGCTGGGCAATATCGAGATCGGCGACTACGCCAAGGTCGCCTCCGGCTCGGTCGTGCTCAAGCCCGTGCCGCCCCACTGCACGGCGGCGGGCGTGCCCGCCCGGCTGGTCAACTGCCCGACCTGCGAGGAGCCGGCCCGCACGATGGACCACACCCTGGCCGAAGCGGTCTACGACTACGTCATCTGACGGTCAGACAGCCGGCCGCCTGCGCCAGGCTCACAGATGAGCCCGGCTCGGGCGGAGCCAGCAGGCCATAGGCGGCAAACGCCCAGAGCGCCGCGGCGGCGAGCCATTGCGACAGGGTGACGGTGTCGGGGTTCGGGGGGCTGGGCTTCATCCCCAGTCTTATCGGCCGGTTGCGCGGACCTCGATAACGACTTATCAGCCTGCGGTCTGTGAGGTTTGTTCACATGGCCCGCCGGTCACTGCCCTCTCTCAATGCTCTGCGCGCCTTCGAGGCCTTCGGCCGTCATGGCCGGATGACGCTGGCCGCCGATGAGCTCTGCGTCACGCACGGCGCGGTCAGCCGCCAGATTCGCCAGCTGGAAGAAGATCTTGGCGCGCCGCTGACGGAGGGGCCCCGCAACCGCCTCCGCCTGACCGAGGCGGGGTTGCGCCTGGCGCAGGACCTGACCCGGGCGCTCGACATGATTGACGACGCCCTGCCGCGCCGGGCGCGGAGCGCGCGCCCGCTGACCGTTTCCTGCCTGGGCACCCTGGCCATGAAATGGCTGATCCCGCGCCTGCCGGCCTTCCACGCCCTGCATCCGGAGATCGCGGTCCGGATCGAGGAGTCGAACGGCGCCTTCGACTTCCGCGAGGATGGGATTGATCTGGCGATCCGCATGCGGGCGACCGGCGACACCGTCTCGGACGACGCGGAGGTCAGCTTCTTCATGCCGCACTATCACGGGCCAGTGCTGTCCCCGGAGCTGGCGGCGCGGGGGGTGGACGTCGCCGCGCTGGAGCGCCTGCCGCGTCTGCACACCGCGACCTATGAGCCCGCCTGGCGGGAGTGGGAAGCGATGGCGGGGGTCTCGCTGCGGCCGGCGCGCATCGACCGCGAGTTCGATCACTACTTCTACATGCTGGAAGCGGCGGCCGCCGGGCTGGGCGTGGCGATCGGGCCCTGGACCTTCGTGCAGGGCGACCTGGCCAGCGGCCGGCTGAAGGCGCCCCTCGGCTTCGTGGCGGGCCGGGCGGGCTTCGTGGCGCTGGTCCCCAAGGGCGGAGCGAGCGCCCACGCCGGGCTGTTCCGGGACTGGTTGATCGCCGAGGGGAAGAAGACGCCGCCCCCTTCCTGACCCTTTGGGCTTGCCTCGCTGGGCGAGCGCAGTAGGTTCGCGCGCAACGCGCCCAGGCGCCCCAGTGACCAGGAGCCACGCCGTGGACGAAAAGCACATCAAGCAGATCGAAGCGCATCTGAAGCGCACCTTCGGCAACCCGCACTTCGCGGTGAAGGCGCGCAAGCAGAAGGATTCGGCCGAGGTCGAGCTGAAGAGCGAGTTCATCGGCGTCATCTACGAAGACGAGGACGAGCCCGGCTCCTTCCTGTTCGAGATGGCCATCCTGGCGGAAGACCTGGAGTAGGACTTCCTGTCATCCCGGGCGGCCGCGGGCCGACCCGGGACCCAGCCGATGCCGTGCGCCCGCCCTCTGGGTCCCGGCTCGGCGCTTCGCTTGGCCGGGATGACAGAACTTGGTGAACTTGGACGGTAGTCCCGTCTGGTCGGACCTTCGCGCCATGCCGAAGACATCGCTCGCGCCGTACAGCAATCGCAGCGACCCCGCCGCTCCGGCGTTTCCGGATGATCGGGCGCTGGGCGGGTGAGGGTCCTTGTCATCGGCGGCTACGGCACGTTCGGCGGCCGCCTGGCGCGGCTGCTGGCCGACGAGCCACGTCTGACGTTGCTGCTGGCCGGACGGTCGGAGGGCAAGGCGCGGCGGCTGATTGGCGCGCTCCGTTCGGACGCGGTGCTGATCCCCTGGCGCTTTGACCGCGACGGCGACCTGGCCGCGCAGCTGGCCGAGGCGAAAGCCGACCTCGTCGTCGACGCCAGCGGGCCGTTCCAGGCCTATGGCGACAGACCCTACCGGGTGGCGGAGGCCTGTATCGCCGCCGGCGTGCCCTACATCGACCTGGCGGACAGTTCCGAATTCGTGGCGGGCATCGACGCGCTGGACGCGCGGGCGAAGGCGGCCGGCGTCTTCGTGCGGTCGGGCGTCAGCACCTGCCCGGCCCTGAGCTCGGCGGTGGTGCGGCGGCTCGCGGAGGGCTGGTCGGTCGTGCGTTCGGTGTCGGCCGGCATCGCGCCGACGCCCTGGTCGGGCATGGGGCTGAGCGTGGTCCAGGGCATCGCGGGCTATGCGGGAAAGCCGGTGGCCCTGGTGCGGGGCGGGCGGACGGCGCAGGGCGTCGCCCTGGTCGAGACGCGCCGGGCCACCATCGCGCCACCCGGCGCGACGCCGTTGCGCAACCTGCGTTTCTCGCTGGTCGACACGCCGGACCTGCGAACCCTGCCGGTCCTGCTGCCCGGCCTGCGCGACGTCTGGTTCGGGGCGGGGACGACGCCGGAGATCCTGCAGCGGATGCTGAACGGCATGGCGCTGCTGGTTTGCTGGCGGGTGATCCCGACCCTGGCGCCGCTGGCGTCGCTGTTTCACTGGGCGATCAACCGGCTGCGCTGGGGCGAGCATCGCGGCGGCATGGTCGTGGCCGCCGTCGGCGAGGACGCGCGGGGGCGGGAGGTCCGACGATCCTGGCATCTGGTGGCGGAGGGCGACGACGGGCCGTTCATCCCGTCCATGGCCGCCGAGGCGCTGATCCGGAAGATGCTCGACGGCGACCGGCCCGAGCCCGGCGCGCGGGCGTCCGTCGCGGACCTGGAACTGGCCGATTTCGAGGCGGCGTTCGCCCGCCGCGCCATCCGTTGTGGCGTTCGGGAGGAGATCCCCGCCTCCGAACCCGTCTACCGGCAGGTGATGGCCGGCGCCTTTGACGCCATGCCGGATGCCTGGCGGGCGGTGCACGATCTGCGGGCCGGGACGCTGACGGTTGAGGGGCGGGCGATGGTCAGGCGAGGCAAGGGTCTGCTCGCGCGGCTGGTCGGCGCGGTCGTCGGCTTCCCGCCGGCCGGAGACGATGTGCCGGTCGCCGTGTGCTTCGAGCGGCGGGGCAACGCCGAGCTCTGGACCCGCACCTTCGGCGGCAAGACCTTCTCCAGCCTGCAGGAGCCCGGGCGGGGTCGGTCGGCGCATCTGGTCGTCGAACGCTTCGGACCACTGGCCGTCGCCATGGCGCCGACGACGCATAACGGCCGCATGAGCCTGGTCATCCGCCGGTTCAGCGCCTTCGGCGTACCGCTGCCGCTCTGGCTTGGACCGACAACGGCCGCCCACGAAGAGATCGTGGACGGCCGGTTTCACTTCGACGTCGAGATCGGCCACCCGCTGACCGGCATGATCGTGCGGTATCAGGGGTGGCTGGCTTAATCTCCACTGTCATCCCGGCCGTAGCGCGAAGCGCGTAGAGCCGGGACCCAGATGCGGGCGCACGGCATCAGCTGGGTCCCGGATCGGCCGTTGGCCGTCCGGGATGACAGTGATTGTGGCTGTTGCCCCTACAGAACCCCCAGCATCTCAGCCACCAGCGGGTGGCGGACGATGTCCTGCTCGGCCAGGCGGACGACGGCGATGTTGGGCACCACCTCGAAGCGGTCGGCCACGTCGCCCAGGCCCGACAGGCCCGGCAGCAGGTCCGACTGGTTGGGGTCGCCCGTCACCACCATGGTCGAGTGCCAGCCCAGCCGGGTCAGCAGCATCTTCAGCTGGCCGTAGGTGCAGTTCTGGGCCTCGTCGATGACCACGAAGGCGTTGTTGAGCGTGCGGCCGCGCATGTAGCCGACGGGGGCGATCTCGATGGCCCCCTCGGCGATCAGGGCCCGCACCCGCTTCATGGAGAGTCGGTCGGACAGGGCGTCGTAGAGCGGCCGCAGGTAGGGGGCGAGCTTGTCCTCCATGTCGCCGGGCAGGTAGCCGATCGATTCGCCGGCCTCGACCGCCGGACGGCTGAGCACGATCTTGGCCACCTTGCCGGCCTCCAGCGCCTCGACCGCCTTGGCGATGGCCAGATAGGTCTTGCCGGTGCCTGCCGGGCCGAGCGCCATGACCAGGTTCTTGGCGTCAATGGCCTTGATCAGCTCGGCCTGGCCCTCGGACTTTGGTTTTATTGTCTTCAGATACCCCTGCTCGCGATCCTCATCCCGGCCGAGCGGCGACCAGCCGTTCCCGACGGGGAGCCGGCGCACCTTGCCGCCGTCATCCTGGAACTGGGCGTGGTCGAACGCGCCTTCGCGCACGGTCCGCTTCAGGGCTCGCTTGGTCATCGTGAAGCCTCCATTGGGGCATGAAAAAAGGGCCTCGCCGGAACGGCGCGCCCTTGGGACAGGAAAGCGGAGCGGATGACGCGCGAGCGGCCGGGAGGCTCGCTTTTGCTTCGCGGGACTGAAGACGTCCCTGGACGTCTGGACACCAAACGCGACACCCGGTTCTCCGTCGTCAGGAGACCACGGACGGAAAGTCGTCCGTGCTGGATTTGAGAGGGCCGAGACCCGCTCGAATCGCCTGACAAGATTGATGCTAACTTGGTTTCTGACTCGTTAAGCAAGCCGTCACGATAAATATACGAGGCGAGGGTATGACTGTTTATGCTTTGGGCGCCTTAAGCCCCACGCTGCCTTCTGAAGACGAATACTGGATCGCGCCGAACGCGGCCGTGATGGGAAACGTGATTCTGAAGAAGAACGCCAGCATCTGGTGGGGCGCCACGGCTAGAGGCGACACCGACACCATCACCATTGGCGAGAACAGCAACATCCAGGACGGATCAGTGCTTCACGCCGACCACGGCAGTCCGCTGCTGATCGGGGCGAACGTGACGGTTGGTCACATGGTTATGCTTCACGGCTGCACCATCGGCGACGGCAGCCTGATCGGCATCGGCTCGATCGTGCTCAATGGCGCCAGGATCGGCCGCGGCTGCCTGATCGGGGCCGGGGCGCTGATTCCCGAGGGCAAGGAGATCCCCGACAACAGCCTGGTCATGGGCGCCCCCGGCAAGGTGGTCCGCGAGCTCGGCGAGGCCCAGGCCGCGGTGCTGGTCGGGTCCGCCATGCACTATGCCGAGAACTGGAAGCGGTATCGGCGGGAGATGACGGTGGTGGGGTGAGGGGCGTTGCGTGCTTCGACACGCGCTCGTCGAGCGCTGCTCAGCATGACGTGGGTGGGAAGCCTTCCGAATACGTCATCCTGAGCAGCCGCGAAGCGGCGTGTCGAAGGACGCAAGGCCGTTGACGTCCCTCGCGTAAGGGCGGCTCCTCTCGGGCCAACGAGGGAGTCGCTTC
>JAUSPV010000261.1 GCA_030652755.1 Caulobacter sp. | reverse complement strand
GCCCCGCTGGGCCTCCCGCCTGACGCTGGAGATCACCGACGTCCGGGTGGAGCGGCTGCAGGCGATCAGCGAGGCCGATGCGCTTGCCGAGGGTGTCCGAGAGCCGAGCCTGGGCGACCTGTTCATGGTCGGTCCCGATGGCGCGGGCGACGTCCTCCGCACCAAGGCGCCGCCGCTCGTCTTGTGGCAATTCCTCTGGCGACAGATCAACGGTGACGACTCGTGGCGCGCCAACCCGTGGGTCTGGGTCGTCGAGTTCAAGGTCCACCGGGCCAACGTCGACGCGATGCTGGCCAACGCGGAGCCCCGCTGAGCCCATGCCGCCGCGCGCCGCATCGCAGCGACCACCGATGACCCCGGCCCAGGCCGGGGCCGCCGGCGACGACGCGCTGTCGCCGCAGCTGCTGGCCGTGATCGAGGCTCTTGCCGCCGCCGACGCCCGGCGTGACTATGCCGCCGCCCTTGAGGGGGCCAAGGAACGGAGCTGATGGGAATTAATATCTGCCTGTTGAAGGACTGGTCGCACGAGCACCCGGACTGGGAAGCCGCCCGGCATGCTGGTGACCGCGATTTCTTGGAATGGACCGCCGCGCTGCCGCGTGAAAAGGGCGGCCCAGATGGCGAGTGCTTTCGACCGGTGGACCTCGACCGGTGGATGGCGGCGCTTCCCACAGACCGCCCGAACCCGGATCGATTTCCCCAACTGCTGAAGCTTCTGGCCGACAACCCTGACTATTGGCTTTACTACAGCTACTAAACCCCCATGCGCACCGCCCTCTACGCCCGCTACTCCTCCGATCAGCAGAACCCGCGCTCGATCGGCGATCAGTTCGCGGTGCTGGAGCGGCACGCCGCCGCGCGCGGCTGGACGGTGGTGGCGCGGTTCGAGGACGCGGCGATCAGCGGCTCGGCCATGGCCAACCGCCCCGGCCTGCTGTCGCTGCTGAAGGTGGCCGAGTCCGGGGCCGGGGTGTTCGACCGCGTGCTTGCCGAGCATGAGGACCGCGTCAGCCGCGACCTGGCCGACCTGGCCGCCGTGGCCAAGCGCCTGCGCTACGCCGGCGCGCCGCTGGCCACCCTGGCCGCCGACCAGGTCTCGACGATGCACGTCGCGTTCAACGGCGCCATGGCCGAGCAGTACCTGGCCAACCTGTCCCAGAAGACCAGCCGGGGGATGCGCGCCAACGCCGAGGCGGGGCTGGCCACCGGCGGCCGGCTCTATGGCTATCGCTCGGCGGCGGGCGGGGTGATGGAGATCGTCGAGGACCAGGCCGCCGTGGTGCGCCGCATCTTCGCCGACTACGCCGCCGGCATGACGGGCCGGGAGATCGCCCACCGGCTGAACGGCGAGGGCGTGCCCGCCGCGCGCGGCGGCGCCTGGACCGGGGTGCAGATCACCGGCAGCCGGGCGCGGGCCAACGGCCTGCTGCGCACCGACCTCTATCGGGGGGTCAAGGTCTGGAACCGGCTCGAGGTGCGCAAGGATCCGATGACGGGCAAGCGCTCGCCCACCGTCCGCCCGATCGACCAGTGGCGCAGCACGCCCGTGCCCGCCCTGCGCATCGTCGACCAGCCCTTGTGGGATGCGGTGCAGGCCCGGCTGGACGCGGCCGGCGGCGACGGGGCGGCGTCCGATCGCGCGCGGGCCGGGGCCCAGGCCCGCCGCCGACGGGGCCTGTTCAGCGGCCTGCTGCGCTGCGGCGTCTGCGGCGCGGGCTATACGGTCTACACCGGCGAGCGGCTGATGTGCGCGGCCCACCGGGAGAAGGGCGACGCGGTCTGCGCCAATCACCGCACGATCAAGCGGCCGGTGCTGGAGGCGCGGATCCTCGAGGGGCTGCGCACCCGCATGCTGTCGCCGGCCGCCACGGCGGCCTACGTCCGCGCCTACCACCGGGCCTGGGCGGCGGAGGAGGCCGCCCGCCGCATCAGCCGCGGCCCGGCCGAGCAGCGGCTGGCCCAGCTGGACCGCAAGATCGCCCGGCTGGTCGACGCCGTGACGGACGGAACCGACAGCCCCGCCATCCGCCAGCGCCTGGCCGAGCATGAGGCCGACCGCGCCGGCGCCGCCGCCGAGCTGGCCGCCCTCGATGCCGCCGGCGGCGACGGCGCCAGCCTGCCCGTCACCCTGCATCCTCGCCTGCCGGAGATCTACGCCGCGCGCGTGGCGCAGCTGCAGGCCCGGCTGAGCGAGATCGACAAGCGCACCGCCGGCCCGGCCGAGCTGAACCTGATCGACGCGGTGCGCGACCTGGTGATCAGCATCACCCTCACCCCGCCGGCCGACACCAAGGCCCCGATCGAGGTCACGCTGAACGGCCAGCTGGCCCTGTTCCTCACCCCCGCCGCCGACGCCGGGGCCGACACCGCCGGAAGCCAACGCAAAAAGGGCGGAGCCCCTCCCGGAACCCCGCCCCTCGCACCTCGCCGAGGTGGGTATCCGCTGGTAGCTGGGGGCGGGATCGAACCGCCGACCTGTGGGTTATGAATCCACCGCTCTAACCATCTGAGCTACCCAGCCACGGGTATCGCGACACGCGCGAGGCGCGCCTTATACGGGTCGCCGCGTTCCGCTTCAAGCGCCTGATCATGCTCTTGGGAAACCGGCCGGAGGCGGCTAGGGTCCAGCCCGCATGAGTGTGCTTCATCTTCTCGGTTCGCGTGGCGACGGCGGCGCCGAAACATACTTCGTCGACCTCGTTCGCGCCCTGCACGCGGCGGGGATGCAACAGGCCTGCGCCTTGCGTCCGCACGCCGAGCGGACGCGCGCCCTGACGGAGGCCGGGGTGACGACGGGCAGCTTCGGATTCGGCGGGCCGCTCGACCTGCTGACCCGGCCCCGCATCGCCGCCTTCGCCCGCCAGGGCGGCGCCACCGCCCTGGTCGCCTGGATGAACCGGGCCGCTCGCCACGCGCCCGCAGGTCCCTGGAAGCGGATCGGGCGCCTCGGCGGCTACTACAGCCTGAAATACTACAGGGGCTTCGACCATCTGGTCGGCAACACCCGCGACATCACGGACTGGATCGTCGGTCAGGGCTGGCCGGCCGGGCAGGTCAGCTACATTCCCAACTTCGCGGCCGCGGCCGAGGATGGCCGGCCGGTCGACCGCGCCAGCCTGAAGACGCCGCAGGGCGTCCCGCTGCTGCTCGGCATGGGCCGGCTGCACGACGCCAAGGCCCATGACGTCAGCCTCAAGGCCCTGGCCATGATCCCGGACGCCTTCCTGTGGATCGCCGGGGACGGGCCGCTGGAGGACAAGCTGAAGGCCATGGCCGCCGCGCTGGGCGTCGCCGACCGCGTGCGGTTCCTGGGCTGGCGCAACGACGCCGGGGCGCTGTACCGAACCGCTGACGTCTGTGTGTTCCCCTCGCGGTTCGAGCCGCTGGGCAATGTGGTCATCCAGAGCTGGGCCCACGGCCTGCCGGTGGTCGCCGCCGACAGCCAGGGCCCGGGCGCCCTGATCCGGCACGGCGAGGACGGCATCCTGGTTCCCGTCGACGAACCCGAGCCGCTGGCCGACGCGGTGAAGGCCATCCTCGCCGACCCGATGATGAAGATCCGCCTCGTCCAGAACGGCCATGCCCGCGTCGAGCGCGAGTTCAGCCAGGCCGCCGTGGTCGAGGAGTGGCGCAGCCTGTTCTCCCGCCTGGGCGCCCTCTGATGTGCGGCATCGCCGGCATCCTCGGCGTGACGGACCCCGAAGCCGCCGAGCGCGAGGTCCGCGCCATGATCGAGCGGATCGCCCACCGCGGTCCGAACGGCATCCGCGTCGAGAGCGGCCCCGGCTGGTGCGTCGCCCACGCCCGCCTGTCGATCATCGACCTGGAAGGCGGCTGGCAACCGCTGCACGCCGCCGGCTCGACGATCATCGGCAACGGCGAGATCTACAACTACATCGAGCTGACCGAGGATTTCGGGCTTGGCGACAAGCTGGCCACCGGCTCGGACTTCGAGCCGCTGCTGCATCTCTACGCGCTGGAGGGCGAGAAGGCCTTCGAACGCCTGCGCGGCATGTACGCCTTCTGCCTGATCGGCGGGGACGGGCGGACGTGGCTGGTCAGGGACGGGTTCGGGATCAAGCCGCTGTGGACCAACGCACGGCATACCGGCTTCGCCTTCGCTTCCGAACCGAATGCCTTCGCAAACACACACAACTCGCAGTTCGGAGCCGAAGAGTTGCTAGCTCTTGGCTATAGTGCTCAGCGGCACGGGGGTCGGGTCGAGCCCGGAGAGGTCATCCCCTTTTCTTCCGCTCATCCTCGCGGAAGCGAGGACCCAGGCTTTTTGCGGACAGCCGGTGAGTCAGAAGGCAGCGTCAAAAACACCTGGGTCCTCGCTTCCGCGAGGATGAGCGGGAATGAAGGGGAGATACTCGATCACCTCGACGCGATCCTCGAAGACAGCGTGAAGGTCCATCAGCGGTCGGACGTGCCCTATGGCCTGTTCCTGTCCGGCGGCATCGACAGCACGGCCATCGCCACCCTTATGAGCCGGCTGAACGCGCGGCCCGTCACGGCCTTCACCTGCGGCTTCGACGCTCCCGAAGCCCGCGACGAGCGCGGCGCGGCCGAGCGCATCGCCAAGGCGCTGAACCTGGATTGGCGCGAGACGACCTTCGGCGAGGAGGACTTCTGGCGGATCGCACCGCAGGTCGCCCGCTTCCTCGACGATCCGACCACGGACTACGCCTGCCTGCCGACCTACAAGCTGGCCGAGGCGGCGAAAGGTACGCTGACCGTGGTGCTCAGCGGCGAAGGCGGCGACGAGCTGTTCGGCGGCTATGGCCGCTACCGCCGCGCGCTGCGGCCGAGCTGGCTGGGCGGCCGCCCCGCCGAACCGCAGATCGACGCGCCCTTCCTGAAGGACAAGGGCGCCGCAGCCCTCGCCCGCTGGCGACAGGCCGCCGACGCGCCGGACGACTACACCCCCCTCCAGCAGGCCCAGTACGCCGACATCGTCACCTGGCTGCCCAACGACCTGCTGCTCAAGCTCGACCGGATGCTGATGGCCCACGGGCTGGAGGGGCGGACGCCGTTCCTGGACAAGGAAGTGGCGGCCTTCGCCTTCAACCTGCCGGACCGGATGAAGGTGCGGGGGAAGTACGGCAAGTACATCCTGCGCAAGTGGCTGGAGCGGCACTGCCCGGCCGCCGAGCCCTGGGCGAAGAAGAAGGGCTTCACCGTGCCGGTGGCCAGCTGGATCGCGCCCCGCGCCGGCGACCTGGGCCCCCGCATCGCGGCGGTGCGCGGCGTGGCCGAGGTCTGCGACGTCGAGGCCGTCCGCGCCGTCTTCACCGACGAAAAACAGGCCCACAACCGCTGGCCGCTGATGTTCTTCGCCCTATGGTCTCTCATCCACGTCGAGGGCGCGGAACCGGCCGCCGCTCTGAAATCTTTGCTCGGCGAAGCCTGAGGAGTTTTCCATGCGCCCGTTTGTCCTGATCACAGCCGCTCTCGCGCTCGCCGCCTGCGGTGGCGAAGCCACCGTCGCCCAGACGCCCGGCCAGCCGCTGGAGACCCGTCCCGCCGACGGCGCCGGCCAGACGCCCGCTTTCCCGGGCCAGACCCGCGCGCCGCTGGCCACCGCCAATGTCGCCTTCGATGTGGTCACCGTCGCCGAGGGGCTGGAGAAGCCCTGGGGTCTGGCCTTCCTGCCCGGCGGCGAGATGCTGGTCACCGAGAAGGCCGGTCGCCTGCGCATCGTCGGCCAGGACGGCACACTGTCGGCGCCGGTGACGGGCCTGCCCGAGGTCTACCCGGCGCGGCAGGGCGGCCTGCTGGACGTCGTCGTCGGCCCCGACGGCCTGATCTACTGGAGCTATGCCGAAAAGCGCGACGGCGGCGACGGGACCGCCGTGGCCCGTGGTCGGCTGGTCCCCGGCGCCGCGCCGCGCCTGGAGGACGTCAAGGTCGTCTGGCGGATGACGCCGACTCTCGAGTCCGGCATGCACTACGGCAGCCGCCTGGCCTTCTCGCCCGACGGCTTCCTGTTCATCACCACGGGCGAGCGCTCGATCCTGCCCGGCCGCGCCCAGGCCCAGGACCTCAAGTCCGCTTTCGGCAAGGTCATCCGCATCCGCCCCGACGGCGCGATCCCCGACGACAACCCCTTCGTCGGCCGGTCCGGCGCCCTGCCCTCGATCTGGTCGAGCGGCCATCGCAACATCCAGTCGGCGGCGTTCAACCCGGCGACCGGCCAGCTGTGGACGGTAGAGCACGGCGCCAAGGGCGGCGACGAGCTGAACATCCCGCTGGCCGGCAAGGACTACGGCTGGCCAACCACCACCTACGGGGTCGAGTACAGCGGCAAGCCCATCGGCGAGGGCCTGACCGCCAGGGCCGGGCTGGAGCAGCCGGTCTACTATTGGGACCCCGTCATCGCCCCCTCCGGCCTGGCCTTCTATGACGCCGCCCTGTTCCCCGCCTGGAAGGGCAGCCTGTTCGTAGGCGGCCTGTCGAGCAAGACGCTGGTCCGCCTGACCCTCGACGGCGACAGGGTGGTCGGCGAGGAGTGGCTGCTGCAGGACCTCGGAGAGCGCATCCGCGATGTGCGTGTCGGCCCCGACGGCGCGGTCTATGTGCTGACCGATAACGCCAAGGGGCGGGTGCTGAAGATCGTGCCGAAGGGGTAGCCGTCGCGGTTCACTCTCCGCCGTCCACATTCCATCGTCATGGTCGGACTTGTTCCGACCACCCATGCGTGGTGCGTCAGCCGGCGTCCTGCGTGCTTCGACACGCGCCTTCGGCGCTGCTCAGCATGACTATGGAGAGGTAGCCTTCCCTTCCAGTCATCCTGAGCAGCCT
>JAUSPV010000259.1 GCA_030652755.1 Caulobacter sp. | reverse complement strand
TCCTGGGCGACGACCGCGAAGCCCTTGCCGGCGTCGCCGGCCCGGGCCGCTTCGACCCCGGCGTTCAGCGCCAGCAGGTTGGTCTGGAAGGCGATCTCGTCGATGACGCCGGTGATCTGGCTGATCTCGGTCGAGGATCGTTCGATCTGCTGCATGGCGCCGACCGCCTCGTCGACGACCCGGCCGCTCTGCTCGGCGCCCTGGCGGGTGCGGTCGACCGCGCCCTTGGCCTGGATCGCCCCCTCGGCCGACTTGCGGACGGTGGCGGTGATCTCGTCAAGCGCCGCGGCGGTTTCCTCCAGGCTCGCGGCCTGGTGCTCGGTCCGCTTGGAAAGGTCGTCGGCCGCCTGGCTGATTTCGCCCGTGGTGGCGCGGATGCCGGCGGCGTTGCCGACGATGACCTTCATGGTGTCCTGCAGGCGGGCGATGGCGGCGTTGAAGTCGTCCTGCAGCTTGCGATACTCGGCCGGGAACGGCTGGTTCAGGCGCCAGGTCAGGTTTCCGCCGGCCAGCTTCTCGAGACCTTCGCCGAGCGCGCTGACGACCAGCGCCTGGTCGGCCTCGTTGGCGCGGCGGGCCTCGTCATTGCGCTGGCGTTCAGCGTCGGCCTCGGCGCGGGCGCGCTCCTGATCGGTACGCAGGCGGCCGGTCTCGGCCAGGTCGTGGCGGAAGCCCTCCAGCGCCCGGGCGATGCCGCCCAGTTCGTCACGGGACTCGGTGCCCCGCACCGGTTCGTCGTAGCGACCGGCGCCCAAGGCCGCGACCGCCTTGCCCAGCCGCGCCAGCGGATCGCGCACCACGATGTTGGTCAGCACCAGCAGGGCGGCGAGCACGACGCCCATGATGACCAGGCCGCCGACCATCAGGGCCACGGCCAGGCGATCAGCGGGACCGTTGATCGACTTGAGCGGGATGTCGGTGACCAGCGCCCAGGTCGAGTTGAGCCCTGCCAGCCGGGTGGGCGTGATCAGGCGATCAACCTCATCGCCCGCGGCGTTCCTGACGCCCTTGATGTGAGTGGTCTTGCCGTCGGCGATCGCCGCCTTGACCGCGTCGGCCCCGGCGTCGGCATAGGCCTTGGTCCGGAGGGTCGCGTCGGCGTGGGAGACCCATTTGCCGTCGGCCGACAGCAGCATGACGTCACCCGTGCCGAACGGCTTCATCTTGCCGAGCATGGCGGAAATGTCGCCCAGCGCCAGGTCGATCCCGGCCACGCCGATCAGGGCGCCGTTCGAGTAGACCGGGTGGGAGATCGTGGTGATCAGGGTCGGCTTGCCCTCGATGTCGTAGGAGTAGGGCTCGATCAGCGCCGTCTTGCCGCTGTCGTAGGGGGTCTTGAAATAGGGCTCGTCATAGTCGGTGGCGTTGTCCAGCGGCTCCATGATCAGCTTGCCGTTGGACTTCACCCAGTAGGGCGCGAAGGCGCCCTTGCTGTTGGAGCCGAGCGCGGTGTTGCCGATGAAGGCGGTGTCCTGGCCATCGAAGGCGTCCGGTGTGGCCATGAACCAGCTGGCCAGCACGATGGGGGTGGCGTCGGCGTTGGGCTTCAGCATGGCCATGATCGTGGCGCGGTCGCGAACGCCGGACTCGTGCGCTCCGCCGATGCCGGCCGCCATGGCCCGCACCACGCCGCCGACCTCGATCAGCTGCCCTTCAACGTCGGCCGCCGCCTGGTCGCCGAGCGCCTCGGCGTAGTTGGCCGAAAGGCTCTGCGCCACGCCGCGCGTGTGCTGCGACACGGCGACCGCCGCCAGCAGCAGAAGCAGGGCGACGACAAGGCCGCCGGCGACCAGCATCTTGCCGGCGACGGAAAGTCGTTGGAACGCGCCCATGGAAGCTCTCCCCCAGATCTCATTCGTCTCTAGGAGGGATAACCTTAACAGGACGCTTACCTTGAGAACCGGGCCTCAGGTCTCGCGGCCGATCGGGTAGAGTTGGTAGCGGTCGTCCCAGAAGGGCGTGCGTTCATAGAACCAGCCCAGCCGCGCGTCGGGGTCGGCGGCGAACTTCGGATCGGACGCCAGCTTGGCCTCGAACGCCGCCTTCAGCGCCGGATCGGCGGCCAGCATGCGGTCGGCCAGCGGGGCGACGGCGTAGCCCTCGATGTACTCGACCCGGTTCAGCACCTCCGGGATCATGCCCCAGGCGAAGAAGCTCTCGCTCGACTGCGGCTCCAGCAGCAGGACGACGATGTCGCCCAGCGGCTGGTCGGTGCTGATCCGAACCGAGCCCGCCGGCCACACCCAGTCGCGACGCTCGACATCGACGGTCGTCACCGTGATCGGCACATGCCCCTCGTTGGTGCGCGGCGAAACCTTCGGATCCTTGAGCCTCAGCAGGTCCACCGCCACGGTCCGGGGCGCGGTCAGCGTCTCCATCTCCACCCCGTGAAGGCGCAGGCGCTCGATCAGGTCGGTGCGGTAGGAGGGAACCCAGTAGGCCTTGGGTCGGTCCAGTGTCAGGGTCGGCCGCGAGCTGTGGAAGGGCATCCGCCACAGCTCCGGATCGGGCTTGCCCAGCCACCGGATCTCCTCGACGCCGGACGCGGCGCTGCGATAGCGCTCGAACAGAATGCCCTTGAACGCGCGGGTCGAGGACGGCTGCGCCTCGGCCGTGAAGTTGGCCAGGATCTTGGCCGGACGCAGCGCGCGGTCGCGCTCGATCGCCGCCCGCAGGCCCGACCCCTTCGCCGCCAGCAGCCGCATGGCCTCCTCAATGAAGACGTAGGTCCCCAGCACCCGCTGCTCATGCGGCTTGAGGCTGTGGTTCTCGATCAGGATGGTCGGGACGTGGGCGGCCGAACCCCAGCCGTTGGAGAAGCGCTCGCCCAGGCCGCCGTCGCTGAGGCCCTTCTTCGGGTCGCGGTCATCGAGCGCAAAGACCAGTTCGCCCGGGATGTGGCCCTGCCCCTCCAGCGCCTTGTAGATCGCCGGCTTGAACGCGTCGTCCAGCCAGCGGGCGGCCGACGGCGAGCGGGACCAGCCGCCGTTCTCGCCGTTGTATCCGAAGGTCACATCGTACTGGTAGTCGATGCCGTCGGTGACATGAACGTCGACATAGAGGTCGGGCCGGTACCTGTTGGCCAGCGCCCGCACAGCCCGCATCTCGGGCTGGTCGAGCTTCATGTAGTCGCGGTTGAGGTTCTGGTTGGTCGCCGTGTTGCGCCAGCCCTGGATGCGCGGCCCGCGCTGGTTGGGCCGCGAATAGGGGCCGGAGCGCTCGTGGCCGTCGACCGACAGGATCGGGATCAGGATCAGGTTCACCCCGTCCAGCAGGCCGTCCTTGCCGTAGAAGGCGATGTCGCGCAGCAGCATCATGCCCGCGTCCTTGCCGTCGATCTCGCCCGGGTGGATGCCGGCCTGGACCAGCAGCACCGGCTTCTTCGGATCGAACGCCTTGCCATCCTTGCTGGCGATCACCGCGTAGATCGGCCGCCCCTCCGGCGAGACGCCGAACTGCTCGATGCGGATCAGGTCGCTGGCCGCGTCCAGCCGGTCGAACCAGGCGCGGGTGTCGGCATAGTTCGGGCTGAAGTCGTGCGCCGGGTCCTGCTCGAAGGCGCTGGCCCAGGGGTCGGCGGCCGACCTAAGCAGGCTCTTGCTCTTGCCGTCCCAGACCGGAGCTGGCGGCAGGAAGGGCTGGTCCCAGGGCCTGGCGTTGGGGAGCGAAGTCGGCTGCGACATGGCGGGACTCGACGACAGGGCCGCGAGCGCGGCGAACAGGAGAAGCGGGCGCATGAGACAGGAGTCCTCGTCCCTTCGGGCGGCCTTGGCAAGGCGCCGCACAGCCTGTGACCCAACAGCCCCACTCCCGCCAAATCACCCCCGCCCCTCTCCCGCCGAACTCCGTTCGGGCGTATCTGCGGCGCGAGGTCTTTCCATGAGCGAGCAGTACGAAGACGAGGAGGTCACCCGCGGGCGGGTGCTCTCCAACGGCCAGGTCCTGGCCTTCATCGCCGGCTTCTGGCTGCGGCGGCGAGGCCTGCTGTTCGGCTCCATGGGGCTGATGCTGCTGGCCGTCGGCTTCGACATCCTGATGCCGACGGCGGCCAAGGCGCTGATCGACGCCGTCTCCGACCCGGCCCGTAACGCCGACAACGCCTGGAAGGCCTGGAGCCTGTTCGTCGGCGCCTACGTCGCCTTCGTCGTGACCCGCAACATCGCCTTCCGGTTCTGGAACCCGATGGCCGCCCGCAACATGGAGGAGATGACCAACGAGGCCTTCCGCCGGGTGCAGACCTTCTCGTCCGACTGGCACGCCGACACCTTCGCCGGGGCCACGGTGCGGCGGCTGTCGCGGGCGATGTGGGGGTACGACGCGGTCTCGGACGCGGTGGTGCTGTGGCTGGGCCCGGCGCTGCTGGTGCTGTTTGGCCTGTCGCTGCAGATGGCGCTGAAGTGGCCGATGATCGGGCTGCTGTCCTTCTCGGTGGTAATCGGCTTCCTGGTGCTGAACCTGTGGGTGGTGAAGGTCTATGTCCGCCCCGCCAACCTGAAGTCCAACGCGCTGGACAGCCGCATCGGCGGGGCGCTGGCCGACGCCATCACCTCCAACCCGACCGTCAAGAGCTTCGGCGCCGAGACCCGCGAAGAGAGCCGCTTCGCCCAGGTGACCGGCGGCTGGAGCCGGGCCGTCCAGATCACCTGGGGCCGGTTCATGGACGTCTGGGTGATGCAGAATATCCTGATGGTCATCCTGCAGGCCGGGATGACCGGCATGCTGCTGAACCTGTGGGTCCAGGGCGCCGCCTCCCCCGGCGACATCGCCTTCGCCATCACCACCTTCATGCTGATGAGCGGCTATCTGCGCAACATCGGCGAGAACGTCCGCATGATGCAGAAGGGCCTGGACGACGTCGAGGACGTGGCCAACTACGCCCGCATGGTCCCGCAGGTCGCCAACGCCCCGGCCGCGAAACCCTTCGTCGGCGGCGAGGGCGAGATCGTCTTCGACCGGGTCTCGTTCCGCTACAAGAGCGCCGGCGCGCCGCTGTACGACGGCTTTTCCCTGCGCATCACGCCGGGCGAGCGGGTGGCGCTGGTCGGTCCGACCGGGGCGGGCAAGTCGACGTTCGTCAAGCTGATCCAGCGGCTCTACGACCTGCAGGGCGGCTCGATCGCCATCGACGGCCAGGACATCGCGCTGGTCGAGCAGGGCAGCCTGCGCCGCGCCATCGCCGTGGTGCCGCAGGATCCGGCCCTGTTCCACCGCACCATCGCCGAGAACATCGGCTATGCCCGCCCCGACGCCACGCTGGACGAGGTGAAACTGGCGGCGAAGCGGGCCCGCGCCCATGACTTCATCGAAAGCCTGCCCAAGGGGTACGACACCCTGGTTGGCGAGCGCGGCGTCAAGCTGTCGGGCGGCGAGCGCCAGCGGGTGGCCATCGCCCGCGCCTTCCTCGCCGACGCGCCGATCCTGGTCTTCGACGAGGCGACCAGCTCGCTGGACGTCGAGACCGAGGTCCACGTCCAGGCGGCGATGGAGGAGCTGATGGCCCAGCGCACCACCATCGTCATCGCCCACCGGCTGTCGACGATCCGCGGCGCCGACCGCATCCTGGTCTTCGACCGCGGCCGGATCATCGAGGAGGGCCGCCACGCCGACCTCAAGGCCAGCGGCGGCGCCTACGCCCGGCTGGCGGCGGTCGCCGAGGGGACGACGTAGACTCCGCCGGTCGCCGTGCAAGCAATTCGCATTTACAAAGCTTCGGCCTCGCACTAAGACGCCCGCGACTGAGAATGCTTCTCAGGATCGGGAGGGCGGCGCGTGTCGATGTCTAAGTGGTTTGCCGGTGTGGCGGTTCTCGCCGTCGCGTCGGGCTGGAGTGTCTCTGCCTGGGCGGAAGAGACCGCCGCGCCACGGTCCTCGGACTCGGTCCTGCTGGACGGCCTGGTCATCACCGGCTCGGCGGCTGGAGCCGGCGCGGTGGCGGGGTCGGCGACATACCTCGACGCGGCGACGCTCGACGTCCAGAGCTACGCGGACGTCAACCGCATCCTGCGACTGGTCCCCGGCGTGACCCTGCAGGAGGAGGACGGCTTCGGCCTGCGTCCCAACATCGGCATCCGGGGCTCGGGCTCCGATCGGGCCGGCCGCATCGCGGTGATGGAAGACGGCATCCTGATCGCCCCCGCCCCCTATGCGGCGCCGGCCGCCTACTATTTCCCGCGCATGGCCAGGATGAGCGGCGTCGAGGTCGTCAAGGGACCGGCCGCCATCAAGTACGGCCCGCTGACCACCGGCGGCGCGCTGCAGTTCTTTTCCACGCCCGTTCCCGACGCCCAGGGCCGGATCGGCGGCTCGGCCGAACTGCTCGGCGGCAGTTACGGCGGCCTGCGCGCGCACGGCGCGCTCGGCGGCTGGGCCCCGGTCACGGGCGGCCTGCAGTTCGGCGGCCTCGTCGAAGGCCTGGTCGAGCGTTCGGATGGCTTCAAGGACCTCGACTCCGGCGGCGACACCGGCTTCGACATCTCCGACGCGGTGTTCAAGCTGGCGATCCGCTCGGCCCCAGGTGCGGCGTTCCCGCAGACCTTCGAGCTCAAGCACCAGCGCTATGACGAAACCTCGGACGAGACCTACCTCGGCCTGACCCTGGCCGACTTCCGCGACCGGCCGTACCGTCGCTACCGGGGCAGCCAGGAAGACGTCATGGACGTCGAGCACACGACCTGGCAGGCGACGCACCGCATCGAGCTGACCGACTGGCTGGATCTGACGACCGTCGTCTATCGCACCGAGACCAGCCGCGCCTGGTACAAGCTGAACGACGTGTTGTCCGGCGGCGCCCTGCGCTCGATCTCGGCGGTGCTGGCCGATCCGGCGACCTACGCCGAAGGCTACGCCACCCTGGTCGGCGCGCCCGGCTACACCAGCGCCGCCAACGCTCTGCGGATGCGCAACAACAACCGCGCCTACACCACCGAGGGCATCCAGATGGTGGCGGCGGCCCGGTTCGAGACCGGACCGTTCAGCCACAGCCTGGAACTGTCGGGCCGCTTCCACGAGGACGAGGAAGACCGCCTGCAGCAGGACGATCGCTACCAGATGGTCGACGGCCGCATGGTTCTGACCACGGCCGGGGCGGCGGGCAGCCAGGAGAACCGGGTCGGCGAGGCCAGCGCCCGCGCCTTCTTCATCCAGGACACCATCCGGTCCGGCCGGCTGACGGTCAATCTGGGCGTCCGCTACGAGACCATCGACCTGAAGCGGACCAACTATCTGCTCGGTGACGCCACGCGGTCGACGGTGCTGAGCGTCAACCGGTCCGAGGTCGATGTCTGGATCCCGGGCTTCGGCGTCACCTTCGAGCTCACCCCGGACCTGTTGCTGATCGCCGGCGCGCACAAGGGGTTCAGCAACCCCGGTCCGGGCTCGGCCACCAAGCCGGAGACGAGCTGGAACTACGAGGCTGGCCTCCGCTACGGAAACGGCAACCTGGCGGTGGAGGCCATCGGCTTCTTCACCGACTACGACAATCTTGTCGGCGTCTGCACCGCCTCCACCGGCGGCGGCTGCGCGATCGGCGCGCAGTTCGACGGCGGCGCGGTCGAGGTCCGGGGCCTGGAACTCACCGCGGCCCATGATCTGGGCCCCATCGCCGGCCTGCCCTTCGCCGCGCCGGTCTCGCTGACCTACACCTTCACCCAGGCCGAGTTCGGGACCAGCTTCGTCTCCGGCTACGAGCCCTGGGGCAACGTGGTCGCCGGCTACGAGCTGCCCTATCTGCCGGAGCACCAGCTGACCCTCACGGCCGGCCTGCGCGGCGACCGCTGGCGGGTCGACGGCGTGGTGAACTACGTCGATGAAACCCGGTCGGTGGCCGGTACGGGCTCCATTCCGGCCGGCCGCCGGATCGATTCCCGCACCCTGCTGGACCTGTCGGGTGAGGTCGACCTCGCCGACGGCGTGGCGGCCTTTGTGCAGGTTCAGAACGTGACGGACGAGGTCTACAACGTCGCCTTCACCCCGGCCGGCGCCCGTCCGGGCGCGCCCCGGCTGCTGATGGGCGGCCTGCGGCTGAAGTTCTGATCCGCCAGAGTCGCCGCCGGGCGGTCTGGCGCCGGAACGAACCGGCGGCTATGCCGGTTATCGTCTCGCGATGATCGCGGGCGGTTCCGCGCGGCGCGGAGGGTGATGGACGGGACGCGATGCTGCTGACGGCCATGCGCAGGGCTCTGGTGCGCTTCTTCCGGTTTGTCTTCCTGGGCGTGCTGACGCTTGCCCCCCTGATCATCACTGTCTGGCTGGGTTCGCTGCTGTTCACGGCGGCGGCCCGTCTCGGGTCGGTGATCTCCCGCCCCCTGGCCGGTCCGGACGCGGGCGAGGGCATGATGCTCTGGACCGTGTTCGAGGTGATCATCGCCCTGTCGGTGCTGGCGGCGGTCGGCGCGCTGGCCAAGAGCGTGGCCGGACGACAGGTCGGACAGATGGTCAACCGGCTGGTCGATCACGTCCCGGTCGCCAAGACCGTCTATCGCGGCGTGGAGAAGATGCTGGCCAGCTTCGGCTCGACCGGCGAGGACACCCGCAAGGTGGTGCTGATCGAGTTCCCGTCGCCGGACATGAAGGCCATCGGCCTGGTGACCCGGCGCTACATCGCCGCCGACACCGGCCAGGAGCTGGCGGCCGTCTATGTGCCCACCACGCCCAATCCGAGTTCCGGCTATATCGAGATCGTGCCGGTGGATCGCCTGGTCTGGCTGGACTGGTCGGCCCAGGACGCGATCCAGTTCATCATGTCCGGCGGCGTCATCGGCCCCGACCGGATCGCCTATGGTCGGTCCGGGCCGGGCAAGGTGGTCGGCGACGGGGCGGGATCGTCTCCCGCCGGTATCGACCTTGCCGTCGGGGGCTCCGATGGACAGGCCGCGGTCGACGCCAATGGCCAGCCACCGAACCGGCCGGGGGCCGTCTGAGCCGTTCCCCGCCCCGCCGGCGTCAGATCCCGGCGAACAGCAGCCGGCCGGCGTCCATGGCAGGGCGCAGCACCTTCAGGTCCGCCTGGCTCAGGCTGAAGCAGCCGTAGGACCGGCCGAGCTTGCCGTGGGCGGCGACGTAGGCCGGCTCGCAGTAGTCGGCGGCGTGGACGATGATCGCCCGCTGCCGCGCCTCGTTGTTGGTCGGCTCCAGCCCGTCGAGCAGGACGTTGGGCCCATGCTTGCGGCCGCTGCTCTGGCCGGCGGTCAGGTAGGCGCCGACCGAGGAGGCGTTGGAGTCCGGCACGTTGGAAAAGCGCTGCGCGAAGCCGGTGTGGGCCGGATCGGAGCCGCGGCCATGGGCGGTGCGCCAGGCGGCGACCTCGCCGGTGGTCATGTCCAGCCGGAACAGGCGCGGCTTGCTGGAGTGCTGCTGGAAGTCGACGAGATAGATCTCGTCCTTGCGGGCGATCCTGTCGCCGTGCCGCCGGAAGGCGACCAGGGCGTCATCGAGCAGCGCCTTGCGGATCTGGCCCCGGGGATCCAGCGTCACGGCGGCCCGGGCGGCCGGCGGCGGTGGCACGAACAGCGGCTCGGCCGTTACGGTCAGGGGGGCTGGCGCCACAAACGCAACCGGCGCGGCCCGGCGGCTCGAGGTGGCGCACGAGGCGGTAAGGGCGCCCAGCCCGACGATCAGTCCACGACGCGACCAGCGCGCTTGCGGTCCCAGCATGCGTTCAATAGCTCCGGTTGCGCCCCCGCGCGGCCAGTTGGGACAGCCGATAGCCCGGCCGGACGTCGCCGGGAAACCGCGCACGACGTCGCACCCCGCTCACATTTTCGACAGCGCCTGCGCCAGCGGCGCCGCCAGGTCGCCCCTGCCCACGGCCTGGACACGCTCCAGGCCCAGCCAGCCGGCCATGCGCGTCAGCTCGGCCGCCAGGGCCTGGGCCGTGTCCGGCCGGGCGTCCGGCTCGGCGTGCGCGGCCTGCACCAGCAGCACCTTCGCCTGCCGGTCAGCCTTCAGATCGACCCGCGCGGTGATCGTCTCCCGCTGCAGGAAGGGCAGCACATAGTAGCCGTGCAGCCGCTTCTCGGCCGGGGTGTAGATCTCCAGCCGGATCTTCACATCGAACAGACGCTCGGTGCGGTCGCGGAACCAGATCAGGTTGTCGAACGGCGACAGCAGGGCATGGGCCTCGACCTTGCGCGGCGCCTTCGCTTGCGGATGCAGATAGCCCGGCTTGGTCCAGCCCTCGACGCTGACCGGCGTCAGCTCGCCGGCCTCGACCAGCTCGCGCACGGCGCGGCGGGCCTGCTCCAGCGGCAGGCGGAAATAGTCGCGCAGGTCGGCCTCGGTGGCCACGCCCATGGCCAGGGCCGAACGGCGGACCAGTTCGCGGATGGCCTCGTCCTCGTCTGGCGTCGGGGCGTTGATCACGGCCGACGGCAGGGCCCGTTCGGTCAGGTCATAGACCCGCTCGAACCCTCGCCGCGTCTTCGTGGTCACATGGCCGGCCCAGAACAGCCACTCCAGGGCGCGCTTGCCGTCGGACCACGACCACCAGCCGGGCTGGCCGCGCGGTCCGGTGGCGAAGTCTCCGCCGGTCACCGGCCCGCGCGTCTCGATCTCGGCCAGGATGTTGTCGATGTAGGCGCGCTTCTCGCGCCCGAAACGGGCCAGGCCGCCCCACTGCTCGCCCGCCTCGGCCCGGGCCATGCGCCAGCGCAGCAGCGGCTGCATGTCCATCGGCAGCAACGAGGCCTCGTGGCCCCAGTACTCGAACATCGACCGCTTCCTGCCCCAGGCCTCGGCCTCGAGCACCTCGCGCGGGTAGTCGCCCAGCCGCGAGAAGGCCGGCAGATAGTGGGTGCGGGTGACGACGTTGACGCTGTCGATCTGGATGACGCCCAGCCGGTCGGCGATCTTGCGGAAGTGCCGGGCGCCGGGCGCGTCGTGGCGGCGGGAGTCGGCGAAGCCCTGGGCGGCCAGCGCGATGCGCCGGGCCTGCGCGGCGGAAAGGTCGTGGCTCTTCTTCATGGCGTCCGTCGGTCTGCCCGTCCGGGTCACCATGCCTGATTCAGCATGTTCGCCCAATGTTCCGGATCGCCATCCTCGCGACAAGCGTGAGGATGGCGGGGAGAGCGGGCGATAAGAATTGCTAGCCGTGATCCAGAACCGGCTTGGGCTGGTAGGGTGCCTCCAGCGCCGCCACCTCGTCGTCGGTCAGCGTCACCTCAAGCGCGGCGAGCGCCTCGGACAGGTGATGCATCTTCGAGGCGCCGACGATGGGTGCGGTGATGGCCGGGTTCCTCAGCACCCAGGCCAGCGCCACCTGGGTGTTGGAGAGCCCGCGCTCCTTCGCGATGGCCTCGACCGCATCGACGACCGCGAAGTCAGCGTCGCGGTAGTAGAGCCGCGGCGAGAACTCATCGGTGCGGGCCCGCTCGGTGTTTCCCTCACCCACCGCCTTGCGGCCGCCGGCCAGGAAGCCGCGGGCCAGCGGCGACCAGGGGATGACCCCGACGCCCTCGGCCTTGCAGAGCGGCAGCATCTCGCGCTCCTCCTCGCGGTAGACGAGGTTGTACTGCGGCTGCATCGAGACGAACTTCGTCCAGCCGTTCCGCTCGCTGACGCTGAGCATCTTCGCGAACTGCCAGGCGTACATGGACGAGGCGCCGATGTAGCGGGCCTTGCCGGCCTTCACGACGTCATGCAGCGCCTCCAGTGTCTCCTCGACCGGCGTGTCGTAGTCGAAGCGGTGGATCTGGTAGAGGTCGATGTAGTCGGTCCCCAGGTTCTTCAGCGACCGGTCGACGGCGTTCATGATGTGCTTGCGCGACAGGCCGCCGGCGTTGGGCCCCTTTCCGTTCGGGAAGAAGACCTTGGTGGCGATCACCGTCTCCTCGCGCCGCGTGAATTCCTTCAGCGCCCGGCCGGTGACTGCCTCGCTCTGGCCGTTGGAATACATGTCGGCCGTGTCGAAGAAGTTGATCCCGCCCTCGACCGCCGCTTTGAAAAAGGGGCGGCTCGCCTCCTCCTCCAGCACCCAGGGCCGCCAGCTGCTGGCGCCGTAGGTCATACAGCCGAGACACAGTCTCGATACCTTCAGGCCGGTCTTGCCCAGCGGAACATAGTCCATGCTTGCGCCTCCCACGGCGGTCGCGGGCGCGCCGGCCCGCCAGGGTTCATTGAGTTGGACAGCGCCCCACATGGCAAGCGAGTCGATGCGTCCGGCGCCAGGGGCTTTCGACGGCGACCTCTTGGACCATCATCCGGACCTGCCGCCGCCGCCGCCGACCTCCAACGCTCAGCGCGCCAACCGCCCGTCGCTGAGCGCTTCGGGCTCGAACGTGAACAGGACGGCCGGGTCGGGCTTGTCGATACCCTTGCGCAGCCTGGCCGGCGCGATGATCGACAGCAGGTGCTGGATGATGGCCAGCCGCGCGGCCTTCTTGTCGTCGGCCTTCACGCAGACCCAGGGGTGGATGACGCTGTGGGTGTGGGTCAGCATCTCGTCGCGGGCGGCGCTGTAGGCCTTCCACTTCTCCTGGGCCACGGCGTCCAGGGGGCTAACCTTCAGCGCCTTCAGCGGATCGCTGCGCCGGTCATCGAGCCGCCGGTCCTGCTCATCCTTGCTGATATCCAGCCACAGCTTGATCAGCGTGATCCCGCTGTCGATCAGCATCGACTCGAAGGCCGGAACGTCGCGCAGGAACGTCTCGGCCTCGGCCTTGGTGCAGAATCCCATGACCGGCTCGACGCCGGCCCGGTTGTACCAGGAGCGGTTGAAGATCACGAGTTCGCCGGCCGCCGGAAGGTGGTGCACATAGCGCTGGAAATACCACTGCGACCGTTCGCGGTCGGATGGCTTGGGCAGGGCCACGACCCGGGTGGCCCGGATCGACAGGTACTCGACGACGCGTCGGATCGACCCATCCTTGCCCGCCGCGTCCCGGCCCTCGAAGATGACCAGCACCTTGTCGCCGCGCTCAAGGGCCAGCTGTTGCCACCGGACCAGGGCGACCTGCAGTTTTTCGAGGGTCTTGTCGTAGGCCTTGTCGCTCATGCGAGAGAGCTAAACACGGCGGGCAGTCCCGCGCTAGAAGGGGTCATGATCCGACTCCATGTCCCCGACGCCCTGGCCGCCGGCGCCCCCGTGTCTCCCTCGCCCGAGCAGAGCCGATACCTGATCGCGGTCATGCGGCTGGCGATCGGGTCGGAGGTGCTGCTGTTCAACGGCCGGGACGGCGAATGGCGCGCGACGGTGGTCGAGGCGAACAAGCGCGGCTGCCGGCTGACGGTCGGGGCGATGACAAGGCCGATGGTCCAGGGCCCGGACCTCGATCTGGTGGTGGCGCTGGTCAAGCGCGGACGGCTGGAGACCATCGTCGAAAAGGCCGTCGAGCTGGGCGCGCGCCGCATCCGGCTGGTCCAGACCCGGCGCACCAACGCCGATCGCGCCAACATCGGGCGGCTGCACGCCATCGCCACGGAGGCGGCGGAACAGACCGGCCGCCTCGACGTGCCGGAGGTTGTCGCGCCGGAGAAGCTGGACCGCCTGCTGGACGGGTGGCCGGCGGATCGGCGGCTGATGTTCTGCGACGAAGCGGGCGGGGTTCCGCCGGCGCTGGCGGCGCTGACGGGCGCGGACGGCGGTCCATGGGCGGTGCTGATCGGCCCGGAGGGCGGTTTCGACCCGCAGGAAGGCGAACGCCTTCGCGCCCTGCCGTTCGTCACCAGCGTGTCGCTTGGGCCGCGCATCCTGCGGGCCGACACCGCCGCCATCGCCGCCCTGACGATCTGGCAGGCGGCGATGGGAGACTGGCTCACGGGCTCTTGAGACCGTAGCCTTTTGCTACCACCTGCTGAACAGCGTAAAGATCGCGCCCGGTCGGGACATGGGCCTCCTGCCGCCAACACCAAGAAGCCGGGGAGGCTCATATCCATATGGCAGACACTGTGTGTGACGACCGTCCGCTGACGCTCGACGACCTGACCGAGTATTTCGCCGTCGGCTCGAAGCCGGCCAGCGAATGGCGCGTCGGCGCCGAACACG
Organism: Caulobacter sp.; assembly: GCA_030652755.1. Lineage (GTDB taxonomy): Bacteria > Pseudomonadota > Alphaproteobacteria > Caulobacterales > Caulobacteraceae > Caulobacter. The sequence goes on along the minus strand of JAUSPV010000259.1, from coordinate 10,811 downwards.
AGAAGTTCGGCTTCCACCTGACCACCCATGAAAGCGTGGCCTACGACGGGCCAGGCGGCATCGAGGCGATGCTGAAGGGCCTGATGCGCTTCGGCTGGGAAGGCGTCTACGAGGACCGCGCCGACGGCGGCCAGACCCTGATCGCGCTGAGCCGCGGCGGGGCCAACATCAGCCTGGAGCCCGGCGGCCAGTTCGAGCTCTCCGGCGCGCCCCTGAACTCGATGCACGAGATCTGCGAGGAGACGGGCAACCACCTTCAGGAGGTCAAGACCGTCGCCGACGAGCTGGGGCTGGGCTTCCTGGGCCTGGGCTTCCACCCGGCGCTGAAGCGGTCCGACGCGGCGATCATGCCCAAGGGGCGCTATGTGATCATGCGTCGCTACATGCCGCTGGTCGGGAACCTCGGCCTCGACATGATGCTGCGCACCTGCACGGTGCAGGCCAACCTCGACTTCTCGTCGGAAGCGGACATGGTGGCCAAGTTCCGCACCAGCCTGGCGCTGCAGCCGATCGCCACCGCCCTGTTCGCCAACTCACCCTTCACCGAAGGCAAGCCCAACGGCTTCCTGTCGGCCCGGGCCAATGTGTGGACCGACACCGATCCCGACCGCACCGGCATGCTGGACTTCGTGTTCGAGGACGGCTTCGATTTCGAGCGCTACGCCCGCTACGCGCTCGACGTGCCGATGTACTTCGTCAAGCGCAACGGCCTGTACGTCGACGTCGCCGGCAAGTCGTTCAAGGACTTCATCGACGGCAGGCTCGAGGGCGTCGAGGGCCGGGCGACCATGAAGGACTGGTCCGACCATACCACCACCATCTTCCCGGAAGTGCGGTTGAAGACCTATCTGGAGATGCGCGGCGCCGACGGCGGACCCTGGAGCCGGCTCTGCGCCCTGCCGGCGCTGTGGACCGGCATCTTCTACGACGACGCCGCGCTGGCCGCCGCCTGGGACCTCTGCAAGCACTGGACTCGCGAGGATCGCGAAGGCGTCCGTCGCGACGTCAACCGCCTCGGCCTCAAGGCCGTGGTCGCCGGCCGCACCGTCCAGGACGTGGCCAGGGACATGATCGCCATCAGCCGCGAGGGCCTCAAGCGCCGCGCCCGGCTGGACGGCGGGTTCATCGACGAGACCACCTACCTGGGCGAGCTTGAAGCCATCGCCGACAGCGGCGTGACCCCGGCCGAACGTCTGCTGGAAAAGTACCACGGCGAGTGGCAGGGCGACATCAGCCGCGTGTTCGAGGAGTGCGCGTACTAGAGCGGGATCCGGTTTGATGGAATCAAATCGGCCACTCTGGCTTTTTCGTAGCCGCGCGTTTGGCCCGATAACCGGTTCCCACTTATCGGAACGCGCTCTAGCCGCGCCTACTCGACATAGGGTGGATCCATCGGCGGGACCTTGCGCACCGGCTGCGGCGTCTCGTCGGCCTCGATGTCGACGTGCTCCGCCACGAAGGCGACGTGGCCGGCGATGATCGCGGCGCCGTCATGCGGAGCCTCGTACGACCAGGCCACGTCCTCGACGATGGTGGCGTCGCGCATGATCGTGAACCAGCTGGCCTTGCCCTTCCAGGGGCAGACCGAGGCATGGTCGTTTCGCCTGAGCACCGACATCTGCACGTCCTCGCGCGGCAAATAATAGACGGGCTCATGGCCGCGCTCGTCGAGCCTGAGAGCGCGAGCGCTGTCGGCGACCTCATGGCCCTCGAACAACACGCGAACCCGTCCGGGCGCGGCGGCGATGGTGAACGGCGTGATGGCATCAGACATGGTGCGCTCCTCCTGATCTCGAACGCGCGAGAGACGAAAGCGGCTCCAGAAAGTCTCCTGGCGGCAAGCCGTTGCTTGTGAAACCGGTCGACGCGTGATTTTCTGCCGCGCAAATCAGGGCTGGCGCGGGGGATCCTTGCCGCCCCTTCGGCGTCACAGCCAAAGCCAACAGGAACGGCAGTTATGAGCATCGTTATTGCGCTGGGGATAATCATTACCCTGGCCACGGGCATCCCGGTGCTTCTGCAGATGCGGAACCAGCCCCGAGGGTTGATCATCCTGTTCTTCGCCGAGATGTGGGAGCGGTTCTCCTACTACGGCATGCGCGCCATCCTGATCTTCTATCTGACGCAGCACTTCCTGTTCTCGGACGAGTTCGCCAGCGGCCTCTACGGCTCCTACGCCTCGCTGGTTTACCTGCTGCCGCTGATCGGCGGCCTGCTGGCCGACCGCTACCTGGGCACCCGCAAGGCCATCGCCTTCGGCGCCCTGCTGCTGGTCGCCGGTCACGGCATGATGGCCGTCGAGGGTCGTCCCGCGACCCAAGCCCTTAGCTATCAAGGCGCCGCCTACGAACTGGTCGTCGAGAACAATGTTTCCAGGATCAAGGTCGGGGATGCGACCTACACCTTCGGCGCGGGAGCCAACGGCGGCCTGGCGATCAACGACCTGCCGGCCGACGCCCCGATCCCGACGACGCTGGCCAAGGACTCGTACGAGATCAGGGCCGAGCGTGACGGCACCTACGTCGGCATCTTCTATCTCGCCATTTCGCTGATCATCATGGGGGTCGGCTTCCTGAAGCCCAACATCTCCACGATCGTCGGCCAACTCTATCCGCAGGGCGACCCGCGGCGCGACCAAGGCTTCACCCTCTACTACTACGGCATCAACCTCGGCGCTTTCTGGGCCTCGATCCTCTGCGGCTATCTGGGCGAGACCGTCGGCTGGTGGGCGGGCTTCGGTCTGGCCGGCGTCGGCATGCTGATCGGCTTCATCGTGTTCGTCCTCGGCAAGCCGCTGCTCGAGGGCAAGGGCGAACCCCCCAACCCCGCGCTGCTGGCCCAGAAGATCGCCGGCCCGGTCAACCGCGAGGGCCTGATCTACATCGCCGGCATCCTGGGCGTCGGTGTGATCTGGTGGATGGTTCAGAGCCACACGATCGTAGGCTGGGCCCTGGGCCTGAGCACGGCGGCCGCGCTGGTCTACATCGCCTGGTTCGTCGTCGCGAAGTGCGACAAGATCGCGCGCGAACGGATGCTGCTGGCGGTGGTCCTGATCTTCGGATCGGTGGTCTTCTGGACCCTGTTCGAGCAGGCGGGCACGTCGCTGAATCTGTTCGCGGACCGCAACGTCGACCTGGCGTTGATCAGCGCTCCGACAACCATCAGCTTGCTTGGCCAGGACTTCTTCCTCGCCAGCCAGGCCATGTATCAGGCGGCCGGATCTCCGACCGACGCGATCTGGATCGACATGGGCCTGACGGCATCCCAGACGCAGTCATTCAACGCCGGCTTCATCCTGATCTTCGCGCCGATCTTCGCGGCGATGTGGCTGTTCCTCGGCCGCGTCAACCGCGACCCGAACCCGGTGATGAAGTTCGGTCTCGCCCTCGGGCAGGTCGGCCTGGGCTTCCTGATCGTGGTCTGGGCGGCCAAGGCGGGCTGGGTCAACCCGGCCTTCCAGATGCCGCTGCTGGCGCTGGCCGGGCTCTACCTGCTGCACACCACCGGTGAGCTCTTCCTGTCGCCGGTCGGGCTGTCGGAGATCACCAAGCTGTCGGTGGCCTCGATCGTCTCCTTCATGATGGCGGTCTGGTTCCTGTCCAGTTCGATCGCCCACTTCATCGGCGCCCAGATCGCCGGCAGCCTGGGTTCGGCGACGGTCGGCGGACAGGTTCTGGATCCCAAGGGCGCCCTGGAAACCTCGCTGGGCGGCTTCCACTGGCTCGGCTGGACCGGCGTCGGCCTCGGCGTTGTCTTCGTGCTGCTCAGCTTCGTGATCAAGCATTGGGCCCACGGCGCCAACACCGCAACGAGCCACCCCGCTCCGGAGCAAGGCGCGGACCGCCAGTCGATGCCTCACTAGGCATTGACCGTGACCGAAAACGGCGAAGGGCCCCGGAGATCACTCTCCGGGGCCCTTCTTCCCTGGCCTTGGGGCGGCTCCGGTTCAGGGCGGAGCCGAGGGGTCTCAAGCGGCCGGGGAGCCGGTCAGCCGAACGTCTTGCGGACGCGGACGTAGACATTCATGCCGTTCTCGTACTGTCGGCTTTCGCGGAGAACCAAGGGGCTGGTGTCGCGCGGCCCGCTGTAGACATCCTGGATCCGGACCAGATCGCGCTCGGTGAAGTTCTGCACCTGGAGCAGAAACTGCAGGTCGTTGCGCGGCTTGTACTCGATGTAGGGCGTCACGAAGGTTCCCAGCCTGGTCGTCTCGATCCGGTTGTACCGGTAGTAGGTCTCCTGCCAGCCGCCGAACGCGTCCACGCCCCAGGTCAGCTTCCACTGGGGGAAGTCCTGCGTGAAGTGGATCTCCCACTCCCTGGGGCGTTCCCCCGTGATCCGACGGGGATCGAAGGTGGTCGGGTCAGTGACCTCGGAGTCGCGCCAGATCACGAAGCCCCGGAGCAGACCGCCCTTCACGCCCAGCCGGTCCAGCGGCAGGGTGTAGTCCAGCTGGGCCTGATCACGCGTGCCGTCTCCGATATTGTCCGGGCGGTCAAAGCGGGTGCAGGACGGGGACGCGAGATCCGGCTGGCCGCCCGGCAGCAGCGGGCAGGTCGAAGCGACCACCTCCGGCGCACGGTCGATGGCGTCGGTCAGCTCGGTATGGCGAAGGGTCAGGGTGATCGAGCCGCTGTCCCAGAAGCGTCGCTCGTAGGCGATTTCGGCCACCCAGGCCTGCTGGGGGTTCAGGTCGGGGTTGCCCGTGGTGACCGCTCCGCCCGATGTGATCTGCGAACTGGCGATGAAGTCGTTGAAATTGAGCTGGCCGACCTCCCGCTCGACACGGACACGGATCTGATTGGCTTCGGTGGGCGACCAGGTGGCGACAAGACGCGGCTTGGCGAACTGCAGCGTCTTCTCCAGCACCACATCACCATCGGATGTGATCTGCGAGGTCTCGTACCGCAGGCCGCCCTCGACCGTCAGCCGCGGCGCGGGCTTCCAGGTCGCCGTGCCGAAGGCTTCTCCCCGACGCTCCTCGACCCGCACGCTGGCGGCCGGAAGCGCGACGGGTGCGGCGTTGACGCTGTAGGCGGTCAGGGTGTCCAGCCAATTGAACGCGCCCTCGCCCCCGAATTCCAGCGACAGGGTGTCGGACTGGCGGAAGTTCACCGACGCACGACCGATGGTTTCCCCCAGTCTGCGCTCGTTGCTGAACAGATCCTCGTCGCCGTTTGCCTGGAAGCGCAGGTTGAAGTCCTGTTCGCGCCATTGCTGGATGAACAGGCTTTCGAGCTTGGTCCGCGGGCCCAGGTCGCGGCCATAGCGAAGGCCGATCTCCCCCTCGCGGCGCTCCTCGAACTCCCTGGCCATCGCCGTGAAGCCGGCGATGTCGAAGTCATTGTGCTCGCCGTAGTAGAAGCGCTGGAAGAACAGACGTCCGTTGATCCGGAACTTGCCGTCGGCGAAAGGCGTCTCGTACGCGGAGGTGGCGACGATCTGCTCGCCGTCGCCCTCGGAGCGCATCTGGCCCTGATCGATCAGGGTCCCGGCGGCGTCGCGCTGGACCAGCGGCCCGTCGCCCGCTCCGTCGTCGATGAAGCCGGCGGCGACCAGCGATCCCTCAAGCGATTTGCCGTCGGCGCGACGGGCGCCCTCCAGCCGGATGCCGGGCGCGTTGCGCCCGTCGTAGACGAAGCTGTTGACGATGGAGACCAGTCCGGTGACCGAGGTTCCGCCCTTGCGGACGATGTTGGCCATGACGGTCTTGCCCTGCATGTCGATGCCCGGCGCCCCGCCGCGGATCACCTCGATACGCTCGACCTGGCTGGCGGGGATGCGACGCAGGATGCTCTGGAGGTCGTCGCTCTTGGTCGTCGGCCGTTCGCCGTCGATGAGCACGTTGCCGGCCGCGCCGGAGAAGCCCCGCACGCCCGACCCGCCGTCGAAGGCGAAGCCGGGCAGGCGGGTGACCATGTCCATCGCCGTGTTGGGCCGTGCATCAGCGAAGAAGGTCAGCGGATAGGCGATCACGCCCTGTTCGCCAGCGGCCGACGGCGGCGCGGGCGGGTCGGTCTGCGCCAGAGCGCCGGTCGCCATCGACAGCGCGGCGATCCCGACAGTGGCGAAAAGCAGGTCTGTCATACGTCACTCCCCCTTGAGCCCCCGGCCCAAGCGAAGCGAACCTGATCGCGCGCCCGTCCCGGGGCACGTTACAACGCTGAAATGTGGATTAAATCGCCGAAACGTTTCCGGCGATCACTCAGACCGCCGTGCCGCCCACCGTCAGGCCGGTGATCTTCATCGAGGGTTGCGCCACCCCCACCGGCACGCCCTGCCCGGCCTTGCCGCAGACTCCGACGCCGGGGTCCATGGCGAAGTCGTCGCCGATCATGGTCACCCGGGTCAGCGCGCTGGGGCCATCGCCGATCAGGCTTGCGCCCTTGACCGGCGTGGTCAGCCTGCCGTCCTCGATCAGCCAGGCTTCGGTGCACTGGAACACGAACTTGCCGTTGGTGATGTCCACCTGACCGCCGCCCAGATGGGCGCAGAAGATGCCGCGCTTGGTGGAGGCGATCATCTCGGCCTGGGTGTGATGGCCGCCGAGCATGCCGGTGTTCGTCATCCGCGGCATCGGCATGTGGGCGTAGGACTGGCGACGGGCGTTGCCGGTCGCGCTCATGCCCATCAGGCGGGCGCTCATGCGGTCGTGCATGTAGCCGACCAGGATGCCGTCCTCGATGAGGATCGTCCGTTCGGTCGGGGTGCCTTCATCATCGACGGTCAGCGACCCGCGACGCCCGGGGATGGTTCCGTCGTCAAAGACCGTCACGCCCGGCGCGGCGACCCGCTCGCCGATCCGGCCGGAGAAGGCCGACAGGCCCTTGCGGTTGAAGTCGCCCTCCAGGCCATGGCCGACGGCCTCGTGCAGCAGCACGCCGTTCCACCCCGGGCCCAGGACGACGTCCATCTCGCCGGCGGGGCAGTCAACGGCGTCCAGATTGACCGTCGCCTGGCGGATGGCCTCGTCGACCTGCGCCTGCCACTTGTCAGGCGAGATCCAGGCCTCGAAGCCGGCGCGGCCGCCGGCGCCGGACGTGCCGGTCTCGCGCCGGCCGTCGCGTTCGACGGTGACCTGGACATTGACGCGGACCAGCGGCCGCACATCGCGGATCAGTCGGCCGTCGGCGCGCAGGATCTCGACCGTGCGCCGTTCGCCCGCCATCGAGGCCATCACCTGGACCACGCGGGGATCACGCGCCCGGGCGAAGGCGTCGATCTCCTGCATCAGCGCGACCTTGTCGGAGAAGCCGGGCGAGGCGACCGGGTCGTCCTCGTTGTAAAGTCTGGCGTTTGTCGCGCGGGGCGCCTCGGCGGCCACGCCGGCGTAGCCGCGGCGGGCCAGCTTCGCCGAATCGCCGGCGCGGCGGATGGCGGCTTCGGAGATTTCACTGGCGTGGGCGTAGCCTGCCGTTTCGCCGGCGACGACCCGAAGGCCGAAACCCTCGCCCGAATCATAGCTGGCGGTCTTCAGCCGTCCGTCGTCGAAGACGAAGGCCTCTGTCTCGGACCGTTCCAGAAAGAGCTCGCCGTCGTCGGCCCCGGCCAGGGCCTCGCCGAGAATGGCGCGGGCGCGTTCAGGATCGACGCCAGCGGAGTCGAGGAGCGAGGGAGCGAGAGGAGAGGCGGTCATGACGCTACAGGTAAGGCGTCAGACCGCCTTCGTCATCAGTAGTCCTGATCCACGTCGCCCGATCCGCTGATTTCGCTCGTCAGGCTGGCGGGTTTGGCCTTGAGGCTTACGCCGCCGCTGCCGGCCACCGCGACCTTGACCGAGCCGCGGGCGGCTATGGTGGCGTCGCCGCTGCCGGAGGTCGTGACCTCGGCGTCCCGCGCATCGACGTCGGCAAGGTCGATGCTGCCCGAGCCGACGACGGCCAGCTTCAGCGCCCCGGACCGCCCGGCGCCCCTTACGTCGCCGCTGCCCTGGACCTGAACGGTCAGATTCGGCTGATCGTAGTTTCGAATGTCGAGGTCGCCCGAGCCATTCACGGTGAAGCTGGACACCTTCGGCGCGGTGACGGTGATCCGGAGACGCTCGCCCGCATCGAGGACGCGAATGCCGTTGAGGTCGATGGTCACGTCGTTGGCGTCGAGAGTCACGTCGCCGGCGAGGCCGAAGCGGCCAGCCTCAAGCGTGATGCGCTCGGCATAGTCCTTGGGGCCCTCGATGACGACCCGGGCCCCTTCCCCCTGGACGTAGGTGACGTCCAGGGGCAGGTCGAGCACCAGGGCTTCGCCGCCGTCCCAGGGAATTTCGCGGGTGATACGCTCGCTGGAGCGCACGCGCTCCAGCCGGCTGCGACCGCCGCGATCGGCGATTCGGTACTGCCACTCGCTGGGAATGGTCCAGCCGTTCTCGGCGATGTCGCGGCCGCCGAGCGCGGCGGCGCCGGCCAGACAGGCGACCGCGAGGATGAAGCTCGCGAAGGCGATGGTGATCAGGGTGCGGATCATGGCTCTGTCCCTCAGCCTTGCGGTTCGATGGCCGGCTTGAGAAGCCGGTAGTGAAGACGTCCGTACCAGACGAGCAGGTTGACCAGCCCGATGGTGACGATGGTGGTCACCGCCGCGATGGCCGTGGCGGCGGCCATCAGACCGATCCCGGCGAGCACGGCTGTCACCGGTCCTCCCGGCGGGCCCATGAAGGGGCCGGCGGCGAAGACGAAGCCGCCGCCGATGAAGATGCCGATGGCGGCCATGAAGAAGCCGAACAGCGCGCCCACAACGCCCATCAGAATGGGAAGCAGGACGAGGATGTCGATCGCGCCGAGCCCGAGCACGGCGAAGACGGCGGCCATGGCCGCGGACGGATTCTTCTGCTCCTCCCACCGCTTCAGCCCTTCCTCGGCCTTCAACTCGCGGGCCAGCCGGCCAGGTTCGCCCAGCGCCTCGGCCACCTCGGCCTCGCTGCGGCCCGCGGCGACGGCGTCGTCGAAGTGGGTGTTGTAGTCGGCGACGATGTCGCTGATCTGGTTGGCCGGCATACCGGCCAGACCGGCCTTGAGCCGGACGATGAAGTCGGCGCGGGTCATGCCTCGGCTCCCAGGATGGCGTCGACGGCCCGGGTGAAGGCCATCCATTCGGATTTCTGCGAGATGAAGCTGGCGCGCCCCGCCTCGGTCAGACGGTAATATTTCCGGGGCGGGCCGCTCTGCGACTCGACCAGATAGGTATCGACCAGGCCATCGGCCTGAAGTCGTCGCATCAGCGGGTAGATGGTTCCCTCCCCCATATCGATGTCCTTCGCGAGCTGGCTGGCGATCTCGTAGGCGTAGCTGTCCGAGCGATGCAGCAGGGCCAGAACGCACAACGTCAGGACGCCCTTCTTCAGTTGGATTTCGATGGTTTCCGGCACGTGGTCCGTCTCCAGGTTCGAGAGCTACCTAACGCATGGTACTGACTAACGCAAGGTACCTTCTTAAGCCGGGTAGCTTGCCGTGCCCCATAGCTCGGAGGGCCGCAGATGCGACGCCCTCGCAACCTCCAGCCTTTTCCTTGTCGCGCCTGCGACGGCGAGGCGCTTGGCAAGGGGTGGCGTTGCGCGTATTCACGCCCCCGGTAGGCGTGGAGGGGCATCGCTGACGGCTCGTACGCGAGCTTGAAGCCGCTGCTCCCTGAGCCAGATGAAAGATGCCGAATATCCTTTGGTCCTGTCGGGCCACGGGACGGCGAAGCAGGCCAGAGAGGGTCATGAAGTCGAAGTTTCAGGGTATCGCCGGGCTAACGGCCGGCGCCGGTGCGGCGATGATAGGCTCGCTGGCCTTCGCCCAGGAGCGGCTGGGTCAGCCGACGCCGGGGGGATTGGGTCTGCAGCAGGCGGCGTCGCCGCTCAAGCATAGCGCTCACTTCTTCCACGACATCATTCTGCTGCCGATCATCACGGTCATCTGCCTGTTCGTGCTGGGCCTGCTGATCTGGGTGGTGGTGCGCTACAATCGCAAGGCCAATCCGGTACCGGCGACGTGGAGCCACAACACCGCCATCGAGGTGGCCTGGACGCTGATCCCGGTCCTGATCCTGATGGTGATCGCGGTGTTCTCGTTCCGGCTGCTGTTCGACTATCACAACATGCCCAAGCCGGATCTGACCGTTAAGGCGGTCGGCTACCAGTGGAACTGGGGCTACGAGTACCCGGATCAGCAGATCCCCGAGTACATTTCCAACATGCTGCCCGAGGACGAAGTCGCCAAGCGCGGTCTGCCCAGGGATGTCTTCCGCCTCGCGGCGACCGAACCGATGGTCGTGCCGGTGAACAAGGTCGTCCGTGTCCAGGTCACCGCCGCCGACGTGATCCACGCCTTCGCCCTGCCGGCCTTCGGCCTCAAGACGGACGCCATTCCCGGCCGCCTGAACGAGACCTGGTTCAAGGCCGAGAAGGTGGGCACCTACTACGGGCAGTGCTCCGAACTCTGCGGCGTCGATCACGCGTTCATGCCGATCGAGATCAAGGTCGTGACGCAGGCCGAGTTCGACGCCTGGGTGGCGACCAAGGCTCCCGCCGCCACGCCTGTTGCGGCTCCCGACGCCGCCGCCGCCCCCGCTCCGACCCCGACGGCCGCTCCGGTCGCCGCTCCCGCCGGCGTCGCGCCGGCCGCCCCGCTCTGATTTCCAAGGTAAGACCGATGGCTCACGCCGCCGCTCACGACGCACACGACGACGCCGACCACAAGCCCGGCTTCTTCACCCGCTGGTTCTTCTCCACGAACCACAAGGACATCGGCACGCTGTACCTGCTGTTCTCGTTCACCATGCTCATGGTGGGCGGCGTGTTGGCCCTGCTGATCCGCGCCGAGCTGTTCCAGCCC
>JAUSPV010000256.1 GCA_030652755.1 Caulobacter sp. | reverse complement strand
GCTCGCGCAGCCGCGCCACCAGCACCGCCATCGCCTTGGCTTTGTTGCGGTGTTGCGAGCGGTCGTCCTGGCATTCGGCGACCAAGCCGCTGGGCAGGTGGGTGATGCGGATCGCGCTGTCGGTCTTGTTGACGTGCTGGCCGCCGGCGCCGCTGGAGCGGTAGGTGTCGATGCGCAGGTCGGCGTCGTTGATCTCGATCTCGACGTCCTCGGCCTCGGGCAGGACGGCGACGGTGGCGGCGGAGGTGTGGATGCGGCCCTGGGCCTCGGTCTCGGGCACCCGCTGCACCCGGTGCACGCCGCTCTCGAACTTGAGCCGGCCGAACACGCCGTCGCCGGTGACCGAGGCGACGATTTCCTTGTAGCCGCCCATTTCGCCTTCGGAGACGCTGTCGATCTCGACCCGCCAGCCCTGGCTGACGGCGTAGCGCTGGTACATGCGGAACAGGTCGCCGGCGAACAGCGCCGCCTCGTCGCCGCCGGTGCCGGCCCGCACTTCGAGGATGGCCGAGGCGTTCTCGTCCTTGTCGCGCGGGGCCAGCAGCAGCGCGACCTCGCGCTCCATCTCCGGCAGGCGCGCGTCGAGGCGCTCCAGTTCGTCGCGGGCCAGTTCGGAGATGTCAGGATCGGGGTCGGAGGCCATGGCCTCCAGCTCCGGCCGCTCGGCCGCGACCTTCTGCACGGCCATCACCGCTTCGGCGACCGGGCGCAACTCGGCGTGCTCCTTGGACAGGCGCACGATCTCGGTCCCGTCCGTGGCCGCGCCCATGCGAGCCTCGATCTCGCGGAAGCGGTCGAGCACCTGGTCGAGACGGGCCTGGGGAAGTCGCAAGGGGGAGAGTCCGGAGCTGTGGCGGGCGGGCGGTCTCTCTAGCGCCCCGGGAGCGCGACGTCACGTCCCATGGCCGGGGCGGTCGCCGTGCGTCCTTCGACACGCCGCTTCGCGGCTGCTCTGGATGACTAGGCTAGAAGGCTATTCACAACAGTCATGCTGAGCAGCGCCGCAGGCGCGTGTCGAAGCACGCAAAGCGCCTCGCCTACTCCGGCAACAGCCCCAGCCGCTTGCCCACGATCCGGTCCAG